>PLSW01000038.1 GCA_003165275.1 Caulobacteraceae bacterium
GGGGCGGCTGGCGCGGCGCCCGCGGGAGCGGGGGCGGCCGAGGCGGCGACGGGCGCGGCCGCCTGCCCCCAGGCCACGGATGCGAGGGCCGAGGTGCCGAGCAGCACCGCCAGCCCCGACGCAAGGCCGCGACGATTGCGAATGCAGCGAACGCTGGTGGATTGCATCGGTTCAGCCATGGACGCGAGGAGGACGGTCAAGTGAACAGCCCACTCAGGAAATGAAAAACGTTGTTACGGCGCAGATCGTTGGTCGTGGCGAACAACATCAATCCGAGCACCAAGGCAAGTCCCACGCGGTAGGTGACCATCTGAACTGAGGCCGCCAGTGGCCGCCGCGCCGCGGCCTCGTAAGCGTAGAAGAGCAGATGGCCCCCGTCCAGGACAGGGATGGGCATCAGGTTGAGGAAGCCGATGGCCACGGAAAACACCGCGGCCACATTGACCAACCCGACGGTGACGGCGAGAATCGCCGACGGCAGATTGGGCGCATCATGGGCTTCGGCCTTGGCCACCGCGCCGGCCGCCTGGGCTGTGCCGATCGGGCCGCTGATCTGGTCGCCGGACACCTGCCCGCGGATCATGCGGCCGATGTAGTAGGTGGTGGTCTGCAGGATATCGACGGTCTGGTCGACTGCGGCGCCGACCGCCTGCACCGGGTTGTAGGTGACCCACTTTCCGGAGGTGGCGCCCGGGGCGCCCGCCAGGCCAAGCAGGCCGATCTTCTGCTTGCCGGCGACCTCGTCGACTATTTCCGCTTCCACGGGCGTCGCCACCACCTGGAATTCCGCAGCGCCGCGTTTGACCAGCAGGCGAATTGGAACGCCCGCGCGTAGCGACACATAGTTGTGCAGCTTGGCGAAGCTGGCCACGCGATGGCCGTCCATCTCAAGGATAGTGTCCCCGGCCGCCAGCCCGGCGTGAGCCGCCGGCGAGCCCGGCGAGACCGCGGCCACCTTGGGGAAGGCGACGTACTGGCCGAAAATCCCGAAGATCCCCGCGAACAGCACGATCGCCAGCAGGAAGTTCGCCGCCGGCCCGGCCGCCACGACGCAGGCGCGCTGCCAGAGCGGCTTGAAGGCGAAATAGCGCTTCTCCGCGCCAGGCCCGTCCCGCGCGACGATCGCCTTGCGCAGGTCTTCCAGGTCATGCGAGTCGGGGACGCTGGCGTCGTTGTCGTCGCCGGCGAAACGGACGTAGCCGCCCACCGGCAGCCAGCTGAGCCGCCACTCCGTGCCATATCGATCACGGCGAGAGAAAATCGGCCGGCCGAAGCCGATGGAGAAGCGGTCCACGGCCACGCCGAAGGCGCGCGCGACGAGGAAATGGCCGAGTTCGTGAATGGTGATGATGATCGTCATCACCGGCAGCCAGGTCACGACCGACAAGAGCACGGACTGTGCGAAGGATAACATGGGGGGCGTGGATTCCTGGTCGCTAGAGGAAGGTGATTTTGGCGAGTTTCACAGGCTCGCCAGCACGTCCGCTGCGACGCGGCGAGCCGAGGTGTCGGTGATCATGGCGATCTCCAGTGCGCCGTCAGCGTTCGCCCCCGCGATTAAGTCCCCCGCGGCGTCCATCCGCTCAAGGGTCTCAGCTACCGTCGCCGCAATATCGAGAAAGCCGATGCGTCGGTCAAGGAAAGCTGCAACCGCGGCCTCGTTTGCCGCGTTCATGGCGTTCGGTGCCGCTCCGCCCGCCCGCAGGGCCTGCCGCGCCAGACTGATCGCCGGGAAGCGGTCGAGGTCCGGGGCCTGGAAGGTGAGCGAGCCGATGGCGGCCAGATCCAGGCGCTGGGCCGGCCAGGGCAGCCGGTCCGGCCACGCGAAGGCGCAGGCGATGGGCGCGCGCATGTCGGGCGGCCCAAGCTGGGCCAGGGTTGATCCGTCCTGATACTCGACCAGGCTGTGGATCACCGATTGAGGGTGAATCAAGACGTCGATCCGATCGGCCGGTGTTGAAAACAGGTACGCGGCCTCGATCATTTCGAGCCCCTTATTCATCATCGTCGCCGAATCGATCGAAATTTTGGCGCCCATGCTCCAATTCGGATGGGCCAGGGCCTGTTCACGGCTGGCGCCGGCCATGGCCTCGCGGGTCCACTCGCGAAACGGCCCCCCCGAGGCGGTGAGGATCAGCCGCGCGACCCGGTCGCGGCAGTCGGGCTGCAGGACCTGGAAGATCGCCGAGTGTTCCGAGTCCACCGGGATCAGCACGCCGTTGGCCTTGCGCACGGTCTCCAGCAGGGCCGGGCCGGCGCAGATCAGGCTTTCCTTGTTGGCCAGGGCGATGATCGCCCCCGTTCGGGCGGCCGCCAGGGTGGGCGCGAGCCCCGCCGAGCCCACGATCGCCGACATCACCCAGTCCGCGCCCATGGCCGCGGCGGTCTTCACCGCCTCCGGACCGGCGGCGGTCTGCACCCCCGAGCCGGCCAGGCGATCACGCAGGGTGTCGCCCAGATCGGCATCGGCGATCACCGCGAGCTTCGGGCGCCAGAGGCGCGCCTGTTCGGCCAGCCGCTCGACATTGCGCCCGGCGGTCAGGGCGATGATCTCCACCTCCGCCGAGCCGTGGGCGACGGCTTCGGCGAGCAGGTCCAGGGTGGAAACCCCGATCGAGCCGGTCGAGCCGAGGATGGTGACGCTGCGACGAACGGTCATTGCGCCCAGCCTATCTGATGGATCAACCGGGCGCCCGCAACGGCCAGGGCGGCGAACATCAGCCCGTCGACCCGGTCCAGAAGCCCCCCATGGCCCGGGATCAGGTCGCCGGAGTCCTTGACGCCGTAGCGCCGCTTGAGCACGGATTCCCAGAGGTCGCCGACCATGGTCGCCAATCCGCCGGCCAGGCCCACGCTGACGGCGAAGCCCACGCTCAGCTGCGCGCCGTGGAAGTGCGACGTGACCCAGACCACCGCCATCGACCCCAGCACCGCCCCCACAAGACCGCCGATGAAGCCGGCCCAGGTCTTGTTGGGCGAATAGCGCGGCCAGATCTTCGGCCCCTTCAAGAGGTTGCCGACCAGGAAGGCGCAGATGTCCGCCGACCAGGTGACCGCGAACAGCAGGATGATCCAGCTGATGGGATTGGGGCTGGCGTGCAGCCAGGCGAGGGCCAGGATCGGGGCGGTGATGTAGAAGACGCCGAAGGCCGCGTCCGCGGGCCGCTCACGCAGGGCGCCGGCCGCAAGCGCCGCCGCGGCTGCGCCGAACACCATGCACAGCCAGGCGGCCGGCCAAGCCCAGGCCTCAGGGCGCAGGGAGGGAAGGTAGAGGCAGACCAGCACGGCGACGATGATGGCGGCGGCGACGCGGCCCGACGTCGCCGGCGCGCTCATGCCGCCCCATTCGATGGCCAACATGCCCACGGCCAGGGACAGCATCAGCAGGAAGGCGGCGTTGCCCAGCGGCGACGCGCCCTGCCAGATGACGGCGACGACGCCGGTGATCAACACGATCGCCGAGGCCGCCCGCACCGCCAAATTATGCCAGTCGAAGCGTCTAGCCGGTCGCGAGGACGTCATTCGCCTCAGCTCCGCCATACCGCCGGTCACGCGCGCGGAACTCCGTCAGGGCCGCCTCCAGGTGCGCGGGCCCATAGTCCGGCCACAGCACGTCCTGGAAAACCAGCTCCGCATAGGCCGCCTCCCACAACAGGAAATTGGACAACCGCTGTTCGCCGCTGGTGCGGATGATCAGGTCCGGCGCCCGTTCATGGGCGGTGGAGAGCTGGCTCTCGAACAGGGTCTCATTGATGTCGGCCGGATCGAGCTCCCCCGCCCTCACCCGTTCGGCGAGCCGCCGGGCGGCGTCGGTGATGTCCGCCTGGCCGCCGTAATTGAAGGCGATCTGCAGATGATAGCGGGTGTTCTTCGCCGTCCGGGTCTCCGCGCGCTCGATGACCTGCAGGATATCCGCCGAAAGGCCGTCGCGCCGGCCCAATACCCGCACCCGCACCCCGTCCCGCTCGAGACGGGCGAGATCGCTTTGCACATAGGCCTTTAGCAGGCCCATGAGTTCGGAGACCTCCTTGGCCGGCCGGCGCCAGTTCTCGGTGGAGAAGCCGAACACGGTCAGGCACTCGACGCCCATGGCCTGGGCGGCCTCGACGGTGCGCTTCAGGGCGTTGACCCCATAGCGGTGCCCGATCGTGCGCGGCAGGCCCCGCGCCTTCGCCCAGCGTCCGTTCCCGTCCATGATGATGGCGACGTGGAGGCCGCGCTCGGCCTCAGCCGGTCCGCCGTCGTCGTCACGCGTGGATGGGGGAAGGCCGGAACTCGGCGGCATGCAGTGGTCCTTTACCAGGGCGGCGGCTCCGCCGACCCGACCATTAAACCTGCATGATCTCTTGCTCTTTCGTTTTCAAGGCCTCGTCGATGCGCTTGATCGCCTCGTTTGTGAGCTTTTGGACCTCGTCGGTCATGCGTTTCAGCTCGTCCTGGCTGATGACGGCGTCCTTCTCGGCGTTTTTCAGGTCGTCATTGGCGTCCCGGCGCACGTTGCGCACGGCGATGCGCTGCTGCTCGGCGTATTTGCCGGCCATCTTGGCGATGTCCTTGCGGCGTTCCTCCGTGAGCGGCGGGATCGGCACGCGCAGGGTCTGGCCCTCGACGACCGGATTGAACCCGAGGCCGGAGTTGCGGATGGCCTTTTCGACGGAAACCACCACCCCCCGGTCCCAGACGCTGACGGTGATCGAACGTGGATCGGGCACGCTGATGCTGGCCACGGCGGTGATGGGGGTGGGCGAGCCGTAGGCCTCGACCATGACCTGGTCGAGCAGGCCGGCGGTGGCCCGGCCGGTGCGCAGACTGCTGAATTCTTCCTTCAGGGTGGCGACGGTCTTGTCCATGCGCTCCTTGTATCGGGCGAGGACGGGCTTTTCGGCGGTGGCCATGGCAGCTCTCAGTCTTTGGCGTGGCGTTCGTGGGCGATGACGGTGTGAACGCCGGCGCCGGTCAGTACGTTGAGGAAGGCGCCGCGTTCCTTAATCGAAAACACGATGATGGGAATGGCGTTGTCGCGCATCAGGCTGATCGCCGAGGCGTCCATGACCCGCAGATCCTGGGCCAGAACCTCAAGATAGCTCAGCCGGTCGTAGCGCTCGGCGCTCGCGTCCTTCTTGGGATCGGCGGTGTAGACCCCGTCGACGCTGGTGCCCTTTAACAGGGCGTCGCAGCCCATTTCGGCGGCGCGCAGGGCCGCGGGGGTGTCGGTGGTGAAAAAGGGCGCCCCCAGGCCGGCGGCGAAGATCACCACCCTGCCCTTTTCCAGGTGCCGCAGGGCCCGCCGGCGGATGTAGGGCTCGCAGATGGCGTCCATGGGGATCGCCGACTGGACGCGGGTGTGCACCCCGATGCGTTCGAGGGCGCTTTGCATAGCCAGGGCGTTCATCACCGTGGCCAGCATGCCCATGTAGTCGGCACTGGCCCGCTCCATGCCCTTGCCGGCCATCGACAGCCCCCGGAAGATGTTGCCGCCACCGATCACCAGGCAGACCTGCACCCCCTGGGCGACCACCTCGCCGATGTCGGAGGCGACGGCGCCGAGGGTGTCGATGTCGATGCCGAATTTCTGTTCGCCCATCAGCACTTCGCCAGAGACCTTGAGCAGGACCCGGCGATAGACCGGCCGCGCGCCGTCGGACGCTTCGCCGGTTTCGGCGGTCGGGATGGTCACGGTGGACATGGCATGCTCAGGCTGGACGCGGAACGAGTCGAACCATCATAGACGACTGCCGCGGCCTACGTCGAACATCGAGTGACACGACCGCGCTGGAGAGCCGCCCCCTTGGAACGTTTCGATGTCGTGGTGATCGGCGCCGGAGCCGCGGGAATGATGTGCGCCATCGAGGCGGGCCGCCGCGGTCTGTCCGTCCTGGTCATCGATCATGCCGACGCGCCTGGGGAGAAGATTCGCATATCCGGCGGCGGCCGCTGCAATTTCACCAACCTGCGCACGGGCCCCGCGAACTTCCTCTCGGCCAATCCGCGGTTCTGTATCTCAGCCCTGTCGCGCTACACGCCGCGGGACTTCGTCGCCCTGGTCGACCGGCACGGGATCGCCCATCACGAAAAGACCCTCGGCCAGCTCTTCTGCGATGGCTCGGCTAAGCAGATCATCGCCATGTTGCTGAGTGAAATGAAGGCGAACCGCGCCCAGCTTCGCCCGTCGACGGAGGTGAGCGGGGTCACGCGGGGCGCGGACGGTTTCGCGCTGACCACAGCAAGCGGAATGATCGCCTGCGCGTCCCTGATCGTGGCCAGCGGCGGCAAGTCGATCCCCAAGATGGGCGCCAGCGGCTTCGGCTACGCCCTGGCCGAGCAGTTCGGCCTGCGGCTGGTCGAGACCCGCCCCGCCCTCGTGCCGCTGACCTTCGAGCCGGGGATGCTGGAGCGGCTGAAGCCGCTGGTCGGGGTCGCGGTGGATGTCGCCGTCAGCCACGGCAAGACGCGATTCGAGGAGGCGATGCTGTTCACCCATCGCGGCCTTTCCGGCCCGGCGATCCTGCAGATCTCCTCCTATTGGCGCGAAGGGGACGCCATCACCCTCAACCTCGGCCCGGGGATCGACGTCTTTGCGGGCCTGCGCGCCGCCAGGGCCAGCCAGCCGCGCCAGGCCGTCGCCACCGCCCTGGCCGCCTGGTTGCCGCGCAGCCTCGCCCAGTGGATCGCCGAGACCACGGACGCCGCCAGGGGCAACCTCGCCGACCAGTCCGACGTCGCCCTTCGCCGCGTGGCCGAGGCGGTGAACGCCTGGACCTTGAAGCCCGTGGGCTCGGAGGGCTACCGCACCGCCGAGGTGACCCTGGGCGGCGTCGACACCCGGGACCTGGACTCGCGCACCCTCGAGGCCAGGCCCTGCCCGGGGCTCTACTTCATCGGCGAGGTGGTCGACGTTACCGGCTGGCTCGGCGGATACAATTTCCAGTGGGCGTGGGCATCGGGCTGGTGCGCCGGCCAGGCGGTCGGCGCGGGGCGCGCATCATGATCCCCTGGGAACACCTCGACAGCGCCACAATGCCCGGCGGCGGCGGCGAGTTGCGGCTGATGCGGCGCGGGGCGGAATATTCGATCATGGCCGGCGGAGTCGAGTTGATGAACAGCCGCATGAGCGGCTCCGAACAGGCCTTGGCCACCCTCGCCTGCGCTCGGATCGCGGACCGCCCCGCCCCACACATCCTCATTGGCGGCCTTGGCATGGGGTTCACCCTGCGCGCGGCCCTGGCGGTGGTCGGGGCCGATGCGCGGGTTACCGTGGCGGAGCTCGTGCCGGCGGTGGCCGACTGGGCCCGCGGGCCGATGGCGGAGATCTTCGCGGGCAGCCTGGAGGATGCGAGGGTCGACCTGCAGGTCAACGATGTGCGCGTGCTGATCGGCGGCGCCCGCGAGGCATTCGACGCCATCCTGCTGGACGTGGACAACGGCCCCGCCGGCCTGACCCGCGGCGCCAACGACGGCCTCTACGGCGACGCCGGCCTGGGCGAGGCGGCCCGGGCGCTCAGGCCCGGCGGCGTGCTGGCGGTGTGGTCGGCGACGACGGACGACCGGTTCGTAGCCCGGTTACGACGCCGCGGGTTCGCGGTGGACGAGCAGCGGGTGCGCGCGACGGCGAGCGGGCGCGGCGCGCGGCATGTGATCTGGCTGGCGACGCGCCCATGACCCGCGCCCACCCAAGGACTCCAGCTCCCCCTTGGGCCCGCCCCACACCACCCTTGAATTTAATCCGCCAACTCACCTAGTTGGCCGCAGGGCGGTCGGTGTCGCCGATTACGCCGCACCAGAGGGCTCTATGAAGAAGCGGGCACTAACTCAGTTTGCGTACCTTCGTCGGCTTTCCCTCGGAAAAATAGCCGATCCGGCGGCGGTTGCGTCGCTGATCCGGCGCCTGTTTCCGGTCACAACCCCGCTTGAATTGATCAGGATTGGCGGTGAAGGCGACGGGGGTTACCTGATCCCCGACGACCTTGACGGAGTTGTCGCCTGCTTCTCGCCGGGGGTCGATGTGATCGCCCTGTTCGAGGCTGCGTTGGTGGCCAGGGGCATTCCTTGCTACCTGGCGGACGCATCCGTCGATGCCGCGCCGATTGACGATCCGCTTGTTCATTTCGAGAAAAAGTTCCTAGGCGTCGTCGACGATCCCATGACCGTGACCTTGGACGCCTGGGTCGCGCGTTGCGTTCCCGCCGCCGGCGACCTCATTTTGCAAATGGATATTGAAGGCGGTGAATGGCCCGTGTTGCTGAACGTCAGTGATGCGGTGCTCAGGCGGTTCCGGATCATCGTCCTGGAGCTGCATGGCATGGAGCGGATCGTCGATCGCTTCGGCTTTTCAATTATCGACGCGGCGCTGGACCGGTTGCTGCGAAATTACCATGTCGTCCACAACCATCCGAACAATCAAATGGACGCGGTCAAATTGGGCGACTTGGTGATACCACCGCTGCTTGAGGTCACATTGCTGAGAAAGGACAGGGCCGCGCCCACGGGCTTTGCGACATCCTTTCCCCACGCCCTCGATCGGAAGAACGTCGAGGAACGGCCCGATCTGGCACTGCCGATCAACTGGCACGCGGTCGCGGGACGTTTGCCGTCCGACTGACAGCCAGGGAATGGCGGTGACGCAGGGATTCGAACCCTGGGTACGGCTTTACACCGTACAACGG
>PLSW01000185.1 GCA_003165275.1 Caulobacteraceae bacterium
GGCCTTCTCCCCCCGCGGGAGAAGGTGGCCCGAAGGGCCGGATGAGGGGCCGCGCCGGCGATTGGGGTGTTGTTTCAACGTATTATCGGATGGGCCGGCGCGGCCCCTCGTCCGTCGCGCATTCGCGCGCCACCTTCTCCCGCGAGGGGAGAAGGCCTACTCCATGCTGCCCTTAAGTCTCTGTTAAACAGGGATTTTTGGAGATGTGAGAATACCGTAGCGCACGCGGGGGGGACTCGGAGCGTTCCCCCCCTAAACCCCCAACTCCATCGTCACCGGCGCATGGTCGCTCGGCTGGGTCCACTCGCGCACGTCGTCGTGGATGCGCGCCACCGGGGCGCCGGTGCGGAACACCGCTTCGCGCAGGCCGGGGCTGGCCCACAGGTGGTCCAGGCGCAGGCCGCGGTTGGAGACGCGGAAGTCCTGGGCGCGGTAGCTCCACCAGGAGGCCAGCCGCGCAGGTTCCGGGTAGGCCTCGCGCACCACGTCGATGAAGCCGCCGGCCTGCTGCAGAGCCGTCATCGCCGCCACCTCGATCGGGGTGTGGCTGACGATCTTGGACATGTATTTGTGGTTCCAGACGTCGAATTCGCTGGGCGCCACGTTCAGGTCGCCGCAGATCACCAGGGCGTTGCGGGGGTCGCGGCCGGCGACCTCCCGGGTCAGCCGCTCATAGAAGTCCAGCTTGTGGTCGAACTTCTTGTTCAGTTCGCGGTCGGGCACGTCGCCGCCGGCGGGGATGTAGAAGTTCTGGATCTCCACCCCGTCCACCACCGCCGAGACGCAGCGGGCGTGGCCCTCGCGGCACAGGGGCAGGACCGGGCCGGGTTCGATGGGCTTGCGCGAGGCGATGGCCACCCCGTGCCAGCCCTTCTGCCCGCTGATCGCCAGGTGCGGCATCCCCATGGCCTCGAAGGCCTCCCGGGGGAACTGGTGCGTCTCGCACTTGATCTCCTGCAGGCACAGAACGTCCGGCGCCTGTTCGGCCACGAACCGGGCGACCTGGTCGATGCGCAGGCGGACGGAGTTGATGTTCCAGGTGGCGATGCGAAGGGTCATGCGGGCTTGTCGCACGCGGCGCGGGGAAGGCAAGGCGGTGATCGATCCCACTTTCAACCGTCATGGCCGGGCTTGTCCCGGCCACAAGGGATCGCTGGCGGTGGGTGAAGGGCCGAGCAGCCGCCGCCGCCAAACCTGGTCTCCCAACAGTCCGTGTTCCCTTGTGGCCGGGACAAGCCCGGCCATGACGGAAGAAAGAGGATGAACTCGTGACGCGAGATGAAAAAACGCCCGGGTGCGGAGGGCCGCGCCCGAGCGTCAAGTCGTCTCTCATGCCGACGCCGGGAGGGGATTGGGATCCGGCTCGGAGATCAGCGCGCGAACTGAATCGCGCACCTCATGCGTGCTAAATTTGCCACCTCGAAGCCTAAAGTCAAGAAGAATCTTGTTATGACTTGATTGTGACGAAAATGTCTCAGTGCGCTGAATCGGTTTCGTCGGGAACCGGCGGCGGTTTGGCGCCGTGCAGCACGAAGAGGCTCGGATCGAGGTCGCCGGCCGGCTCCAGTCCGGTCAGCCGCACCCGCGTGACCTGGCCCTGGCTGTCGGTGAGGGTCCATTCCTCCAGCCGGACGCGGTCCTTGGCGAAGGTCAGGGTGATCCGCCCCTGGCTGCGGTGGCGGGCGTCCACCGCGGAGAGGCTGAAGCCGTCCGCCGACCGGGTCACCCGGTCGACGACCACGCCCTTGTCCAGCCGCACGGTCTTGGCCAGGAACAGCGACAGGGGGGTCGACCACAGGGGATAGCGGCTGAAGGTCTTCAGCCGCGGATCGCTGATCCCCACCCAATGACCGTCGGAGATCACCAGCCGCGACGACGGCGGGTCATAGGCGAACCGCGCCTTGCCCGGCCGGCTGAGATAGAGCTCGCCCCCGGTGACCCCGCCCCGGGCGTCGGTCTGCTCGAACCGCCCCTTCACCGTGGGCAGGGCCTGCAGGTAGGCGGCGGCGCTGTCGACCAGGGCCTTGTCTTCGGGGGAGAGGGGCGGCTGGGCGGTAGTCTGGCTGAAGGCCGCGCCGGCGATCAGCGCGCAGGCTGCGATGAGGGCGAGGGCCGCGGATCGGCGGGTCGGGTTTCGCGAGACGGTCAATCGATAAGCTCCAGGTCGTCGGCCCCGGAGGGTTATAGCCGGGATGGGGCGGAACCGTGAAGGAGGCCTTCTCCCCTTGCGGGAGAAGACCATCCCGCCGAAGGCGGACGGATGAGGGGTCGCGCCGGCCGCTGAGCTGCGTTGTCGACACCGCCCGGATAAACCGGTGCGACCCCTCATCCGGCCCTTCGGGCCACCTTCTCCCGCAAGGGGAGAAGGCCTCTTCGCGTAATTTCCAGATAACGGTTGGGTACGATGGGAGCTGCGGCGCCCTACGGCGGCGGCGGGGCCAGGATGTCGCGTTTGCCGGCGTGGTTGGCGGGGCCGACGACGCCTTCCTGCTCCATGCGTTCGATCAGCGAGGCGGCGCGGTTGTAGCCGATCTGCAGGCGGCGCTGGATGTAGCTGGTGGAGGCCTTGCGGTCGCGGGTGACCACGGCCACGGCGCGGTCATAGACCTCGTCGCCCGAGGCGCCGCCGTCGCCGTCCATGCCGCCGCCCTCGCCATCCTCGTCCGGGGCGGCGGTGACCGCCTCCAGGTACTGGGGCTGGCCCTGGTCGCGCAGGTACTTGGCCACCGCCTCCACCTCGCCGTCGGAGACGAAGGGGCCGTGCAGGCGGGTGATGCGGCCGCCGCCCGCCATGTAGAGCATGTCGCCCTGGCCCAGCAGCTGTTCGGCGCCCTGCTCGCCCATGATGGTGCGGCTGTCGATCTTGGAGGTGACCTGGAAGCTGATCCGGGTCGGGAAGTTGGCCTTGATGGTGCCGGTGATCACGTCCACCGATGGGCGCTGGGTGGCCATGATCAGGTGGATGCCGGCGGCGCGGGCCATCTGCGCCAGGCGCTGGACGGCGCCTTCGATGTCCTTGCCGGCCACCATCATCAGGTCGGCGACCTCGTCGATGACCACCACGAGGAAAGGCATGGGCTCGGGGCGGAGTTGTTCCTCCTCATAGACCGGCCGGTCGTGCTCGTCGAAGCCGGTCTGCACGGTGCGCACGAAGTGCTCGCCCTTGGCCAGGGCCTCGCGGGCGCGCTCGTTGTAGCCGGCGACGTTGCGCACGCCGATCTTGGACATCCGCCGATAGCGGTCCTCCATCTCGCGCACCGTCCACTTCAGGGCCACGATGGCCTTCTTCGGGTCGGTGACCACGGGCGCCAGCAGGTGCGGGATGCCGTCGTAGACCGACAGCTCCAGCATCTTCGGGTCGATCATGATGAAGCGGCACTGGTCGGGGGACAGGCGGTAGAGGATCGACAGGATCATGGCGTTGACCCCCACCGACTTGCCCGAGCCGGTGGTGCCCGCGATCAGCAGGTGCGGCATCTTGGCCAGGTCGGTGATGTAGGGCTCGCCGCTGATGGTCTCGCCCAGGGCCAGGGGCAGGGACAGGCTCTGCTTTTCGTATTCGGCGGAGGAGAGCAGGTCGCGCAGATAGACCGTCTCGCGCCGGGCGTTGGGCAGTTCGATGCCGATGGCGTTGCGCCCCGAAACCACCGCCACCCGGCAGGCGGCGACGCTCATGGAGCGGGCGATGTCGTCGGAGAGGGCCACCACCCGGGCGGACTTCACCCCGGGGGCGGGGACCAGCTCATAGAGGGTGACCACCGGCCCGGCGCGGATCTGGTCGATGGCGCCGCGGACGCCGAACTCGGCCAGCACCCCTTCCAGCATGCGGGCGTTCTGGCGCAGGGCGGCCTCGTCGTGGTTGGCGGACCGGGGCTTGGGCTTGGCCAGCATGGCCAGCTCCGGCATGCGGAAGCCGCTCTCGGAGATGAAGTCGAAGGCGGGCTGCTTCTCGCGCAGCTCGCGGCTGGAGCCGCCGCGGGCGGTCTGGCGCGGGGTGCGGACCTTGGGCTCCGGGGCGACGGCGATGGGGGCTTCGAAGGCCGCCTCGGTGTCATAGGCGGCGTCGACGCCCTCGGGGGCGACGGCGGCCTCGGCCTTGCGCCGGGGGGCGCGGGGCTTGCGCGCCTCGGGCTCGGGCTCGGGCCGGACCCGCTCGCGATAGGCGGCGGCCTCCCGGCGGGCGGCGACCCAATCGCCGATGGCGGCCAGGTTCCAGCGGCGCAGACCCAGGGCGTAGCCGAGGGCGATGAAGCCGGCGGCGCCGAACAGAACCGCCGAAATCAGCGTCCCGCCGGGCAGCCGGGCGAAGGCGAACACCGCGGCCAGGGCGTGCAGCAGACTGTCGCCCCAGAAACCGCCCAATCCCCGGGCCAGCGGCCAGGCGGCCGGGGGCGCGGGGGCGGCGAGCAGGGCCGCGAGGCCGGCCACCCCGAGGGCGCCGACCAGGGCGCGTCGTCGCAGGCCCGGGCGGGAGGCCGCCGGGTCGGCGTCGGCGGCGCGGGCGAGGCCCGTCGCCACCATCAGGCCGGCGATCAGCCAGGCGCCCAGGCCGATGGACTGCAGGAACAGGTCCGCCCAGGCCGCGCCGAATCCGCCCAGCAGGTTCGCCGGCCGCTCCGCCGTGGCGGCGTTGAAGCTCGGATCAGTGACGTGATAGCTGGCGAAGGCGGCGATCATCGCCAGCCCAAGCGCCGCGACCAGCCCGCCGCGGAACCGCGCCACCCAGGCCGCGTCCCACGCCGCCTGCACGCTCGCCATGAAGAACTGAAAGGCCGACCGCCGCGCCACCCTGGCCATTCAGACCGCTCCAACCCGCATTCAAAGGGCAGGAATCAACGAGAGGGGTTAAGACGCGTTTACGATGTCGCCGCCGGCGCCGGTAAATTCGTCGCCGAGGGGATCGGACTTAAAATTCCGCCCCCGCCGCGCTAAATCTATCGCATGGAAGAAGAACGATTCATCGGCGGCTGGACCCGCTCCAAACTCACCGAGCGCACCCCGGCCGAGCGCTACGCCATCTGGAAGCGGGCCAAGGGTTTGCGCACCGCGGACGGCAACCAGCTGGCCCGGGAGATCGAGCGCCTGGGCCTGCCCTACGCCGAACCGGGGGAGCTGAACGCGGCCGATCCGATGCGCGAGGTGATGGTGGAGATCGTCAATTCGCCGGAGGCCCGCTCGGCG
This sequence comes from Caulobacteraceae bacterium, assembly GCA_003165275.1. Classification (GTDB taxonomy): domain Bacteria; phylum Pseudomonadota; class Alphaproteobacteria; order Caulobacterales; family Caulobacteraceae; genus Poindextera. The sequence continues at coordinate 5,182 of PLSW01000185.1, forward strand.
GTGATCGAGGCCACCCTCGACGGCCTGCCGGCCATCGCCGGCCTCGACCCGATGTTCCACGACGCCCTGGGCTCGGCCTACCGCAAGAGCGACGAGGCCATCGCCACGGCGCAATTGCTCGTGGCGGAGCTGATGACGGCGCTGGGCTATGTGGAGGCGGCGCGCAAGGACCTGCCGAGCCGGTATGTGGCCAGGGGCGGGGTGTTCTGGAAGGGGGGGTGA
>PLSW01000047.1 GCA_003165275.1 Caulobacteraceae bacterium
CAGGGGGTGCTTGGGAGTTACATCGACTCCCGCACACGGGGAGGCCAAGGTCACCCCCTCATCGCGCCGGCCCATCCTCCACCGTCGCCGGAAACGTCGGCATCACAAACCCCGGCCCGGTCGCCTCGAACGCCGCCCCGAAGCCCAGCAGCGCCGCGTCCGACCCCGCCGCCCCGATGAACGAAAGCCCCACCGGCCGCCCCTGGGCCTGGCCCATGGGCAGGGTCAGGTGGGGATAGCCGGCGACGGCCGGAAAGGTGCTGAAGGAGCCCGGATACTTGCCCTGGCCCACCTTCCAGGTCGGGCCGGCGGTGGGGGCGACCAGGGCGTCCAGGTGGTTGTCGGCCAGCAGTTTGTCGATCCCCTCCGGCCCGGCCAGGCGTTTGGACTCGGCCAGGGCCCCCAGGTAGACCGGGTCCGTCAGCCCCTTGGTCCGCTCCGCCCCCAGGAAGATCTCCTGGCCGAACAGCACCGTCTCCGCCGGGGTGGCGGCGTTGAAGGCGATCAGGTCGGCCAGGGAGCGGGTCTTCACCCCCGCGGGCGCCTGGGCGAGGTAGGCGTTGATCTCGGCCTTGAATTCGCTGGCCAGCACCAGCGCCTCGGCGCGGCTGACCGCGCCCCCGTCCGGCAGCTTCACCTCCACCAGCACCGCCCCCGCCGCCGTCAGCCGGGCGAGGGCGGCGTCGTAGATCGGCTCGGTCTCCGGCCGGCGGCCGGGGGCGAAGCGCAGCACCCCGAACCGGCGTCCGCGCAGGTCGGCCGGCGCCGCGGCCGCCGGAGCCGGCGAGCCCTCCATCACCGCCAGCATCACCGCCGCGTCGCCGGCGGTGCGGGTGATCGGGCCGGGGGCGTCCTGGCTGTGGGCGATGGGGACGATCCCCGTGGTCGGCAGCCGGCCCAGGGTCGGCTTCAGCCCCACCACCCCGTTCATCGACGCCGGGCAGACGATGGATCCATCGGTCTCGGTGCCCACCGCCGCTGCCGCCAGGCCCGCCGCCACCGCCGCCGCCGAGCCGGCGCTGGAGCCGCAGGCGGTATGGTCGAGGGCGTAGGGGTTCTTCACCAGCCCGCCCACGGCGCTCCAGCCGCTCACCGAGGCGGTGGAGCGGAAATTGGCCCATTCGCTGAGGTTGGCCTTGCCCAGGATCACCGCCCCGGCCGCCCGCAGTCGGGCGACGATGGGGGCGTCACGGCCGGGGATGTTGCCGGTCATCGCCAGCGACCCAGCGGTGGTCGGCAGGGACCCGGCGGTCTCGATATTGTCCTTGATCAGGATCGGGATCCCATGCAGCGGCCCCCGGGGTCCGCTGCGGCGGCGCTCGGCGTCCAGGGCCCGCGCCTCGGCGATGGCGTCCGGATTGACCGCGATCACCGCGTGCAGGGCCGGGGCCGCCCGGTCCAGCCGCGCGATCCGGCGCAGATAGAAGCGCACCAGGGCTTCCGAGGTCAGCCGCCCGGACGCCATCCGCGCCCGCAGCTGCGCGATCGACGCCCGTTCCAGCCCCTCCGGCGCTGCCCGCGCCAGACCGGGCGCGGCGGCGACCGCGACCGCCAACACGCCGAGGATCATCACCAGCAGCCTTGTCATGAGCCCCCCAAAGAGCGCCTCGCGTCCCGCTCGCGACCGAGACACCCGCGCCCTTAAACCTTGGCGGCGAGTTTGCTCTGGCGCCCGGCGGTGTCAATGACGCCATGGGATCGATGGCGGCGGTGACGCTCGCGTCCGGAACCTCCTTCCCAACCGCTCCCCGGCAGGGGGAGCGGCCGCGCCGGCCCCTTCGCGAGCCTCCGCCGGTGCGCGACCGATTGCTCGACATCAAGGCGCCCCCTCGCGTGCGCCATACACTCCCCCATCGCCGAACCGCCTCCCGCGGATCGGCCCGCGGAGGACCCGCCGTGATCACCTTCCTGGAAGACCTGCCCCCGGACGTCCTGGGCGTCGAGCTCCCGGGCGCCATCACTCACGAGGACTATCAGCGCCTGATCCCCAAGGCCGAGGCCATGATGGCCAAGGGCCCGGTCAAGGCCCTCTATGTGCTGGGCGACGACTGGTCGGAGTATTCACCCCAGGCCTTCTGGGACGACCAGGTGTTTGGCCTCAAGCACTGGCATGATTTCCGCCGCCTGGCCCTGGTCTCCGACCAGGCCGCAATGCGCGCCATGGGCCGACTGTTCGCCCCCTTCTTCCCCGCGGAGGTGAAGTTGTTCGCCCGGGCCCAGCTGCCTGAAGCCAAGGCCTGGCTCGCCGCGCCAGGCTAGACCATCCGCACCCCCCAACCTGCGCTGATTCCTGTATTCGTCGGGATGAGCGGTGCATTTGGCGTTCCGCCGGCACGGCGAACCTGGGCGGGGCGGCGCCATGCAGCCGCCCCGCGTCGTCAGGGTCTAGCGGGTTCGGTTCGCATAGCCGTCGGCGCGAGCCAGAGTCTGGGCCCTGCGATCCGCCGGCGATATCCGCGCGACGCCGATCAGGCCCGCCAGATCGGCGATGCGCACCACCCGAACCTCGCGCACAAGGCCGTCCTTGGCGGCGCCGGGAGGCAGGGCCTGCCAGCGGAGCACGGCGAAGCCCTCGGTCAGGCCTGCCGTATCGAGCCAGTTCGCCACGCCGGGATCGGTGGGGGCGATCACATAGGTGTAGCCGCCATCGGCGTCCGCCCGGGCCTGGGACGTGTTCAGGCTGGTCTGAAAGCGCTTGGCGTCCGGGGCGATCATCCAGGTGTCGGTGACCTGGAAGCCGGTATACTGGGCCTGGCCGTCGGTGGTGCGGACGAGCAGCGCCTCGCCCGGCTGCAGCTTGTAGTGGACACCGGCGACGAAGCCCCATCCGCCGTCCCGCGGCGTCGGGCCGCCGACCGTGTTCGGCGCGATGCCACCGAACCACTTGTCCGGAAACACGGACCAGAAGCTGACGTAGTCATCCACGTCGGCGAGCACGTGGCCGAGCAGTTCGGCGTAGGTCACCGTCTTGGGTGCTGCGTCGTCAAGCCGGCGCAGGGTGAGCCGCACCGGGATTTGCGACCAGTCCGACAGGCTGTCGCGGATGCCGACAGTGACCAGGCCGCTGGCCAGGGCCACATGGTTCGGCCCGCCCTCGGCGCCGCCCAGGGTCAGCCGGAAGCTCCCGTCCGGCGCGATGACCAGATCCCGATCGGTCACCATGGCCAGTTGATTGCCCATTCCGGCCTTGTAGGTGGCCTGACTCGTCTTCGGCAGCGCCCCGTCGCCGCGATCGAACTCGAAGCTGAATTGCGCCGGCCGATGGGCGGGATCAAGCTTCCCGGCGATCTCGTAGTGTCCGGATCCGTCGATGAAGGCCAGCCGATAGATGTTGTCCGGATTGTCGCCCGAGGTGCCGACCCCCGGCAGCGTATGCCCAAGCCAGGTGCGCGGCGTGTCGTCGGTCGCCCAGAGGATTGCGGGTCGGGGCTGATAGAGGGCGACATCCTTGAAGATCACGCTGGCCGTCCACTCGGCGACGGCGTCGCCGATGCGGGCGGCGCCGGCCGGGGTCTGGCCCCGCGGCGTGGCCGCCAGCCTGCGCCCGATGCGTTTCTCGGCCGCCTTCACCTGGGGTTCGGCGAGGAGGCGCAGGACGGTGTCTTCCGCCTCGACCTGCGCCGGGCTGGCCAGCACCGGCCCGGCGTCCTGGGCGTTGGCCGCCGGCGCCCAAAGGACCGGGCCCAGTCCCGCCACCAGCATGGCCGCGGCGAGGGCGGAGCCGCGTGACCGGCGCCCGTGTCTGACTACAGGGATATTCATAGAGACCTCCTGGCGAGCCGATGTCATCGGCGCTCGCATGCTGAGTGGATGGGTTAGGTCGGGGGTGCTAGAGGCGACCCTTCAGGGTGACGCCGAAGGTCTCGGGGGCTCCGAGTGCAGAATAGATCGCGCCGGTGTTGCCGATGCCCGGCGCGGTATTGGTGAAATACTTCACGTTGGTGACGTTGTTCCCCCACAGGAAGACGTCCCAGCGCCCATCGCCGGCGCGAAAGCCGAGGCGAAGGTTGAGCAGGTTGAGGTTGGGCAGCAGGGTGTAGATCGAATCCGTCGTCGACGAATAGTTCGAGGATCGGAACGAGCCGTCCGCGCCGAGATAGGCTTCGAGGGTGCGCGGACCCACGGTGAGCGGGGCGTGGACCTCGCCGCCGGCCGACAGGCTCCAGCGCGGCACCCCGGCCAGCGGCCGACCGGTCAGGCTGCAGCTGGTCGCCAGCACGTTCTCCAGCCCGCAGGGGGCGTTGGGAAACGAGACGTACTTCGCCTCGTCGTAGACCCCGGAGGCGTAGAGCGACAGGTTGGCGTTGGGTTGGGCCTGGGCGCTCAGTTCGACGCCCTTGGATTCGACCTTCGGCACGTTGGCGAGATATTGCCGCGTGGTGCCGAGGATGGTCACCGTACCCTGGTAGTTTCGATCCGACTCGTAGAACAGCGAGCCGTTCAGGGTCAGGCGTCGGTCAAAGAAGCGCGTCTTGGCGCCGAGCTCGACGCTGTCGATCGACTCCGGCGCGATCGTCGGCGACGCGCCAGCCGGCAGCACCGTCAGGTTTATCCCCCCGGACCGGTAGCCCCGCGCCAGGGTCAGATAGGTCAGGACGTTGTCGGTGGGGTGATAGGACAGGTTCGCCTGCCCGGAGACCTCGCCCTGGTCGAGCTTCGTCGAAAAGCCGCCGGGGGAGGCGATCGCCAGACGCATCGCCGACTCCGCCGCGCCGGTCGACGGCGCGCCGCCGCCCACCGTCTGCACGAACCCGCCGCTCTTGACGTCGTAGGTGTACCGAAGGCCGCCGGTCAGGTCCCAGTTTGAGGCCACGTGCCACGTCCCCTGCCCGTAGGCGGCGTAGCTCCAGCTGTCGACACTGGCGTTGGTGACCGAGCCGTAGCCGTTGAGGATGGCGGCGTTGGGCGAGCCGAAGATGAAGGCGCTGCCCGCATTGCCGTAGGTGACCACCGCATTCTGCTCGACCTGCTCGCGGAAGAAGTAGAGGCCGCCGACATAGTCGACCAGGTTCCGGCCGGCCGAGGCGATGCGGAATTCCTGGGTGGTCTGGTTTTCGTGATCGATCCCGTTGCCGACGGTGATCACCGACAGCGGGCTGGAGTCCACGTCGTTGCCGGGCCACCAGTTCCACAGCCGCCACGAGGTGATCGAGGACAGGGTGGCGCCCGGCAGGCTCCAGTCCGCTTGCGCCGAGACGCCGCCCGTCTCCTGGCGGGCGTAGACCGGGCTGTTGACGTCGACGTGGCGATTGAAGGGGTCGACGACCGGCGTATAGCCGAACGACTGCGCGAGAGTGAGGTAGTTCTTGCCGTTGAGCGGCGAGACGATCGCGCTGAGCCCCGAGGCGCAGCAGCTGGCGTTTTGGCGATCATAGTCGGCGATCAGTCGCACCCTGAAGTCGTTGGTCGGCTGATACAGCAGCTGGCCGCGAACGGTGATGTCGCGATAGCCTGCGGTCTTGTCACCATTGAAATCATTGATGTTATAGCCCCCGAGCTGGGACGTGGCGACCGAAAGGCGGCCGGCGAGCACATCGCCGATCAGGCCGCCGGTGACCGAGCCCTTGACGACGTAATCGCCGTAGTTCCCGACGGTCACCTCGCCCTTCGCCTGGGGCGTAAAGGACGGCGCGGCGGTGGTGATGCTGATCACCCCGGCGGTGGTGTTCTTGCCGAACAGGGTGCCTTGCGGGCCCTCCAGCACCTCCACCTGGTTGATATCGACCAGGTCGAACGTCGCCATCGCCGGGCGGTTGTAATAGATCTGGTCGACGTAGAAGCCGACGCCGGGATCCATGCCGTCGCTGGCCACGCCGGAGGCGTCTCCCAGGCCGCGAATATTGAGGCTCGAATTGCGCGGATTGAAGAACGAGAACTGGATGCTCGGCAGGTAGCTGATGAGCTGGGTGATGCTCGTCGTGTTGGTCTTGGCGATGAAGGCGCCGCTCACCACCGAAACCGTCGCCGGCACCGACTGCGCGGCTTCGGTCCGGTGACGCCCGGTGACCACCACCTCGGCCGGGCCGCTTGCCCCGGCCTGAGCGTCTGCGGCCGGCGCCGCGTCCGCGGTTCCCGCCGCCAGCGCCGCCGCCGTCGCGATCAGCGAGGCCGTCGCGGTCAGCAACGCTGGCAGCCTATGCCTGGCCGCCGGCGCGCGCGCGCCGCGCAGCGGCGCCTTGTCGAATGTTTGCATCTTGATCCCCAGTCGGCGGCCTGAACACGGCTCACGCGGCGCCTTCGCCGCGACGAGGGTCGAAACGCGCCGCCATGTCGCGCACCGAACTGGGTCGCTCTTGCGCAAGCCGATCGACCGAAGTCGAACCAGGAAAACTCTTATCGATCCTTCGATTTCTATATTACATACTAAAATAGTATGGAATCACAAACGCTTAAAATTATTGGAAAACTGGATTGAACTGGCCTGGGCGTTGCAAAAAATTCTGCCAGCAATTCTTATAGCTTCGCTCTTGAAAGGAATTCGCAATTTCGCGCGGAGATCGGGGACTCGTACAATCTTCGTCAGCGGCGCGGTCAGACTACCGGTGAGCCCTGGTTGCGAGCCGAAATTGTAGGTGTCCGCGATTTCCTCGGTGAAGGGTTTACGGTAGGAACGCGCCGGAGCCCCGTCGGCGACCTGGACCGCCGTCAGGGCGGCTCGGGAGCGGCCCATGCGCATCGGCCAACTGGCGAACGCCGCTGGAGTCAGCGTGCAGGCCATCCGCCTCTACGAGCGCCGCGGCCTGCTGCCTCAGCCGAAACGATCCGGCGCAGGCTACCGGATCTACGGCGCGGCGGACCTGGACATTCTCCTGGCCCTGCGCAAGTGCCAGCGCCTGGGCCTCACCCTGGCGGAGACCCGCACGGTGCTCGCCCTGTTCGCCGTGCCGGACGCCAAGGGGCGGGCCGCCCCCTACGGACCGGGAGACCAGCGCTGCCTGGAGGCCGTCGTCGAGATCGGCCGCCGTCACCTGGCGGCGACCGACGCCCGGATCGAGGGCCTGGTCGCCATTCGCGCCGAACTGGCCGAGACCCTGGGCGACATCGGTCGCAGGCTGTCCTCCGCCGCACCCCTTGACTCTATGCCTAGGTAGAGGCCGCACAACCTTGGGACCCTTAACCGAGGACTCTCCCGATGAAACGCGCGCCCCTCGCCCTGGTGTTCGCCCTGTCCCTGCAGGCCGCCGCCCCCTCCATCGCCCAGGATGCGAGCCAGGACCTGGGCCAGGACCTGGGCCAGGCCAACAAGGCCATCGCCCGCCGAGTCTTCCTGGAAATCTTCAACCAGGGCCGGCTGGACGTCGCGCGGCAGATCTACGCCCCGGACTTCGTCAATCACGGCGTCAGCCGGGACGCGGGGCTTGAGGAGGACCAGGCGGCCGTGCGCGGCTGGCGCCAAGCGGCGCCGGACCTGATAATGAGCATCGACATCGCCCTCGCCGAGGGCGATCTCGTCTCGGTGGCCTGGCATGGCGTGGGAACCAATACCGGCAGCGGCAACGGCTACAACGCCAGTGGCCGGCGGATGAAAATTCGCGGCATCACCATCTGGCGCATCGAGCGGGGCCGGATACGGGAGGAATGGACCCAGTTCAGCGCTCCGACCCCAGTCGACCAAGCCAAATGAGCGGATCGCCGCCAGAGCGGGGAAGTCGGGGACAGAAATCGGGGACGCGTACAATTTCGTCGCCGAGGCTGTCAGACTTCTGGTGAGCTCCGGTCGCGCGCCGGAAATGTACCTGTCGCCGATTTCCTCACAAGAACTGCGTGCTCGAAATCCGCACCCCGGAGGCCAGCGCCAGCCCAGCCACCACCACCATCACCGCCTGCAGTTCCACCGCCCGACCCGGCGCCGCCGTCGGCCGCTGCACCCGCAGGGCCTTGTCGAACAGGGCCGCGAAGCAGCCGCCGACCACCAGCCCCGCAGCCACGTCGGCCAGGGTGTGGGTGTGCAGGGACAGGCGGGTGACGCAGACCACGGCGATCACGGCGAGGCCGTAGAGGGCGCCAAGACCGGCCTCCAAGCCCTTGAACACGCGCAGAAAGATCAGGATCGCCGCGCCGTAGACCACCGCGGCCCCGGCGGCGTGGCCGCTGGGGGCGCCGTCGGAGAGGGTGAAGAGGCCCGCGGTCGCCTGTGGCGGCGCTAGGGCGTTGGAAAAGAGCTTGAGGATGAAGGCCGCCCCCACGGCGCCGGCGAAGCAGGTGGCGAACACCGCCGCGATCAGCCGGCCGAGCCTGGCCCAGCACCAGCCGGTGACGGCGACGGCGACGCAGGTGGCTGGAAAGAGATCGCCCAGCCCTGTGGCGATCAGCTGCAGCCCCATCAGCCGGCGCAGCCCAGCACCCGGGCGCCCGCCCGGTCGATCCCGTAGCGCAGGCGGGGCATGTCCTGGCTGGCCATATAGGCCTCCAACGCCTCGCCGGGCCCCGGGGTGAACAGCATCAGAAACCCGCCGCCGCCGGCGCCGATCACCTTGCCGCCGGTGACGCCGAGGTTGGCGCGCACATGGTCGTAGAGCGCATCAATGTGCGGCCAGCTGATCGCCGCCGAGAGAACCTTCTTGTTGAGCCAGTGCTCGTGCAGCATCCGGCCCCAGGCCTCCATGTCGCCGGTCGTCCAGGCGTCCTTGATCCGGTAGCCGAGATCCTTGATGGCGCCCAGGCTTTGCGTGGCCCGCTCCCGCGCCGCGCCGGCGTCCGCCCGCATGGCCTGGTCCTGGGCGCCGAGGATGACGGCCGCGTCCCGGCGCAGGCCGGTGTAGTAGATGTGGGTGTGGTCGATGAAGGCGGCCTCGGTCTCGGGATCGAGGTCCACCCGGCCGACCGTGACCGCGCCGTCCGGCGCGATGTCCAGGGTGGTCAGGCCTCCGTGGGCGGCCATGTACTGGTCCTGCTTGCCGATGCCCTTGTTCAGCACCTCGATCTCCAGGGTGCAGGCCTCCTCCGCCAGGGCGGCGGGGGAGGGGTGCTCGCCGTTCATCCCGTGCAGGGCGGCCAGCAGGCCGACCAGGAAGCAGCTGGAGGAGCCCAGGCCCGTGCCGCCGGCGATGTCGCCGATAGAGGCCATCTCGAACCGGTCGTTGATTCCGCGACTCATCAGGGCCGCCCGCACCAGCTCATGGCGCACGGCGTTGGCGGCGGTCTCCTGCTCCGGCTCCGGCCCGTGCAGGATCACGTCGGTGTTGAACGCCGGCCGGTGGGCGGTGACGTGGATGTACTTGTCCAGGGCCATGGCGAAGATGAAGCCGCCGCCGTGGCGATAATAGCTTTCCAGGTCGGTCCCGCCGCCGCCGAGGGTGACGCGCAGGGGCGTGCGGGTGGAGATCATCGCGCCTATTCCGCCGCCTGGGCCTGGGCCTGGACCGCGCCGGCCGTGACGGTCCCGGCGGCCAGCTGCTCCCAATGCCCCTGGCTCATGGCCAGGGCCGGGTGCGAGACCAGCAGGTGCCAGACCACGGCGGCCAGGCCCTCGACGATGGGGGTGATCAGGGAGGCGTCCGCCGTGGGCACGATCACGCAGGCGTCGGCGATCCTGGCGGCGTAGCCCCCGTCGCGGCCGACGATGGCGGTGACGGCGGCGCCCCGTTCCTTGGCCAGCTGCACGGCCCGCACCAGGTTGGCGCTCACCGGCGGCTCCAGACTGCCGCCGCCGACGGAGAAGACCAGGATGCCGTCCTCGGCCCTAAGGCGGCTGGACTGCAGCCAGGTGGAGAAGGTCCCCTCCCAGCCCTCGTCGTTGATCCGCGCGGTCAGCTCGGAGACGTTGTCGGTGGCGCAGTAGGCCTCGAAGCCGCAGATCTTGCGGAAGTCGTTGGTGGCGTGGCTGGCGTGGCCAGCGCTGCCGCCGACCCCGAGCAAAAAGAGGCGCCCGCCCCCGTCCCGCACCCGGGCCAGGGTCTGGGCCATCTGCTCGACGGCGCTGCGGTCAATGGCCGCCATGGCCCGCTCGGCGGCGGCGAAGAAGTGGTCGACGAACATGGAATTATCCTTAATTGTCATGATCTTGCGCCAGAATGCTCTCAACGGCCTCGGCCAGGGTGGCGGCCCGCCGATCGGCGGCGGGGGCGGCGTTGTAGGGGCGCTCCAGCAGCACGGCGCGGCAGCCGGCGGCGTGGGCGCTTTCGACGTCCCGATCCTGGTCGCCGACCATCCAGGAGCGCGACAGGTCCAGGTCGTGGCGGGCGGCGAGGCCCAGGATCAGCCCGGGCTTGGGCTTGCGGCAGGCGCAGCCGTCGGCGTTGTCGTGCAGGCAGGCGGCGATCTCTTCCAGGGGCAGGGCCGCGGCGAGGGCGTCGTGGATCCGCTCCAGGGCCGCCCGGGTCATCTTGCCCCGGGGTACGTCCGGCTGATTGGTCACCGCGAACAGGCGGTAGCCGCGGGCGGCGAGCCGCGCCAGGGCCGGGCGCGCCTCGGCCTCGATCACCAGTTCGTCCAGGTCCCGGGGCGAGGCCGGCTTGCCGTCCCGCCAGACCACGGCGTTGAGCACCCCGTCCCGGTCGAGGAAGATGGCGGGGGCGCCGCTCATGCCAGCACCACCCGGCGCTCGGCCAGCAGCCGCTCGCCGACGGCGAAGCTCTCCGGGGTGTCGAGCCCCAGGCAATAGCCCGTCGGTTCAATGACATGAGCCATCAAGTTGCGACAAGACGCGAGCATGGCCGGAAACACGTCGTGGCCGAAATCCACCGGCCGCCCCGTCGGGATCAGGTCCAGAATCGACGGCTCGGTCAGATAGACCCCGGCGTTGACCAGGCCGGAGATCGCCGCGCATCCGCCCTCGACGAAGGCGCTGATCCGCCCATCCGGCCCGGCGACCACCCGCCCGCCGGCGACGCCGGTGTGGGGGTGACGGTCCCGGTCGAACAGGGCCAGGGTCATCTCCGCCCGGCTTTGCGCATGGGCCTCGGCCAGGGCGGCGAGGTCGCAGCGCACCAGGCTGTCGCCGTAGACCACCCACATGGGCCCGTCGAAGGCGGCGGCGATATTGGCCAGAGCGCCGGCGGTGCCCAGCAGCTCGGGCTCGAACACATAGCGGATGGCGAGGCCAAAGGCCGTGCCGTCGCCGATCTCGGCGGTGATCGCCTCGGGGGCGACGTGGAGGTTGATGAACACCTCCTCCACCCCGCTGGCCGCCAGCCAACGCAGGTTGTGGGCCAGGATCGGCGCGCCGCCGATGGGCATCAGCGGCTTGGGCCGACTCTGCGCCAGGCTGCGCAGGCGGCTGCCCATGCCGGCGGCCAGGAGCAGGGCTTTGCGGGACATGGTCGCGGGGCCTTAGAGGCTGAAGCCGGCCTGGACGGCGTCGCGGCGGAACATGGCGACGGTCTCCAGGGACAGGGCGTCCAGGTCCTGGCCGGCCATGGTCGCCTTGGCCAGGATGTCCGGGGTGGCGGTGATGATGTGGCAGCCGCAGTCCCGGGCCTGGTGGATGTTCAGGGCCTCTCGCGGGCTGGCCCAGAGGACCTCGGCGTTGGGGTTGAGGCTGGCCATGGCCACCGCGGCGCGCATCACCGGCACCGGATCGACCCCGGTGTCGGCGATCCGCCCGGCGAAGATGGAGATGATCGACGGGGTGTTAGGATCCACCGCCTCCACCGCCCCGGCCACCTGGCCGAGGGTGAGGATGGCGGTGACGTTGAGCTTGATCCCGTCGGCGGACAGCTCCCGCACCAGGCCGAGGCTCGACTCGCCCTTGGTGTTGGTGATCGGGATCTTCACGTAGACGCCCTCGCCCCAGGCGGCGATCTTGCGGGCCTGGCGACGCATTTCGTCGAACTCGTCGGAGAACACCTCGAAGGAGATCGGCCGGTCGGGGATGTTGGCCACCAGCTCGCGGGCGAAGCCCTCATAGTCGGTGATCTGCGCCCGGTGCATCAGCGTCGGGTTGGTGGTGAAGCCCGAGGCGATCCCCGACGTGTAGAGGCGGGTAAAGTCGGCGAGACTCGCCCCATCCGCGTAGAGCTTCAGCGCGCCGAAGGCGCTCATGACTTTCGCGGTTTCGATCTTGTTCAAGTATGACATGGCGCCGGCCTGTTCCGTTGCGTGTTTCTAGCGCCGACCTCTTAATGAGACGTCCCAAAACGGGGTCGCTGGCGCGTTTGAACAGCTAGGAAAGCGAAACTTGTGCCAGTTTTCGTGTCAATACTTTGTTAAGCTTGCTGGTTCGTTAATGTATCCTATGGGCTTGGCGAAGCTCACCTTTCCTAAACCATTAGCTATAAGTATTCGCGCGGACAATCTGCGATTGGATAGGAACTCCAGGGTCGCGGCCGCCCACACCCCGCCCACGACGATCTGCGCGATCCCCTTGGCCCACAGCTCCAGGGCGGTGAGGCCCGGCCGCCTCGCGCCGTCCCGATAGATCGACACATAGTGCTGCGCCTCCCGCAGGGTGCGGGTGAGCCGGTATGGGACGGCGGTGCGGTGCGCCGGCACGGTCTCGGTGACGAAGGCTTTCGCGGCCCAGACGATGCGCCGGCCCTTGCGGTGCAGGCGCACGAACAGTTCGGCGTCCTCGCCCCCGGCGTCGCCGAAGGCCTCGCGCATGGCCGGCTCCCCGTCGCCGAAGCAGCGGGCCAGATCGAACAGGGAATTGCCGGTGCCTAGGCCGTAGCGGGGTTTGCCGGTGGCCGCGGTCAGCGCCACCAGGGCGCCGTCGGGAAGATGCAGGTCGCGGACGAACTGGGCGCCGGTGGGATCATAGGCCGGCGGCGCGCCCGCCGCGAAGCGGGCGAGGCGGGGGCCGACGGCGATGTCCGCCTGGGCCCCGCGCAGGGCGCCGACCAGCTGGTCCAGCCAGTCCAGGGCGGCGACCTCGTCGTCGTCGATGAAGGCCACCAGCGCCCCGCGGGCTTCGGAGAAGCCGCGGTTGCGCAAGGTGGACATGTTGCGGGTCAGCTCGGCCACATGCCGGATCGGCCAGGGCAGGGCGCCTGTGGCCGCCTCGGCCACGGCCTTCCCGTTCTGGGACGGATGGTTGTCGAGGACCACGATCTCGCCGGTCAGGCCCAGGGCGTTGGTCTGGGCCTGGCACGACCTCAGGGTCTCGGCCAGGGCCGCCGGGCGGTCGTAGGTGGCGATGACGATCGAGCAGTCGAGGCTCCTCGTCGGGCCCTTCGTCGCGCTCATCCCGCCTTCTCGTCGATGAAGCCGATGGGCGCGCGCCAGGTCAGCTTGCCCAGGCCCTTGGCCATGCCGATGCGGTGGTCGAAGCTCTCCTCGGCCAGCCACTCGCCGCCGACCAGATAGCTGGCCAGGTGCACAGCGAACTGCGCCAGCCCCAGGGCCGCCACCCGGGCCTGCATCAGCCGCGGATGGGCGCTGGTGGCGATGCGCGAGGCGGCGTAATGCTGCGATCCCCGCTTCATGCGGGTGATGAGGTATTGCGGCTTAGTGCGTTCAACTTCCATATATTCCCGCACCACCGCCGTCGGGCACCAGACGAACTTGCGCCCCGCCAGGGCCAGGCGGAACAACAGGTGGGTGTCCTCGCCGTTGCCGTCCCCGAAGGCGACGCTGAACGGCTCCGTCCCCGCCAGGCAGGTGGCGACGCGGAAGGCGGCGTTGCCGCTGCCCAGGCCCTTGCCCTTGCGCCGCAGCCGGCCGAACAGGTGCAGGGGCGTGTCCGGCGGCAGCTGGAAATCCAGGGTGTAGCGCCAGCCCTCCGGGTCCCAGTCCGGCGGATGGCCGGCGGCGAACTCCGGGTGCTTGGGTCCGAAGGCCGCGTCCGCTCCAGTGCGCTCCATGCAGTGGTAGAGCTCCGACAGCCAGTTCGGCTCCGGCGCCTCGTCGTCGTCGATGAAGGCGACATAGCGGCCTCGGGCGGCCTTGATGCCCAGGTTGCGGACGATGGAGATGTTGCGCTGGGCGTCGGCCAGATAGCTCATCGGCGCCTTGCTGCGCGCCGCCATCCGCTCGGCGACCGGGTCGGCCAGCCGGTCCGGATGGTTGTCGACGATGATGATCTCGTAGGACACCCCCGGCGCCGTGCGCGGATCGATGCAGGCGGCCAGGGTGCGCGCCAGCAGGTCCACCCGGTCATAGCTGAGGATGACGACGCTGATGTCCACCTTGGGCTCTGCGGTCATATCCCCGTCCCCTTCAGCACGACCACGGCGGTACGGGCCAGGATCTTGATGTCCAGCCATAGGGACCAGCGGCGGATATAGTCCAGGTCGCGCTCCACCCATTCGTCGACATCGTTGATCGCGTGGCGGCCCTCCACCTGCCACAGGCAGGTGATCCCCGGCTTCACCGTCATCTTGCGCATCTGGAAGGGGGAGAACCGGGCGTATTCATGCTCCCGCGGCGGCCGCGGCCCGACCAGGCTCAGGTCGCCCTTCAGCACGCTCCACAGCTGCGGCAGCTCGTCGAGGCTGTACTTGCGCAGGAACCGGCCCAGGGGCGTCACCCGCGGGTCGTCGGTGAGCTTGAAGGCGGGCCCGCGCATCTCGTTGCGGCTCTGCAGGGCCGCCTCCTGGCCCTCGGCGCCCTCGACCATGCTGCGGAACTTGTAGCCGGTGAAGGTGGCGCCATCCTTGCCCACCCAGCGGCAGGGAAACAGCACCGGGCCCTTGGAGGTGGCCTTGATCGCCACGGCGATGGCCGCGAACACAGGGGAGGCCGCCACCAGCAGCAGGGCGGCGACACTCACGTCCATGGCCCGTTTGAGGGCGAGTTCGATCTTCATCGGGGCGGCCGTTCGGAAACGAGACTTCAATAGTCTGGGGGGCCTAGTGCCAGCAACAAGCCGGCCAGTCGAACCCCAGCGACCCTGAGGAGACCACGGCCGGTCTTAAGGAGCCGTCCATGCGGGCCGAATCGCCGCCCTCATCGCCCTCGCAGCCCTGGCCCGGCGTGCGCTTCGCCGGCCTGCGCTTTACGCCCCTGGGGGTGGAGGCGGCCGTGGCGGGCCTGGCCGCCCGCGATCCCGCCGCCCCCTTCGCCGCCTTCGTCACCTTCAACGCCGAGCACGCCTATCTGCGCCGCCGCGACCCGGAATTCGCCGCCTGCGGCGACGGCGCCTTCATGGGGACCAACGACAGCCGGGTGCTGGGCCGCGCCGCCCGCCTGGCCGGCCTCGACCTGGACTTCGCCCCCGGCGCCTATGTGGTGAAGCCCCTGGTGGAGCAGGTGATCGCCCCCGATGAGCCAATCACCATCATCGGCTGCCTGCCCGAGCTGGTGGACGAGGTGCGGGACAAGTACGGCCTCACCGCCGTCGCCCACCACAATCCCCCCATGGGCTTCATTCGCGACGCCGCGGCCGTGCGCGAGGCGGTGGACTTCGTCGTCGCCCATCCGGCGCGCTTCGTCTTCATCTGCGTGGGACCGCCCCAGTCGGAGAAGTTCTGCCAGCGGGTGATCGAGGGCGGCCGCGCCACCGGCCTCGGCCTCTGCGTCGGCAGCTCCCTGTCCCTGCTGACCCGGTTCTCCAACCGGGCGCCGGACTTCATGGAGAGCGCCGGCCTGGTCTGGCTCTACCGCCTGGCCCGCGAGCCCCGGCGCCTCTTCCGCCGCTACCTGGTCAACGACGTCATCGGCTTGGGGCTGGGGCTGATCGACGTCGCCGCGATCCGGCTGGGTCTCGGCCGGGCGGCGCATGGCTGACGCGGCCCACCCCGGACGGCGGGCCCTGGACGACTGGCGCGCCGGCCAGGCGGAGGGCCGGGCGGCGGGCGCCGCGCGCACCGAAGGCTGGATCGGCGCCTGGACGGCGACGCTGCTGATCGGCCTGCTGCTCTACGTCCTGATCGGGCACAACCCCTACAACCACGACCTGATGTTCGATCCCCTCACCGGCGGGGCGCTGATGTCGCCGGTCAACCGCTACATTTGGCTCGGCCTGCTGGCCGCGGCGGCGCCGGTGCTGGTCGCAAGGCGCGCGGCCCTGCCGGCCCTGGCGGCGAGGCTCTGGCCGCTGCTGCTGCTCTTCGCCTGGTTCGCCGCCACCACCACCTGGGCCATCGATCCGGCCGCCTCCCAGCGCC
This sequence comes from Caulobacteraceae bacterium, assembly GCA_003165275.1. Taxonomy (GTDB): domain Bacteria; phylum Pseudomonadota; class Alphaproteobacteria; order Caulobacterales; family Caulobacteraceae; genus Poindextera. Next base: position 15,987 of record PLSW01000047.1, read on the forward strand.
GGTTCTCGCTGATGCTGATAGGCCTGGTCATCTGCATCGCCGTGCGGTTGGGCCTGCCCGACGCCCGCGCCCGGTTCGCGACCATAGCCTGGGCCTGCGCGATCATGGTGGCCATCGACCTGGCCTCCTGGATCGTCGCCCCGGCCGCCTCGATGACCGACCTGGGCCTGGCGGCGATCCACAATCACAAGAACACCCTGGGCGCCGTGGCCCTGTTCATCGCCCTGGTGCTGGCCCCCTATGCGGCGGCGCAGACGACCCCGCGCGGGCGCCTGTTCTGGTGGGGCATGCTCGCTGGCGACATCGCCCTGATGATCGCCAGCAAGTCCAAGACCAGCCTCGGCATCGCCGGGGCGGCGGTGCTGGCCGCGCCGGTGATCCTGACCATGGCCGGCCTTCGCGCCCGGCTGCTCTGGAGCCTGGCCATCGGCGTCCTGGCGGCGGTGCTGGCGGCGGGGTTCGGCTGGTTGGCCTGGTGCGGGCTGAACGGCCTCGATCCGCTCTGGCCCATCGAACAGCTCAACTTCACCCACCGCACCGACGTCTGGCGCTTCCTGGTGGACGAGATCGCCAAGCGGCCGGTGAAGGGCGTCGGCTTCGGCTCCTTCTGGGACGTGGACCCCGCCGTCCAGCCCAGCCTGAAGACCGACGAATGGTTCGCCAAGCCCGACGCCCCCACCAACGAGGCCCACAACGGCTACCTCGACCTGATGGCGACCACGGGGATCGCCGGCCTGGCCGGTGGCCTGGTGCTGCTCTTCCGCTGGATCTGGGGCGGGCTGTCGATGATCCGCGAAGCGCGGTTCGGCCTGGGCGCCGAGGCGAAGGCCATGCTGCCCTACGCCGTCTTCCTCGGCCTCTTCCCGCTGCTGTTCTTCGTCCACAACTGGATGGAAAGCAGCTACTTCACAGCCGATTCCCCCTACGGGCTGATCATCCTGCTGGTCGGCGTGGAGATTGATATGCGGGTGCGAGCACGCACTATCGCCTAGCGATCGACGCCCACGCCCTTTCGCATAGACACATCGCCCGCCATGCCCCACCGTCTCAAGGGGCGGTCGGCGCACGGCGAGAGGATCGCGGCGTCGGACCGGGAGGCGGGGGCGCAGCGATTGGGATCAGTGCAGGCGGGGACCAAGGCGGCCGTCGGCCCGCTGCTCGGCATCGGCCTGGTCGCGGGGAATATGCTCGGCTCCGGGGTCTTCAGCCTGCCGACCAGCATGGGCGCCATCGGCTCCATCTCCATCCTCGGTTGGCTCGTCGCCATCGTCGGCGCGGCCTGCATCGCCGGGGTGTTTTCCTGCCTGGCGCTTATTCGCCCCGCGGCGGGCGGACTCTTCGACCACATCGGCGACGCCTTCGGCCCCGCGGCCGGCTTCATCGTCGGCGTCCTCTACTGGTGCCCGCTCAGCTGCGTCCCCCTGGCCGTCGGCCTCACCGGCTATATCGGCTTCTTCGCCCCCGCCCTCGCCGCAGGCCTCGCCGGAACCATCACCACAATCGTCGTGATCTGGCTGTTCGTCGGGGCCAATGTCGTCGGCTCGCGGTTTGTCGGTCAACTGGGCAGCCTGACCCTGCTGATCGGCGTCGCGCCCCTCCTGCTGGTCGGGGTCATGGGGGCGGCGCAATTCCACCCGGCGATCTTCGCGGCCTCGTGGAACGTCAGCGGCCATTCGGCCCTGGCGGTGGTGCCCCAGGCCACGGTCAACGCCCTCTACGCCTTCCTCGGCCTGGAGGCGGCCGTGGTTATCGCCCCGCTGATGCGAAATCCGATCCGCGACGTGCCCATCGCCACCTTCGGCGGCCTGGCCATCGCCGCCCTGATCTACCTGGCCGCCTGCGGGGTGATCATGGGCGTCCTTCCCGCCGCCGTGCTCGCCAAGTCGACATCCCCCTTCGCCGACGCCGGGGCCCCCCTCTTCGGCGCCTCTATCGCCGCCGCCATCGCCCTGTGCGCCCTGGCCAAGGTCGGCGGCTCCCTGGGGGGCAACGTCCTCGCGATCGCCGAGACGGCCGACAGCCCCGCCGTGCTCGGCCGGTTCGTGTCTGCGGAAAAGCGCCGCCACACCGGCCGGCCGTCCCTGGCCAATTTGACCGTCATCGGCGTGCTGATGAGCCTCACGGTGGTGGCCTCGGCCAATCCCAGCCTGGGCCGCCAGTTCACCATCCTGGTCGACATCACGGTGGTGCTGAGCCTGCTGGCCTACCTGACCGCCTGCCTGGCCCTGCTGCGCTTCAGCGGCGCGGCGCCGGCGGGACTGAAGCTGCCGGCGCGGATCGCGGCGGTGGCGGGGGGCCTTTTCTGCATCTGGGCGATCGCCGTCTCGGAGCAGGATTTGTTGGTCTGGAGCGCTGGCGCGATCGGGGTCGCGATCCTGGCCTGGCTCGTGGTGTGGCGGTGGGCGCCGGCGGCGGCGTAGAGCAAGCTGGTTCTTTGAATCAGCTTGTTTTTCCGTCACCCCCGGGCTTGTCCCGGGGGCAATGGGATACAGGGGCGATCCACCAAAGCTGACCTTGCCCCGAGGCAGAATCTCCGCGGGGCCGGCCGCAATCGGCCGACCCCGCAATCGTCCTTACATCCGATAGAGCCCGCACAGCTTGTTGCCGTCCGGGTCGCGCAAGTAGGCGAGGTACAGCTTGCCCGTGGCGCCTTCGCGCACGCCGGGGGGATCCTCGCAGGTGGTCCCGCCGGCGGCGACGCCCGCGGCGTGCCAGGCGTCGGCGACCTCGGGGGAGGCGCAGGCGAAGCCGATGGTGCCGCCGTTGGGGGCGGTGGCGGGCTCGCCATTGATGGGCTTGGAGACCGAGAACACCCCGGTGGGGGTCATGTAGAAGATGCGGGCGCCGTCGACGAACGCCGGCGGCACGCCCAGCGTGCCGAGCAGCGCGTCATAGAACGACTTGGCCCTGTCCAGGTCGTTGGTGCCGATCATGATATGCGAAAACATCCGGGTCATCCCTCCATTGAGACCGCGCGGCCGGTTCATCGGCGCGCCTCGACGCACATGCGGGAAGATCGTGACGGTGGCAATCCTGACGGTGCGGAAGCGGGGCGGCGGTGATCGCCTCGCTTTTTTCGTCATGGCCGGGCGAAGTCCCGGCCACCCAGGATCACCAACCCATCAGGATGGTCCAAACTCGGTCCGTGTCCCCTATGCGGCGGCCGCGAGCCAACGGGATTATCGTCCAGGTCCGTGTTCCTGGATGGCCGGGACTTCGCCCGGCCATGACGGTTGGGCGAGGGTGGGACAACTCACACGCCCAATGAACCGTCCCCCACCGGCGCCGCCCGCCCCGCAAACCCCCGCAGCATCGTCCCCAGCACCAGCGCCATCACCACCAGCTCCAGCATCTGGCCCACCGCCGTGCCCATGATCGCGCCGCGGTAGCCGGCGATCTGCATGATGGCCAGGATGGCGCCGGCGGCGACCACCGAGGCGGCGGCGTTGGCCAGGGCGAGGGGCTTGAACGCCCGCAGGGCCTGCAGGGCGGCGCTGACCACCACCTGGCCGAAGCCGATGGCGGCGGCCAGGCCCCACAGCAGCACCATCCAGCCGTCGCTGGCGTACTTGCCGCCGAAGAGATAGCGGCTGATCAGGCTCCAGCCGGCGAAGATCAGCAGGGCCCAGGCCGCGGCGATGACCACGCCGCCGATGGCGGTGAGGGTGGTGATGCGGGCGATTCCGCCCCAGTCCCCGGCTTCCCGCCGTCGGGCGAGGTCCGTGCGCGCCACCAGACTCCAGGATGAGGCCAGGAGCGGGATCGGCCGCAAAAGCTGCTGGGTCGCGGCCAGAGAGGCCAGGGCGATCGGCCCGTACCAGCCGGCGACCACGAAGGCGTAGAACCGGGTGAGAAGTTCGGTGGAGGTCACCCCCAGGAACACCCAGGCCGACTGGCGGACGTAGTCGCCGAACCGGCGAAGATCGCGCCAGTCCATCCCCGCCCACTGCCGCCGGGTCGCCGCCACCGCGCCGACGATCCCGACCCCGGCGTAGGCCAGGCCCAGGCTGAGCAGGATGCGCTCGGCGGTCATCGCCTTGGCCAGGAGGGCGACGCCGAGGAGCATCAGGGCGCTGACCAGCACCATGGTGGTCTGCATCGCGGCGACGCGGGGCCGGTCCCGGGTGAAGGCCAGGGCGCGGATGTACTGCTGCAGCACGAACCCCGGCAGGAACAGGGCCGCCGCCGGCGTCCCGAGGGCGCTGCCGGCCCCGCGCAGCAGGCTGACCGCGCCCACGGCGACCAGGGCCACCACGGCGATATAGGCGATGGTCACCCCGTGCATGATCCGCTCCACCTCGAGCCGCGGCGCGTCCAGGGGGTCTCCGGGGGCCAGCACCTGCAGATGGCAGACGGTTAGGGCGTTCTGGATGCTGGTCAGGACAAAGCCGACATTGGCCCAGAAGGCGAAGGCCCCGTACTCCACCGGCGCCGCCAGCCGGATCAGCAGCAGATTGACCCCCAGATTGAGGATCGACCAAAGGGCCTGCTCGATGGCGGAGATCAGGTAGCGGGACATGGGGGAACAAAAAAAGAGGCCTTCTCCCCTTGGGGGAGAAGGTGGCCCGAAGGGCCGGATGAGGGGTCGCACCGGCCGCTGAGCTGCGTTGTCGACACCGCGCGGAGGGGCCGGCGCGACCCCTCATCCGTCCGCCCTCGGCGGCCACCGACGAGAGCGGCGTTCGCCTCTGGCGAACGCATCGGGCGCGTAAAGCGCGCCCGCGCTGTCGACCCCCCAGGGGGAGAAGGCCTAGGTCGCGATACGACGATCCAGCCCACTACAACTTCCCATTCGTCGGCACGCCCCAGGACAGACTGAACGGCACCAGGTCCGTCAGGTGCTGCTTCACCCACACGTCGATCTCGCCGATATGGGTCTTGGGCACGAACACCACGTCGCCGGGGAGCAGCAGGATGCCGCGGCGGTCCTGGCCCTGCAGGGCGCCGCGCACATCGACGATGGCCAGGCGCGGACGCACCTCGCCCGGGCCCTGGCGCAGCACCACCACCTGGCCGCTGCGGGCGGTGTCGGCGAAGCCCCCGGCGGCCATGATCGCCTGGGTGACGCTGATCTGGCCCTTGACGGTCTTGACCCCGCCGTCCTTCACCTCGCCCCCCACATAGATCTGCGCCGCGCCATAGGCGGTGACCAGGGCCTCGACCTCGGGGTTGCGCAGCACCGGGCCGTAGGCGGCGGTGAGGGCCTTGTCGGCCTCCTCGATGGTCAGCCCCATCAGCTTCACCGGCCCGATCATCGGCAGCACGCCGCGGCCGTCCGGGCCAACGATCACCGGGGCGTTGAGGTCGGGATTGACCACGAAGCGCAGGGCCAGTTCGTCCCCGGGGCCGATGCGGTAGTGGTAGTCCTCGTCCCGCCAGGGGTCGAAATGGCCGTTGGGGCCGCAGTCCGGTCGGGCCGCCGCCGGGCCGGGCCCCGCCGCCAGGCCGAGGGCCAGCAGCGCCGCCAGGGCCGCCCAAGCTTGCCGAGACCAGACCTTCGCCACGACCCGCGCTCCAAAATCCGCGCCGTCGAACCGGACCGCCGGTCGCCGCGCCAGCCTGAGACATGCGTGCGCCGGGTTAGGAAACCGTTCAGCCCGGCGTAATTGTCCAAGGTTTGTTAAGGTTGGAACCGTACCAGATGGTTAATGCGTCCCTGCATCGCACGTCGCGTTCCAACTGGCCGATAGACATCCATGACCGCTGCGGTGATCCAGGCGCCGGATGTTCGGGTTCCCAGGCCGCCCCTCCGCTCGCCCCTGACCTTGCGCGAACTGCTGACGCCGGTCTTCTTCCACCGGCGGCTGGTGATGTTCGCCTTCCTGATCCCGGTGCTGCTGGCGGTGATCGTCGCGGCCCTGGCGCGGCCGGTGTTCGTGGCCGAATCCCGTCTGCTGATCCTGCTTGGCGACGACTATGTGTTCCATTCGGACGCCACGGGGGCAGGGCAGAGCCTGACCTACGACCGCGCCCAGATTGTCCAGGCGGAGATCCAGATCCTCTCCGACCGCGACCTGCACGCCGCCGCCCTCCGGCAGGTGGGCCTGGCCCGGGTCTATCCCGACCTGGCGGACTCCCCCCGGGGTCTTGAGGCGGCGCTGCTGCGTTTCGACAAGGACCTGGCCATCGAGAACGTGCCCCAGTCCAACGTTGTCGACCTGAAGCTGAAGAACCACGCCACGGCGGTGGCGTCCGACACCCTCAACGCCCTCATCGACCTCTATATCGTCAAGCGCCGCCAGATCTTCCAGCAGGCCGATCCGGCCAAGGTGGAGAGCGAACGGGCCGCCCTGCAGGCGCGCCTGGCCGGCCTCGACGACCAGATCTCCGCCTTCGCCGCCGACCACGGCTTCGGTGACTACGACCAGGCCCTGGCCGCCGCCCAGACCAACCAACAGGCCCTGGCCGCCCAGGTGCAGAGCCTGGACCAGCAGTACGCCACCCGCCGCGGCCGCGCCGCGCGCCTGGACGGCCGGCTGCGCGCCGCGCCCCCGGCCATCGAGCTCTACGCCGACCAGTCCCGCTCCCAGCAGATCGAGAGCCTGACCGGCAACCTGCTCACCCTGCAGGCCGAGCGCCGGGACGCCGCCGCCAAATTCGCCGACAACTATCCGCTGATCGTCGACCTCGACCGGCGCATCGCCGTGCTGCAGGAACAGGTCCGCGCCGCCCCGGCCAAACAGGTCCAGGACCAGCGGCTGGGGGTCAACCCCACCCATCAGGTGCTGGATTCCGAGCTGGCCGACTCCCAGGGCGACATGGCCGGCCTCGAGCAGGGCCGGATCGCCGCCGTCCGCGCCCTGGCCGAGGCCGACGCCCGGCTGAAGGCGCTCACGGTCATCGGCCCGGAATTCCGCGAGATGGTGCGCGGCCGCACGGTGATCGAGGGGGCCTATGGCGACCTGGCCAAACGGGCGGAGGACGCGCGACTGCAGGATTCGCTCTCCCGCGCCCAGGCCAATGTGAAGGTGATCCAGCGGGCGACGCCGCCGATCCAGGGCAAGGCCGGCCGGCTGCTGTTGCTGGGCGCCGGCCTGGTGCTGGGCCTGGCTGCCGCGGCGGCGGCGGTGCTGTTCGCGGCGGCCTTCGCCGAGACCATGACCACCCCCCGGGACGCCGAGCAGAAGCTGGACATGCCGGTGGTGCTGTCCATCGCCTGGCGCGGGGAGGGGACGGCCTGGGGCTCGGCCGGCCGGCGGCTGCGCGACGCCCTGTTCAATCTCGACGACGCCCTGCTGATGCTGCGCCTGGCGGTCAGCCTGTCGCCGAAGACCTGCCCGACCATCCAGCTGATCGCCACCGACGACGATGCGGGGGTCTCCACCATCGCAATGGACCTCGCCCTGCTCGCGGCGACGCAGGGCGCGCGCCGGGTGCTGCTGATCGATGTCGAGCCCCACGACGGCGACAGCGCCATCGGCCGGCTGGAGGCCGCCGGCGCCCGGCTCACCGGCGCGCCCGGCCAGCGCATCCTCAAGGTCGAGGGCTCCAGCCTCAGCGTCAGCCGCCCCATCGGCACCCGCGACCTGCGCATCGCCGAGAACCAGTGGGAGGGCGTCCTGCGCACCGCCCGCCAATCCTACGACGTGATCGTCATCGACTCCCCGGCCATGACCCGCTCCAGGGCCGGCGTCGTCATCACCCCCCTGGTGGACCTGACCCTGCTGGTGGTCGACGCCGACCACACCCGCGCCGCCGTCGCCCGCAGCCTGGTCGAACAGGTGGACGCCGCGGGGGGGCAGGTGCTGGGGGCGATCCTCAACAAGCGCCGCTTCCCGATCCCGCCGGCGATCTATCGGCTGCTGTAGGCGGCATCCGGCGGCGGGAGTTTCGGTGACAGTTTACTAANNGTTTAGTAAACTGTCACCGAAACTCGGCTCCGGGCGCCCGCCCCCCCAACGGCCGATGCTCCATCCGCGGCGGCCCATGCCGCGCGAACAGGTCGCACTCCGTCGCCTGCGGATACCCCGACAGGATAAACGCCCCGATCCCCAGGGCCTGATAGGCCCGCGCCCAGGGCCTCATGGTCGTCGTCGCAGAGGGCCGAGAACCAGGAGACTTCGCAGGAACCGGTCACGGCATGGGCGCGCCCCGGGCGGCGACGAGCACCTTGTACCAGGCCGCGCGGTCGATCTCGATGGTCAGGGCCTTGGCCGCCTCGGCGATCCGGGCCGGCTGCTGGGAGCCGACGATGGGGATGGGCTTGGCCGGGTGGGCCATCAGCCAGGCGTAGGCGGCCACGCTGCGCGAGACCCCGTGCGCCGCGCCCAGCTCTTCGAGGGCGTCGCGGACGGCGGCGGTGCGTGGGTCCGCGGCGGCCACGTCCCCCAGCCGTCCCTGCGCCAGGGGCGACCAGGCCATCACCCCAAGGTTCAGGGTCATCGCCTGGTCCAGGGCGCCGTCCTCAATGGGGGCGATGACCAGGGGCGAAAGCTCGATCTGGGTCGAGGCGATCGGGAAGACCAGATAGGTCTGCAGGGCCGTGATCTGCGCCGGGGTGAAGTTGGAGACCCCCACCTCGGCGATCTTCCCCGCCGCCAACATCCGCCCCAGGGTCCGCGCCAGGGCCTCCGGATGGGTCATCACGTCCGGCCGGTGGATCTGGTAGAGGTCGACCTGCTCGACCCCCAGACGCTTCAGCGACGCATCCAGGGCCGCGATCAGATAGGCCTCGCTGGAATCATAGGGAACGCCGGGCCGGATGCCGCCCTTGGTGGCCAACACGAACCGCTCGCGCAGATGGGGCGCCTGCGCCAGCACCCGGCCCAGCAGGGTTTCGGCCGCCCCGAAGGGCTCGCCGTTGCCCAGGCCGTAGATGTCGGCGGTGTCGAAGAAGGTGATCCCCGCCTCCAGCGCGGCCTCCACGCAGGCCTGCGCCGCGGCCACGTCGTCTCCCTTGAACCGCCACATGCCCCAGGCGAGGCGACTGACAGTGAGCCCGCTCTCGCCGAGGGGCAGGGTGGGGGAGGTCTTGGGGCGTTTGGTCATCGGAGGGTGATGGCGCGTCGGCGGGGATGGGTAAAGGGGGAGAAGGCGATCAGCGTCACGCTCCTCCCCCATTTATGGGGGAGGTGGCATCGAGCAACGCGAGATGGCGGAGGGGGCAAGTGTGCGCCCTCCACTTGCCCCCTCCGGCCCCTCGCTACGCTCGGGTCCACCTCCCCCATAAATGGGGGAGGAGCTTCAAGGGCGAGGAGCGCACACTACTCCGCCGCCCCCTTGGCCGCCTCCAACGCCGCCCATCTTGCCTTGATCGTGTCCGACGTCTCGCGGTTGCCGTCCGGCGACCAGCCGGGGGGCGCCAGCAGATACCCCGCCACCTCCCGCGGGCTGCGGGCGGAGGCCAGGTCCTTGCCGATGCCGACGAATTCATGGAAGGCGACCTTCACCGGGTTGAAGGTCGCCAGGTTCTTGACGATGCCGTAGCGGGGCGGCTCCGCCGGGTCCTCGGCCACGAAGGTGCCGAACATCCGGTCCCAGACGATCAACACGCCCGCGTAGTTGGAATCCAGATACCGCGCGTTGGTGGCGTGGTGCGCCCGGTGGTGCGAGGGGGTGTTCATCACCGCCTCGAACCAGGCCGGAAACCGGTCGATGGCCTCGGTGTGGATCCAGAACTGGTAGATCAGGTTGAAGCCGTGCACGAAGGCGATCATCGGCACGGGAAAGCCGATCAGCAGCAGCGGCCCCGCGAACAGGAACCCCGGGGTCAGGAACCCGCCCCAGGATTGGCGCAGGGCCGTGGAGAGGTTGTAGTGCTGGCTGGAGTGGTGGGCCACGTGCTCGGCCCAGATCCAGCGGATCCGGTGGGCGCTGCGGTGATACCAGTAGTAGGCCAGGTCATCGAGCAGGAAGCAGATGACCACCGCCGGGATCGACCAGGCGATGGCGGTCAGGCGGAAGGGATGCAGCAGGCCGGCGTACCAGATGAAGATGAAGGCGAAGGCGCCCCCGAAGATCACGCTACCGAAGCCCATCAACAGGCTGGTCGCCGTATCGCGCGGCTCATAACGTCCGCCGCGCCCGGCGAAGCGGATGAACAGCATCTCGGCGATCAGGACGACGATGAAGATCGGGGTGGCGTACTGGGTCGGGTTGAAGGGCATGGTCAGGCGATCCCTCGCTCAAGGCGGGCCCGCCAGTCGGCGGCGAGGCCGGCGTCGCCCAGGTCGACACGGGTCCGGGGGAAGGTGAAGTCGGCGAATTGCAGCTTCAGCGCCGTGCCGTCCTGGGCGGCCGCCCGCAGGAAGCCGTCGGCCAGCCGGCGGGTCACCAGCCCGTCGCCGCGGACGACAACCAGATAGACCGCACCGCCCCGGGTATCCTCCACCAGCGCCGAACGCTTGTCGGCGGCGAGCGTGCATCGTCCGGGACGAAAGCCGGCGACATCGGCCTGCAGCCGCGCCTGCGCCGAACCTTCGTCCAGGCTGGCTGCGCCGGCGCCGAACAGCAGCACGCAAAGCCCGCAGATCGCCGCCACCCCGCCCAGGGACCCCGCCAGATAGAGAAGCTGTGACTGCATGATCGTCCGATCGTCCCGTTTCGTGGGTGGGACATTAGCCAAGACTGCGGGAATGCAAAGCCTGGGGAGGGGGCGTCGGTCCGCCGCACGCCTGCCCACTGCCCTGCCTATTCCCCCCGCCGCCGGTTGGCGATGGGCTGGGTGAACTGCAGCTCCACGTCCCAGGGGAAGTAGATCCAGGTGTCCTGGCTGACCTCGGTGATGAAGGTGTCCACCAGGGGCCGGCCAAGGGGCTTGGCGTAGACCGTGGCGAAATGGGCTTTTGGCAACAGCTTGCGCAGCACCACGAAGGTGCGGCCGGTGTCGACCAGGTCGTCCACCACCAGCCAGCCCTCGCCATCGCCGACATTGGCGGGGAATTTGACGATCTGCGCCTCGTCGGCCAGCTCGGGCCTGCTGTCGTCGGACTTGTAGCCGATCACCGAGACGGTCTCGACGATGCGGATGTCCAGCTCCCGCGCCACCACCGCCGCCGGCACCAGGCCGCCGCGGGTCACCCCGATGAGGCCCTTCCAGGGCCCCATGTCCACCAGCCGCCAGGCCAGGGCCTTGGCGTTGCGGTGCAGCTCCTCCCAGCTGACGGGAAAGGTCTTGTCGGGGGCGGATGCGGGCAAGGGCGGCTCCTTCGGGGCTGGCGGTCGCGGGGCCTTGCCGGGATAGCGCGCGCCGTAGGGCCGCGTCTAACCCTTAGTGGGGCCGTTGCGACAGGGTGCGTGGTTCGAGACGCGCGCGAAGGGCGCGCTCCTCACCATGACTAGAATCATTGCCATCCAAAACCTTAGTCATGGTGAGGAGCGACCGAAGGGAGCGTCTCGAACCACGCACGCTCGTATTGCAACGCTCCCTTAGTTGGCGACGCTCAGCCGAAAGCCCGACCGGCGCCCCGCGATGCGTCGGCCGCGCCCCGGACGAGCCCGTCCAGCATCGTCAGCCCCTCCGGCCAGGGCCCGTGGCCGGAGGCGACATTGATGTGGCCCGCGTCGCCCAGGTCGCGGAAATCGGCGCCCCAGTCCTCGGCGAAGCGCCGGGCCCGATCCAGGCTGACATAGGGATCGTTGCGGCTGGCGACGACCAGGCTGGGAAAGCCCAGGCGCTCCTGGGGCATCGGCGAAAAGGTGTCCAGGCCCCGCAGCCACGGGCTCGCCGTGTCGACGTCCGCCGGGGCGACCAGCAGGGCGCCGGCGATGTGGCGCCCGCCGCTGATCCGCGCGTAGTGCGCCACAAGGGCGCAACCCAGGCTGTGGGCGACCAGCACAGCGCCGGGGCGCCGGCGCAGGGCCTCGGCCAGGGTCGCGGCCCAGTCGGCCAGCCGGGGGCGGTCCCAGTCGCCCTGCTCCAGCATCTCCGCCCGCGGCAGGGCCCGCGCCCACCCGCTCTGCCAATGGGCGGGCCCGGACCCCCGCAGTCCCGGCACGATGATCACCGCCGGCGCCCCGGGGGCCTGCGCCCGCCGAGGCGCGCCGCGCAGGGCGCGTCCCGCGTCCTGCGATGACCGATGGCCGACCGGGCTGTCCATCACGATCGTTCCTCCTGGCGTTGCATGGGTGGGGCCAAGATCACGGTCCTGGGCGCGTCCTTCAAACCATATTATTTCGGTATGATATTAGAGAAGCTGACCCCCGGCCGCCGTCGACCCGGTTGACGCGCCGCCGCCCTCGGAACCATGGTGTCCCCCATGGCCAGCCGCTCCACCCTCCGCCGCCTGATCGACCTGCCCGGGGTCCGCGACCTCGAGCACAAGGCGCTGATGAACTCCCGCCTCGCCGACGCCGGCTCCCAGGCCGACTATCCGGAGATCGACGACCTCTCCCGCGCCCTCTTCGGCCTCACCGAGGACGAGGCCGACGACGTCGCCCGTCCCGAAGGCTGGGACCGCATCGAGCGCAAGCCCGAGCGCGACCAGATCATCGCCTTCGAGGCCGAGGGCTGGGACGTCACCGACGACAAGGGCCGCCCCCTGCGCATGTTCGGCCACCTGACCACCCCGCTGTGGCTGGCCGTTCGCGGCGTCGCCGGAAGCCTGCCCTACGCCGGCGACACCGAAGCCGCCGCCGAAGCCGACCTCACCGCCTCCCTGGCGGCCGAAGCGGCCAAGTTCCGCCGGGATCGGCGGTAGGGCGGGGCTCCTCCCCATTTGTTGGGGAGGTGATTCACAGTTCCACAATGGGGTGTTCAGTCGAACCGAGGGGCCTTTTGACTGAGGCCTTCTCCCCTCGCGGGAGAANNTGAGGGGCCGCGCCGGCGATTGCGGTGGCGTTGTCCACATCGACACGGATGGGCCGGCGCGGCCCCTCATCCGTCGCGCATTCGCGCGCCACCTTCTCCATCGAGGGGAGAAGGCCTCCTTCGAAAAGCCCTTAAGTCTCTGTTTAACATGCATATATAGAGATTTTGACCCCTAGCCGTAACTCCCAAGCACCCCCTGATG
>PLSW01000109.1 GCA_003165275.1 Caulobacteraceae bacterium
GGGCCCACCTCCAAACGCGATCACCCCTGCAACTGTAATGCTAGGACGCCGGCGCTTGTGAATCGGGCCCTGGCCCACATCCTGACCCAGACCGTGAGCCAGACCTAGACACTGACCGAGAGCCAGACCCACGCCCGGATTGACGAAGGATCCGCTCAGCCTGGCAACGGATCTTGTGGTCAAACGAGCCGCGCTCAAAGCGATTGGTCTGCTTGAGCACCACGGCGTGGGCGTCATCTCCATGAAGCTTCAGATAGAAGCGCGCCAGATCTAGGGCTCGCCGCCGGATGAGTTCACGGCGCTTTCGCCAAGCCCAGATCACATCGATGGCCATGGTGTCCCAATACGGTGGCGGTAAATCGGTCGAAGCGCAAAGGCCGCAAATGCAATGCCAAAGCGCTCAACACCACCCCCGAGCCCGGCCAGGCCGGCCAGGCCAGCCTGCCCGCCATCCGCGGCGACATCCGCCTCGACCACGTCAACTTCCGTTACCGCATCGACGGCCAGCCAGTGCTGACCGACGTCTGTCTCGACATCCCCGCCGGCCAGGTTATCGGCGTCGTCGGCCCCTCCGGCTCGGGCAAGAGCACCCTGGCCAAGCTGATCCAGCGCCTCTACGTGCCTGAGACCGGCCGCGTGTTCATCGACGGCGTCGACCTGGCCCTGGCCGACCCGGCCTGGCTGAGGCGGCAGATCGGGGTGGTGCTGCAGGAGAACATCCTCTTCAACCGCACGGTGCGCGAGAACATCGCCCTCTCCGAACCCGGTATGGCCATGGAGCGGGTGATCGAGGCGGCCCAGCTGGCCGGCGCCCACGAGTTCATCCTCGCCCTGCCGGAGGGCTATTCGACCGTCATCGGCGAGCGCGGGGCGAGCCTTTCCGGCGGCCAGCGCCAGCGCGTCGCCATCGCCCGGGCCCTGGTGGTCAACCCGCGCATCCTGATCTTCGACGAGGCCACGTCGGCCCTCGATTATGAGAGCGAGGCGGCGATCCAGGCCAACATGCGCCGCATCAGCACCGGCCGCACCGTGGTGCTCATCGCCCACCGCCTGTCGACCCTGCGCACCGCCGACCGCATCGTCACCATCGACGAAGGCCGCATCGTCGAGGACGGGACCCACGCCTCGCTGCTGGCGGCCGGCGGCCGCTACGCCCGGCTGTGGCGCCTGCAGTCCGGCTAGAGCATTCCCCCGCTCTGATGGGCTGGGGAATGCTCTAGTACCCGGAATCACAGTTCGCTGACACGTCGACCTTTCATTCGCCTCTGATGGACCTTGGTTTTGGTCCAGGCGAAGGGTTTTGGGTTGATGTTGTAGGCGGCGATGAAGTCATCCATGTGCTTTGTGAGTTGTTTGATCGACGTGCAGGATGCGCCGCTAAGGGACTTGGCCTGCAGGATGGAGAACCAGATCTCGACCTGATTGAGCCAGGAAGCGCTTGTGGGGGTGGCAAAATTGTCGAACTTGCGCGTGTCAGAAGCGCAGGGACAGCTTGGCGAGGGCCACGTCCGTCCACGATCCGCGGGCAATCTGCCCATCGTACCCCAGGCCGAACCGGCCGCCCCGAGGCAGATCCACGTCAAGACCGGCGGCGATGTGTGCGGCGGCGCGGTCGATCGGATCGCCCGTTAAATAGGTAGCGGTTCCAGCCTGGGTGGCGGCAATGCCCGGGTTCAGCTGGCCGTAGGCCCGCCGCCACGCCAGCGCGCCGTTCGGATGCAGCGTTACGCCCGCAACCTGCCAGTCCATGCGCGCTCGCGCCCCTATGTCGACGAAGGCGACGTTTTGCCGTCCGCCGGTGAGCGTGAACGGATAGGCCCCGCCCGCTTCGGTGAAGGTCGCGCGAGCAAGGCTGGTCCAGGCCGCGCCGAGATAGGGCTCCCAGCTCACCGGACCTGTCCGCAGCCGATAGCCCGCTTCGCCGAACACCTGGCCCAGGTCGGCGCCGTAGCGGCCGGCGTACAAGCCGGTGCTATCGGACCTCTCAGCATTGATATGGTTCCACTCGTAGGCGGCGCCGACGGTGAGCCGTACTGCGTTCCAGCGGCCAGATGCATAGGCGCCGGCCTGATAGGCGCTGACGTTCGCCAATGCGGCGTCCGCCGGGTCCTTGGTCCGCTCTGTCCGATAGCCGCCCGCAAGCCCCAGCAAGCCCCAGTCACCGACGGCGGCGTCCGCGCCCATCACGCCGCCTGCCAGCCGGCTGTTGACGCCTCCGGAGGTCCCTGCGCCGTCCATGCGCCCGCCACCCGCATAGCCCTCGCCCCAGGCTCCGGGCGCCGCCGGCTCCGGGGATCCCGTCCGGGCCAGCGCCGCCTCGCGGAAGAAGCGGCTGTCGCCGGTCAGCATGGCCTGGATCGCCCCGAGGACGATTTTGCCGGGCGCAGACACGCCGCTGACTCCAGAGCCCACGCCGATGCCCCCAGTGCCATGGCCGATGCCGTTCATCGCCATAGCGGGACTGGCGAGCATCGCCGGGGTGGCGAGCAGCAAGGTTGTGGGCAGGCAGGTCACTCTGGCCATCTGCGACTCCGGAAGGCGCGATGGTCCAGTATGATCGGCCCGGCCAGAGGGCGCTGTGAAATGCCTCACTCGCCGCTGTGTCGATCGGCGGCATATCAAGGTCAGGTGGGCCGGGTCGAAGGCGTAGACTGCGATCGGCGCGAACACGCCCTGTGATGTCGGTCATAGCCACGGCGCGTCCGCGTGCGAAGGATGAACGCCTTGCGGGGTGCGCTATGTTCAGACGTCCGATCTTCATCGCGGCCCTGGCCGCCTGCGTCGCCCTCGCGTCCGCCGCGCCGGCCTTCGCCATGCAGGGCGTCGGCCACGGATCAGGCGGCGGCGGCGGCGGCGGAGC
The DNA here is from genome assembly GCA_003165275.1 of Caulobacteraceae bacterium. Classification (GTDB taxonomy): domain Bacteria; phylum Pseudomonadota; class Alphaproteobacteria; order Caulobacterales; family Caulobacteraceae; genus Poindextera. The sequence continues at coordinate 2,861 of PLSW01000109.1, forward strand.
GAGCGGAACCCCTGGCGCGCCTGCGGCCGGGCTGAACTTCGCAACCCTTGAGAGCTTGATGGTCGGCGACAGCCGCGTCCTGCGCGACGCGGTTCTAATGCGGCTCGGTTTCGGCGGTGACGGATCAGGCTCCTTGTGGGCGCAGGGCTATGGCGGCGGCGGCCGCTCCTCGGCCTCGTCCTTTTCCGGCGCGGTGACGTCGAACGAGGCCGGCGGCGTGATCGCCGCCGACACGGCTTTTGGTGATCACTGGAGGGGCGGCCTGATCGGCGGCTACGGGAGCGATCGCACCTCTGACCCGACGGACAAGGCATCCGCGCAGATCCGGCGCGGCGACGCTGGAGGCTATGCGGGCGGTGTCTACGGAGACGTCCACGTCGACATGGTGGCGTCGGCCAGCTGGAACGCCATCAGGAACAATCGGCTCGACGCCCTCGGTGATGTCTATTCGGCCCGCTATAACGCCGTAACGGGGCAGGCTTACGCCGAAGGCTCCTACGTCCTGAAGGTGGGACCCGCAACGATCGCGCCGATTGCGGGTGTGGGTTGGGCCGGAATTTACCAGCAGGGATTCACCGATGCGCCGGCGAATGGCGCCATCCTGTCGGCCGAGAACCGCCGCAACATCGGCTTCACCGACGTCGGCGGGCGGGGCGGGGCGACGTGGGATTTGGGCGGCCTTGCGGTAACGCCGTTCATCCGCCTGTCCTGGCGGCACGCCTTCGGCGGCCTGGCGAGCGGCTACTACGGCGCGCAGAGCGGCTTGGGCGGCACGATCATGGGAGCGCCGATCGACCGTGACACCTTGGCCGTCAACGGCGGCCTGAAGTTCAACGTGGCCAAGGCTGCGACGCTGGGCCTGACCTATGACGGCGACTTCGGCGCGCGACGGCGCGACCAGCTGGGCGGCGCGCGTCTCAATTTACCCTTCTGAAGACGCGCAACGCCCTTGATCGCCCTGGCTAGACCGCTGTCCCGGCCGATCGGCGGCGCCGCCCGCAACGACGGCCTGGAAGCCGCTAAGTGGATCGCGCTCGCGCTGATGACGATGAACCACGCGTTGATCGGCCAGCAAGAGCCTTTGCGCACGATCGGCTACATCGCCGGCCGCCCCTGCATCGCTGTGTTCGCGTCGCTGCTGACCCTGCGCCTCGCGCAGGCGCCGGAGGGGGGCGCGGCGCGGGCGGCGAAACGGCTGCTGATTTTCGGCGTGATCGCCGAGCCGGTCTACCTCGCGCTCGTATGGCGCCTGCAGCTTCGCCTCGACATCCTTTTTGGCCTGGCGGCGGGCGTGGCGCTGATCGGCCTGATCCGTGCGCGGCGCCCCGCGGCGGCCGCCGCCCTGGCGGTGGCGCTGATCCCCGTTGGAGCCTTTATCGAAGGCGGTTGCCTCACGCCGCTGGCGATGGCGGCCGGCGCGTGGGCGGAGCGGCGCCGAAAGGGAGCCGGCGTACTGCTCATCACCCTGGCCTGCGCCGGCGCGGCGCTGCTAGAGGCGCCGGACCTGCCGCTATCGGCTGCGGCGGTGCTGGCGGCGCCGCTGATGATCGCGGCGTCCCGCCGCCTGCCGGCTGCGCCGCGTCTGCCGGGGTGGGCGTTCTACGCCTACTACCCCGCACATCTGGCGTTGATCTGGGTGGTGCTGGGCGCTTACAGCTAGTGTCCCGTCGCAGTGATTATG
>PLSW01000258.1:0-146 GCA_003165275.1 Caulobacteraceae bacterium
CTCGACCTTTTCCGAGCCGTATTCGGTGAGCAGGACCTGCTTCTGCTTCTCGTCGAGGTCGAAGGTGTCCTCGTCCTGGATCAGTTCGCGGACGAGAACGTCCATGGTCTTGTAGAATTCGGAGCGGTCCTCGGTGGGGCCGGAGA
>PLSW01000258.1:163-11378 GCA_003165275.1 Caulobacteraceae bacterium
TGTTGGTGCCGTAGGTGATGTCCGACCCATAGGCCCGGCTGCGCTCGCCCTGGCTGAGGCCGTTGACGATCACCCCCACGCTCAGGCCGAGGAAGCGGTAGACCTGGCCCATCCAGTCGGCGTCGCGGGAGGCCAGGTAGTCGTTCACCGTGATCAGATGCACGCCCTTGCCGGCCAGGGCGTTCAGATAGACCGGCAGGGTGGCGACCAGGGTCTTGCCTTCGCCGGTGCGCATCTCGGCGATGCCGCCCTGGTGCAGCACCATGCCGCCGACCAGCTGCACGTCGTAATGGCGCTGGCCCAGGGTGCGCTTGGCCGCCTCTCGCACCACCGCGAAGGCTTCCGGCAGGATCGCGTCCAGGGTCTCGCCGGCGGCGATGCGGGCCTTGAAGACCTCGGTCTTGCCGCGCAGGTCGACGTCGCTCAGGGCCTGCATCTGCGGCTCCAGGGCGTTGATCGCCGCGACCTTGGCGGTGAGCGCCTTGACCTTGCGGTCGTTGGAGGAGCCGAAGAACCTTTTGAACAGGTCAGCCATGCAGTAGGGATCCAGATGAAACTTTGGGCCGCGCAGAGGTTGCGCGAGCCTGATCAAGGCCCTGAAGAGCCTTGAAAACCGCTTGTTTTGCGCGCGCGAGACTTAAGCAGCGCCCCGGTCAGTGTCAACGCGGGGCTGGGTATTGGGTGAGGGTTCGCCCGCTTGCGTATCCTTCTCCCCTTGCGGGAGAAGGTGGCCCGGAGGGCCGGACGAGGGGTCGCACCGGCGGTTCAACCGGGCTGGACGCGCCACCCGCATTCCGGAGGACCCGGCCGACCAATCCCAGTCCCAACAGGCGGCGTGGCGAATCCGCCGCGGAAGGACCGGCGCGGCCCTTCATCCGTCGCGCTACGCGCTGCCTTCTCCCACGAGGGGAGAAGGCCTTTCGCGTTTGGATAGAGATCAGGCGCTGGCCGCCGCGCTGGGGCGGGCCTTCATGCGTTCGTACCAGGCGGCAACGGTCTTATTGTCGGTGTTGAGGGGCTGGCCGACGCTGATTCCGAAGTCGACGAAGCCGAACAGCAGGATGTCGGCGAGGCTGAGCTGGTTGTTCGGGGTGATGAAGTCGCGGCCCGCCATCAGGCCGTCGAGGCGGGTCAGCCACTCCTGGGCCGTCTCCTTCAGGCCGTCGGCCGCCTCGGGAATGCAGTGGACGCGGTCCTTGAACAGCGGCAGGCCGACGGAGAAGCGAAAGCCGTTGGCCATGGGCTCGCAGATGTTGAGGTCCAGCCGGCGGACCCACTTGCGGGTCTCCGCCCGCTCTTCCGGGGTCGTGCCGATCAGCGGCGGACTGGGATATTTCTCTTCCAGATATTCGCAGATGACGGTGATCTCGCTGATCACCTGGCCGTCGTCCAGTTCCAGGGAGGGGGTCTGGCCGGCGGGGTTCTTGGCCAAGTAGGCGGGCTGTCGATTCTCGCCGGCGCGCAGGTCGACTTCCACCTTGGGCAGGTCGATGCCCTTTTCGGCCATGAACAGCTTCACGATACGGGGGTTGGGTCCGATGGAATCATAGAACTTCATGGGTGTCCTCCAGGGCGCCCCGGCGGGCGCGCGCGTCTGTCGTTGATGAGCCCGGCGCGGCGAGGCGCGGCGCCCCACCATGGCGCCTGACGTTGCATCTGACCAGGAACGAGGGCAGGTGAGTTTCGCGGCGAAATGCGCTGTTCGGGAGCGATCGATCGAATGGGCCGGATGGTTCGACGGATGGGCGTCGGCGCCCTGGCGGGTCTGGCCCTGGCCGGATTGCTGGCGCTGGCGGCGTGCGGCCGCTCCGGCGTCGACACCCACCCGCCGGAGCCCGGCGATACGGCTGTGGCCACCCTCAACGACCAGACCATCTGGGCCTCGGACGTCAAGCGCGAGGCGGTGGCCCAGGGGCTGATCGGCGAGGGCGAGCCCCTCGACACCTCGTCGGAGCTGTTCCACCAGGTGCTGGACGAGGTCGTCGATCAGAAGCTGCTGGCGGCGGAGGCCAGCAAGCGGGCGATCCAGAGCGATCCCCTGGCCCGCCGCCGCCTGGCCGCGGCCCGCGAGCGCATTCTCGGCGACATGCTGGTCGAGCGGATGGTCGAAAAGGCGGTGAACGAGAACGCCATCCGCGGCCTCTACGACGAGCAGATCAAGCTCTCCAAACAGAGCCAGGAATTCCATATCCGCCAGATCGTCTCCGCCAACCAGGCCGACGCCGACACGATCCGCAAGCTGCTGGGCTCGGGCGCCAACTTCGAGGGGCTGGCGATGAAGCTGTCCACCGACACAGCGACGCGTTTCGACGGCGGCGATGTCGGCTATCTGACCCCCGACGCCATGCCCGAGGCCTACGCCGCGGCGCTGAAGACCGCCAAGGCCGGCCAGATCGTCGGGCCCTTCCGCACCGACGCGGGGTTCGCCATCCTCAAGGTGGAGGATGTGCGGCTGGAAAAGCCCATTTCCCTGGAGGAGGCCCGGCCCCAGATCGTGCGGTTCCTGACCTATGATGAGGTCAAGGACCTGCTCAGCAAGCTGCGGGCGCAGTCCCCGGTGAAAATGCTGATCGGCCCGGCCCAGGGCGGCGCCGGCGCGCCCCGGGAGCCGGCCTCGGCCCCCGCCGCCGCCCCACTCGTCGCGCCCAGCGGCCCCTCGGCGGCGGAACGGGCCTTGACGCCGCCCGTCGCCGGGTTGAAGCCCGCCCTGCCCACTGGCCCCGCGGCGAAGATCGCCGGCGCCAGGACCTCAGGCCTCAAGGCTCCGGAGAAGAAGCCATGACCGAAAAACGCCCCGGCCCCCTTCCCCTTAACGTCAGGGCCGCCGGCTCCAAGGCCGCCGCCCCCAAGACCCGGGAAGCCGCGGCCAAACCGGCCGAGATCGTCGGCCAGACCCTGGAGCGCGCCCTCGACCCCCTCGCCGCCGCCCTCAAGCGCGCGGCCCAGAAGGGCGCCGACACCGTCAGCAAGTCCTTCACCCCCGCCGCCGCGGCGCCCGCCAAGCCCCCCGCTAAGCCCGCGCCCAAGCCCGGAAAGCCGGGACTGATGGTCTCGCCCCTGGCCGTGCCCTTCCCGGCGATCCCGCCCATCGCCGGGGTCGAGCTCGCCGTGGGCCGGGCCGGGTTTTACAAGGACGTCCGCGACGACCTCTTGCTGATGCACTTCCCCGACGGCGCCGCCTGCGCGGGGGTGTTCACCCGGCATGGGGTGGGCTCGGCGCCGGTGGACTGGTGCCGCAAACAGCTGGAGGCCACCGGCGGCGAGGGGCTGCGCGCCCTGCTGGTCAACGCCGGCTGCGCCAATTCTTTCACCGGCAAGCCGGGGGCGGACGCCGCCCGCAGGTGCGCCTCGGCCATCGGCAAGCGCTTCGACTGCCGCCAGCGCGACGTGATGCTGGCCTCCACCGGGGTCATCGGCGTGCTGCTGGACGACGCCAAGATCGTCAACCGCCTGCCTGAGCTGGAGGCCGCCCTCGCCGAGGATGCATGGGCGACCGCCGCCCAGGCGATCATGACCACCGACACCTTCCCCAAAGGCGCCTATGCCGAGGCCGACATCGACGGGGTGACGGTGAAGATCGCCGGGATCGCCAAGGGCTCGGGGATGATCGCCCCGGACATGGCGACGATGCTGAGCTTCATCGCCACCGACGCCACCATCGCCCCCGCCGCCCTGCAGACCCTGGTCTCCCTCTACACCCGCTCCACCTTCAATGTGGTGACCGTGGACGGGGACCGGTCGACCAACGACACCTGCCTGCTGTTCGCCACCGGCAAGGCCGGGGCGCCCAGGATCAGTCGGGTGGGGGACAAACGCCTCGCCGACTTCCGCGACAAGCTGGAGGGGGTGATGCTCGACCTCGCCCAGCAGCTGGTGCGGGACGGGGAGGGGGCGAGCAAGTTTATCAAGATCACCGTGAATGGCGCGCAGTCCCACGCCTCGGCCCGCAAGATCGCCCGCACCGTGGCCGAATCCCTGCTGGTCAAGACCGCCTTCGCCGGCGAGGACGCCAACTGGGGCCGCATCGTCATGGCCGTCGGCCGCGCTGACGAGCCGGTGAACCGCGACCGGATCGGGGTGCGCTTCGGCGACCTGGTCGCCGCCCACGATGGCGCGGTCTCCCCCACCTACAACGAGGCCCAGATGAGCGCCTATATGAAGCGCTCGGAGCTGGAGGTGAGCATCGATGTCGGGGTCGGCCGCGCCTCGGCCAGCGTCTGGACCTGCGACCTGACCAAGCGCTACGTCGAGATCAACGGGGACTACAGAAGCTGAGCGAAGCGCAAGTCAGCGGGGCCAAGCCCATAGTGCTGGTGGCCGCCGCGGCCCTGGTCGACGTCGACGGCCGGGTGCTGATCGGCAAGCGGCCCCAGGGCAAGCAGCTGGCGGGCCTGTGGGAGTTTCCCGGCGGCAAGGTGGAGGCCGGCGAGTCCCCCGAGGCCTGCCTGATCCGCGAGCTGAACGAAGAACTGGGCATAGAAATCAACGAGGCCTGCCTCGCGCCGTTCGTTTTTGCGTCCCACGCTTACGATTCATTTCACCTACTCATGCCACTCTACCTATGCAGGCGCTGGAACGGCGTCGTTGAAGCCCGGGAACACGAGGCGCTCGCGTGGGTCAAGCCAAACGCCATGACCGACTACCCCATGCCCCCGGCCGACGCGCCGCTGGTGGCCTGGCTGCGCGACTGTCTCTGACCGGATTCTGGCGGGACGAGACCGGCGCGACGGCCATCGAATACGGCCTGATCTGCGGCCTGATCTTCGTGGTGATCGTCACCTCGGTCACCACCTTCGGCAACCTGACCACGGCGCTGATCAACCGGATCTCGAACACCATCGCGACGACGGTGGGGTAGGGGGCGGCCGCCGGATGGTCTCGGCGAGGTTCGAAAAGCGCTTCTCCATCCAGCCCGGAAACGTGTAGCGTTTTACGCCACATCTCTCTTGACGCGCCGTAGCGCATGGCGCTACATATCCATGGCTTAACCCGAGCCGACGATGACGATCCAAAGTTGGAAAAGCAAACACGCCAAGGCGGTCTTTGAAGGCCGCGATCCCGGCAAAGGATTTCCCGCCAATCTGATCTCCGTGACCCGCCGCCGACTCAACAGCCTTCATGCGGCGGTGGTCATCGACGATCTTCGTGTTCCCCCAAGCCACCGCCTTCACCCGTTAGGTGGTGACCGGATAGGGGAATGGTCGATCAGCGTGAACGACCAGTTCCGCATTACATTTCGATGGAGCGACGCCGGCCCCGAGGAGGTTTGGTTCGGCGACTATCACTGAAGTCAGCCCGATCCGGGCGCCTCAAGAGCCCCAAAGGGGGCGAGGGACGAGAGCATGTCTACCCACGACTACGCCGCATTCATCACGCCGCTGCCCCACCCGGGAGAGCACCTTCGTGAGGACTTTCTGCCGGAATATGGGCTGACGGCCGGCTCGCTCGCCAAACGGATGAAGTTGAAGGATCGGACCCGCATCGAGCGACTGATCCGGTGCAAGCAGCCTGTCACATCGGACACGGCGCTTCGGCTCGCTCGCGTATTCGGCACCAGCGCCGAATATTGGATGAACCTCCAGGCGCAGCACGACCTTTCAGTGGCCGCGATCGCAGCGCGCGAAGAGATCAATTCGATCGAGTTGCTTATGGCGTGATTGAGTTTTTCGACCGGGGACCAGCCTTCTCCCCCGCGGGCCGCTCCTGCGCGCCCAACGCGTCCGCCAGCCGCATCTTGGCCGAGCCGGGCTTCAGCGGCTGTTGCTGGTCCGGGTGCGGGGCCCAGCCGGTGAGGGTGAGGATGTCAAAGGTGGCGCGGACGCGGCCGTCGGGGTCAGAAAAGCGTTCGGCGTAGATGGCGCAGGCCCGGGCCAGCACGGCGCGGGAGAGCGGCCGGCGGGCGCGGTCGGTGAGGGCGTTGGTCTCGCCCATGGCCCGAAGGTCGGCGATCAGTTTCAGCGGGTGGGCGTAGCGCACGGTCACCCGGTCCAGGTCCACCACCGGCAGGGCGAAGCCGGAGCGCTGCAGCAGGCCGGCGGCGTCGAAGGTGTCGGCGAAGGGGGAGATTCGCGGGCCGGCGCCGCCGGAAAGCTCCGCCTCGGCCTCGGTGAGGGATTGGCGCAGCTCGGTCAGGGTCGCCCCGCCGAGGATGGCGCCGAGGAAGAGGCCGTCGGGCTTCAGGGCCCGGCGGATCTGGATCAGGGCGCCGGGGGTGTCGTTGGACCAGTGCAGGGCCAGGAGGGAGACCACCAGGTCAAGGCTGGCGTCGGCGAAGGCCAGCCGCTCCTCGTCCATCTGCGCGCGGAGTCCCGGGCGGCCGGCGAGCATGGCGGCGGAGAGGTCGGTCTCGATCAGGGCGCCGATGCGTGGGGCGGCGTCGCTGAGGGCCAGGGCGTGGGCGAAGGCGCCGTCCCGCGCGCCGAGGTCGACGGCGAGGGGAAAACTGCGCAGTATCGCCTCCAGGCGCTCGACGGCGTCGGCGGCGGCGCGGGCCTTCAGGAACCCCGCCGCCCCGAAGCCGGGGGCGGCCCGGTCCAGGCGACGGCGGTGCAGGTCGCGATCAAACAGGCGAGGCGGGGCGTTCATGACGGCGCACCATGACGAGAACCGGCGGTTCTGGGAACCGGGTCCGCGCGCCAGGGCGGCGTTTGGGCGCGCTCTGGACCTGGTGTTTCCACCCCAGACCCTGGACGGCGCCGCCGCCACGCGGGGGGCGCCGCAGACGCAAGGGCTGTCGCCGGCGGCTTGGTCCAAGGTCGCCTTCATCGCCGAGCCCCTGTGCGACGGCTGCGGCGCGCCGTTCGAATACGCCCATTCCGACCGGTGCGGCGCCTGCATGGCCCATCCCCGCGTCTTCGCCCGGGCGCGGGCGGCCTGCGTCTACGACGAGGCCTCCCGGGACCTGATCCTGCAGTTCAAGCATGCCGACCGGCTGGACCTGGCGCGGCTGTTCGGCGGCTAGATCGGCCGCGCCGCCGCCGACCTGCTGGCCGAGGCCGACGCCATCGTCCCCACGCCCCTGCATCCGACCCGGTTGATCGCCCGGCGCTACAACCAGGCCGCCGAAATCGCCCGGCCGCTGGCGCGCCGGCACGGCAAGACCTATCTGCCCGACGCCCTGATCCGCGCCCGCCGGAGCGAGAGCCAGGCGGGCAAGTCGGCGTCCGGGCGGCGGCGCAATGTCGCCGGGGTGTTCGCCGTGCCCGACAGCCGCCGGCGCCAGGTGGAGGGCCGGCGCATCCTGCTGATTGACGACGTGCTGACCACCGGGGCCACCGCCGAGGCCTGCGCCCGGGCGCTGCTCAAGGCGGGTGCGACAGCGGTCGACCTTGCCGTGGTGGCCAGGGTGCGCGAAGTCGAGGGCGTCGCTATATGAAGTCCGATTTGTCACCGAGGCGTCCATGGCCCACGTCACCATCTACACCAAGCCCTTCTGCCCCTACTGTTCGCGGGCGCTGAACCTGCTGCAGGAGAAGGGCGCGGACTTCACCGAGATCGAGGCCGGGTTCGATCCGGGGGCGCGCAAGGACATGATCGCCCGGTCCGGCCGCTCGACCTATCCGCAGATCTTCGTCGGCGAGACCCATGTGGGCGGCTGCGACGAGATGATGGCCCTGGAGCGCAAGGGCGAGCTGGACGGGCTGCTGGCCGGATGAGCCAGCTGGTGAAGGTCGCCCTGATCCAGTGCCGCACCCCCGCCGACCAGGCGGCGGCCCTGGCGCATGTGGCGCCGCTGGTGCGCGCGGCGGCGGCGGACGGCGCGCAGCTGATCGCCACGCCCGAGGCGACCAACATCCTGGAGCGCGACCGGGCCAAGCTGATGGGCAAGATCGCGTTCGCCGAGGACGACGTCTGCGTGCAGGGGCTGATCGCCCTGGCCGCCGAGCTCAAGGTGTGGCTGCTGATCGGCTCAGCCCTGGTGAAGCGGCCGGACGGCGGGGCGGCGAACCGGGCGATGCTGGTGAGCCCGGACGGCGCGGTGGTCGCCACCTACGACAAGATCCACATGTTCGACGTGGACCTGCCTACCGGGGAACGGGTACGGGAATCGGAGGCCTACACCCCCGGCGAGGCGGCCGTGGCGATCGATACTCCCGTGGGCCGGCTGGGCCTGACCATCTGCTACGACGTGCGCTTTGCCTATCTGCACCGGGCCCTGGCCAAGGCGGGCGCCGAGATCATCACCGTGCCCGCGGCCTTCACCCGGCCCACCGGCGAGGCGCATTGGGAGATCCTGCTGCGGGCCCGGGCCATCGAGACCGGCGCCTTCGTCATCGCCCCCGCCCAGGGCGGCCGCCACGAGGACGGCCGCGGCACCTGGGGCCGCTCGATGATCATCGGCCCCTGGGGCGAGATCCTGGCCGAGGCCAGGGACGACGAGCCGGGGGTGATCGCCGCGACCATCGATCTGGCCGAGGTGGCCGAGGCAAGGGCGGCGATCCCGGCGCTGAAGAACGAGCGGGCCTTTGCCCCTCCCGTGGACGCCGCGCTGGCGGCCGGCGCATGATCCGTTACGCCCTGGCCTGCGAACACGCGCATGAGTTCGAAGGCTGGTTCGGCTCCTCGTCGGACTACGACGACCAGCTGGCCAAGGGGCAGCTGGAATGCCCGGTCTGCGCCTCCCGCTCGGTGCGCAAGCAGATCATGGCCCCCGCGGTGGCCGGAACGAAAAAGCGCGGCGAGGTCGTTGCCGGCCAGCCGATGCGGGCGATGATGATGGAGGCCCTGGGCCGGGCCCGCGCGCATGTGGAGGAAAACTTCGACTACATGGGCGACAAGTTCGCCGACGAGGCCCGCGCCATCCACGAGGGCCGCTCGGAGGAGCGCGGCATCTACGGCGAGGCCACGCCGAAGGAGGTGCGGGCCCTGGTCGAGGACGGGGTCCAGGTCGCGCCGCTGCCGGGGGCGCCGCTGAAGAAGACCGAGGTGAACTGAGGGGGCGTCGATCCGCTGCACAGGCGGTGGGATCGATCCCCCGCCCTTCCCATCCCCTCCGCCCCCGCGCTAGTTTGCCTGTCGGCACGGGGTGTGCGCGCTTAGGGGATGTCGATGGTGCGTCGTGGACTGATCAGCCTGGTCCTGCTGGCCGCCCTTGCGGGGAGCGCGGCGGCCAAGCCGGCCGAGGCGCCGGCGCGCACGTTCCAGGCCGCGGACCTGTTCTCCCTGCAGTCGGCCACCGACCCGCAGGTGCGCCCGGACGGCGGCCAGATCGCCTATGTGCGCGAGGCCTACGACATCATGACCGACCGCGCGCGCCGGTCGATCTGGCTGGTGGATCCGGCGACCGGGGCGCAGACCCCGATCGCCGGGGGCGCCGGATCGCAGGCCTCCCCGCGCTGGTCGCCGGACGGCAGGCGCTTGGCCTATGTGGCCGCCGGTGAGGGGGAAAAGCCCCAGCTCTATGTGCGCTGGATGGCCACCGGCGAGACCGCGCGCCTGGCCACCCTGCCGGAATCCCCCGGCGGCCTGACCTGGTCTCCGGACGGCCGTTCCATCGCCTTCACCAGTTTCGTCCCCGACGAGCCGATCAAGATCGGAACCCCCCTGGCCAAGCCGGAGGGCGCCAAATGGGCCGACCCCCTGCAGGTGATCGGCGCGGTGACCTACCGGGCCGACGACGCCGGCTATCTGCGCACGGGCTATCGGCGGATATTCGTCATTCCCGCCGACGGCGGCGCGCCCCGGCAGCTGACCTTCGGCGCCTTCAACGACGGCGGCCGCCTGGCCTGGGCGCCGGACGGGACGGCCATCCTGTTCAGCGCCAACCGCGGCGACAACTGGGAGCGGGAGCCGCAGATCTCGCAGGTGTACCGCCTGTCCGTTGCCGACGGGAGCCTGACCCAGCTGACCCACCGCCTCGGCCCCAACGCCGAGCCGGCCATCTCCCCGGACGGGCGCACTATCGCCTATGTGGGCTATGACGAACGCCATCGCGGCTATGAGAACGCCAAACTCTATCTGATGGACGCGGACGGCGGTCATCCCCGCTCGCTCACCGACGGCCTCGACCGGTCGGTGGGGGATCCGCAATGGTCCGGCGACGGGCGCGGCGTCTATGTGCAGTACGACGACCACGGGCTCGCCACGCTGGCCCGGGTCGGCCTCGACGGCCGGATCACCCCGATCGCCGCCGGGATGAGCGGGGCGGAGATGGATCGTCCGTACACGGGGGGCGAATATTCGGTGTCGAAGTCGGGCCTTGTGGCCTTCACCCAGGGATCGCCCGACGAGCCGGGGGACCTGGCCGTCGCCCGCAGCGGCGGCGGCGCGACGCGGCTTACCCGGCTCAACGACAGCCTCTTCTACGGCAAGACCCTGGCCAAGGTTGAGGCGATGCCGGTGCGTTCGTCCTTCGACGGCAAGGCCATCGACGCCTGGATCATGACCCCGCCGAACTTTGATCCGGCGAAGAAGTATCCGCTGATCCTGGAGATCCACGGCGGGCCGTTCGCCGCCTACGGGCCGGTGTTCACCTCCGAACTGCAGCTCTATGCGGCGGCGGGCTATGTGGTGGTCTACGGCAACCCGCGGGGCTCGACCTCCTACGGCTTCGACTTCGCCGACACCATCAACGACAACTATCCCAGCCACGACTACGACGACCTGATGAGCATCGTCGACACGGCGATCGGCAAGGGATTCGTCGACCCGAACAATCTGTTCGTGACCGGAGGATCCGGCGGCGGCCTGCTGACGGCCTGGATCGTCGGCAATACCGGCCGGTTCAAGGCGGCGGTGGCGCAAAAGCCGGTGATCAACTGGACCAGCGAGGTGCTCACCGTCGACTTCTACGTCGACCAGGCCACCGACTGGTTCGCCAAGATGCCCTGGGAGGACAACGCCGAATACTGGCGCCGCTCGCCTTTGTCCCTGGTCGGCCACGTGACCACCCCGACCATGGTCATGGTCGGGGCCGAAGACCGCCGCACCCCCGGCAGCGAGGCCGAGCAGTTCTACCAGGCCCTGCAACTGAGGAAGGTGCCGACCCTGCTGGTCCGGGTGCCCGGCGCCTCGCACCACGCCCTGGCCGAGCGGCCGTCGCAGGAGGCGGCGGAGGCGAGCGCGATCCTGGCGTGGTTTGAGCGGTATCGGGTGAAGTAGGGGGGCATACGTTCTCCGGCCCCGGATCCCGCTCATCCCGACGAATGTCGGGACCCAGATCATATGGCTCGATGTTCGCAGGCCATTGAAAAGTAATACCAGCCCGCGCTAACGC
>PLSW01000147.1 GCA_003165275.1 Caulobacteraceae bacterium
CGGCCTTGCGGGCGGCTTCCTTGAGGGGACGCGGCAGGGCGCCGGCCATGTGGCGGCCGAGCTTGCGCAGGGATTGGTAGGCGCCCCCGGACACCTGGCGGGCCAGGTAGGCGCTCATTCCGCCCACGGGGGGGGCGATGGACATGTCATTGTCGTNNGCGCTCATCGAGCCGTCGCCGATCACCGCGATGACCTTGTTGTCGTCGCCACGCTGGTCGCGGGCGACGGCGAAGCCCAGCGCCGCGGAGATCGAGGTGGCGGCGTGGGCGGCGCCGAAGGGGTCGTATTCGCTCTCCGCGCGCTTGGTAAAGCCGGAGAGGCCCCCGCCCTGGCGCAGGGTGCGGATGCGGTCGCGCCGGCCGGTGAGGACCTTGTGCGGATAGGCCTGGTGGCCGACGTCCCAGATGACGATGTCGCGCGGGGTGTCGAACACGTGGTGCAGGGCGACGGTGAGCTCCACCACCCCAAGGCCCGCGCCCAGGTGACCGCCGGTCTGGGAGACCGCGTCGATGGTCTCGGCGCGCAGTTCGTCGGCGAGCTGATGCAGCTGAGGAATCGTGAAGGCGCGGGTGTCAGCCGGCGACTGGACGGTGTCGAGCAGCGGGGTTGAGGGTGCCATCGCCCTTCGGACGCGCGGGGCGCCCGACCTTTCAAAACTTCAGTGACGTCGGTCCAGCACGAAATCCACGCTGTCTCTTAGATATACGGCGCGCTCACCGAACATGTCGAGGTGAGCCTTGATCTGGTCCGCCAATAGATCAACGCGCTCGCGGGCCTGTTCGACCCCCAGGATGGTCACATAGTTGACCTTGCCCCGCGCGGCGTCCTTGCCGCCGGCGGCCTTGCCCAGCAGATCCGCCTCGCCTTCCACGTCCAGCAGGTCGTCGACGATCTGGTAGGCGAGGCCGAGGTCCTGGGCGAATCCGGCCAGGGCCTGGCGTTCCGCCTCCTTGGCGCGGGCCAGGACCAGGGGCAACTCAAAGGCGCAGACGATCAGCGCCCCGGTCTTCATCCGCTGCATGCGCGCCACGGCGCCCAGGTCGTCGCCGACCCCGATCAGGTCGATCATCTGGCCGCCGACCATGCCTCGGGCGCCGGCCGCGATGGCCAGGCGGCGCACCAGTTCGGCGCGGATGGAGCCGTCGGAATGGGTGTCCGGGTGGGCCATGATCTCGAAGGCCGCCGCCTGCAGGGCGTCGCCGGCCAGCACCGCGGTCGCCTCGTCATAGGCCTTGTGCACGGTGGGCCGGCCGCGGCGCAGGTCGTCGTCGTCCATGCAGGGCAGGTCGTCGTGGATCAGGCTGTAGGCGTGGATGCACTCCAGGGCGCAGGCCGCGCGCAGGACCGGCCGCTCCTCGACGTCGAACATCTTGGCGGTTTCAAGGGCGAAGAACGGCCGCAGCCGCTTGCCGGGCCCCAGGGCCGCATAGCGCATCGCCTCGGTGAGTCGCTGTTCAGGCCCGTCCGCCCGGGGCAGCAGCGCGTCCAACGCCACCGTGACCAGATCCGCGGCCTCGGCGACCCGATGGGCGACGGTTTCGGCCATCGATCAGGAAAACTCGGCCGGTTCGGCGGCGACGGAGCCCTGGGGCCCGACGACGATCTTCTCCACCCGCAGGCGCGCCGCCTCAAGGCGTTGTTCGCAAAGCGCTTTCAGCGCCGCGCCGCGCTCGTACATGGCGATGGACTGCTCCAGGGGGGCCTGCCCGGATTCCAGTGTGGCGACGATCTTCTCCAGCTCGGCCAAGGCCTGCTCGAAGGTCAGGGCCGACAAATCCGGCGAAGGGGCGGCGACGTCGCTCATGCAAGTTCCTCAAGTCGCGGCGACCCTAACCGAGGCGATGCGGGCGGAGCAACGGGCCAGGCTCAGCGGCGCTCAAATCGGCGTGACTTCCAATAGTGGAAGCCCTGGTCCTCGGTCAGCTTCCAGCCCTGACGCTTCAGGCTCCAGCCGATCATCAGGTTGAAGAATCCATGCGCCAGCACGAGCACGTCTCCCTCCGCCTCGGCCTGGGCCGCGAGGCGCTCAGCGACGGCGTCCGCCCGCACCTCGGCGTGAACACGCGACTCCTGTCCGTCCTCGTGACGATTGAAGAAGCCCCACCAGATGCGCGCGACAACGCCCCAAGTCCGCGGCGAAAGCTTGATCCAGTTCGGCCAGGCCGGCGGCGGCAGAGGCGCCTCAACCAGGGCCGGATCGATCTCGAAGGAGCGCCCGCCGGCGACGGCGCGCGCCGTTTCGATCGCGCGCGGCCGGGTCGAACAGAGAATCAGCGCCGCCGACTGGGCGCAGGCCACCAGGCTGTCGGGGGGCGAATGGTCCGGCCAGATGCCGGTCTCTTCATACCGGGCCCACCAGGCCACGTAGCCGGCGGAGGTCAGCTTGACCTTGCGCGAAATCGCCGGTTCGCCATGGCGCGCGAGTACGATCGCGCCGGGTCGCGTCCTGGCCGCCGCGGACGGTGGGGTGGATCGGTCCACAGCGATGATCGCGTCCGCCGCCATGCCTTGTGAACGCTGGGGGCTCGCCGAAGGGCCAAGCCGGTTAGCGTCCGTCACCCCTCCCCAAGCGCCCGCACATGCGCAAGCGCCGACTGGCCCAGCGCTTCCAGGTCGTAGCCGCCCTCAAGCGAGGACACAATACGCCCCCCGCACCGGGCGTTGGCGACCGCCACGATCGCCCGGGTGGCCCAGGCGAAGTCCTCGGCCTGCAGCTCCTGTTCGGCGAGGGGATCGTTGGCATGGGCGTCGAAGCCGGCGGAGACCAGAATCAGGTCCGGGGCGAAGGCGTCCAGAGGCGCCAACAGCCCCTCGAACGCCGCCCGCCAGGTCGCCGGCGGCGCATGCGGCGAGACCACCGCGTTCAATACATTGCCCACCCCGTGCTCCGAAGGCCGCCCGGTGCCGGGATAGCAGGGCCACTGGTGGACGGAGGCGAAGAACAGGCTCGGATCGGCCTGGAAGATGTCCTGGGTGCCGTTGCCGTGGTGGACGTCGAAATCGACCACCGCCACCCGGGCGTAGCCGACGCTCTGCGCCACGCGGGCGGCGATGGCGACATTGGAGAAGATGCAAAAGCCCATCGCCCGGTCGACCTCGGCGTGGTGGCCCGGCGGCCGCACGGCGCAGAAGGCCCGCAGAGTCTCCCCCGCCGCCACCGCCCGCACCGCGGCGCAGACGCCGCCGGCGGCGCGGCGGGCCGCGACTAGGCTGCCCGGGGACATGGCCGTGTCGGGATCGAGCTTGTATAGACCCTCCGCCGGCGCGCGAGACGTGATCGAGTCGATGTAGGCGGCGGGGTGAACCCGCAGCAGGTCCGCGTCTTCAGCGAGGGGGGCCTCGTGCTCGGCGAGATCCAGATCCGCCGCGCCGCGCAGGGCCTCCAGCACCGCCGCCAGCCGTTCGGGCCGTTCCGGATGGCCGGGCTGCGGGATGTGGCCGAACATGTCGGGGTGGGTGTAGAGAGCGATGGACATGAGCGACAGTCTAGACACAAGCGACGAGTCCCGCGAAGGGGCAAAGCCCGCAACGGGACCCACGTTGCGGCGGGCGACGGCCGCCGATGCCCTGGCCCTGTCTGAGATCGGCGCACTCACCTTCGTCGAGACCTTCGGGCACATGTATTCGCCAAAGGACCTGGCCGACTTCCTGGCCGAGGAACAGGCGCCGGACCGCTACCGCGCCTGGGCGCAGGACGATCGCTACGCCCTCTGGATCGCCGAGGACGGCGACCGGACGGTGGGATTCGCCCTCGCCGGCCCCTGCACCCTCCCCCACGCCGAGGTCACCCCCGGCTGCGGCGAGCTGAAACGCATCTATCTTCGCCGCGATGCGCAAGGGACCGGGATCGGCACGCGGATGCTGAACACCGCCCTGGACTGGCTGACCGCCCCCGGCCGCGACCTGTGGATCGGCGTCTGGTCCGAGAACCACGGGGCCCAGCGGCTCTACCAGCGGCATGGGTTCGAGAAGGTGGGGACCTACTATTTCCCGGTCGGCGAACAGCGGGATTTCGAGTTCATCCTGCGGCGCAAGAGTTAGGCGTCGTCAGATCAGCAACTCGGCCTGAAGCCCCAGGCCCGCGATCAGCGCCACCGCCTGCTTGTCAAAGGAAACGAACGTCTCCGCGCCAAGCCAGCGACCCTCGTAGGCGATCAGGCCATCGGCGAAGTCACCCCCGGCCTTGAGCACCGCCAGTCCAGCCTCAGCGGCCGGGCGATCGACGACGACATTGGCGGCGCCGAGCAGGGCTTCGAGAGCGGCGGAAATGTCGCCCGGACCAAAGCGGTACACCCGGCGCAGCACCCAGACGAACTCGCACAGGCAAGGCAGGGTGACGGCGACAACCTCCGCTTCCCGCAGGAGCGCTGCGGCGACTGCGGCCTGCTTCTCGTCGTCGTGGACCACCGCCCGAACCAGGACGTTGGTGTCGACGGTGAACTTCATACTTCGCCGGCCCAGCCGGCGGCGGCGGCGTCAGCGATCTCTTCGAGGCTCGCCACCTTTCTCGATTTGCCAGCGAGCAGGCCGATGAAATCATCGATGGCGCCGGCAGACCGCGCCGCCGTCAGCGAGACCCGGCCGTCAGGCAGTTTATCCAGTTCGATCTTGTCACCGGGCCGGACGCCCAGATGTTGCAGGACATCCTTGCGGAAGGTGACTTGGCCTTTGGCAGTGACGGTCAGGGTGGCCACAGGGCGTCTCCTCGGTTAGCGCGGGCAATGTAATGCAAAATCGCATTGCATTCAATTTTATCCCTCAAGCAGGCCCGCCCCCTATTCGAACCCATACGCCGCCCCGCGCTCTATGGGTCTGGACACCGCCGCGCCCTGCGCTCAATCTCTCTCAAACGATCGTTCGACCTCCGAAGGCCGCTCCATGTTCATGAATTTCTTCGCCGAGTTGCGTCAGGCCAAGGTGCCGGTGACGCTGAGAGAGTACCTCATGCTCATGGAGGCCCTCGACCGGGAGGTGATCGATAAGACGGTCGACGACTTCTATTACCTGTCCCGCGCCGCCCTGGTGAAGGACGAGAAGAACCTCGACAAGTTCGACCAGGTGTTCGGCCATGTGTTCAAGGGGCTGGAGAAGCTGGACCTGGGCGCGCTGTCCGACATCCCCACCGAATGGCTCAAGGCCCTCAGCGACAAGTTCCTCACCGACGAGGAAAAAAAGATGATCGACGAGATGGGCGGCTTCGACAAGCTGATGGAAATGCTCGCCGATCGCATGAAGCAGCAGAAGGAAGAGGGCGAAGACGGCGACGGGAACGAGGAGGGCAAGAAGGGCGGCCGCGGCAAGGGCGGAACCTCCCCCTTCGGCTCCGGCGGCTTCCACCCCGAGGGCATCCGCATCGGCCAGGACAAGGGCCGCCACGGCAAGGCGATCAAGGTCTGGGACAAGCGCGAGTTCAAGAACCTCGACGATTCCGTCGAACTGGGCACCCGCAACATCAAGGTGGCCCTGCGCCGCCTGCGCAAATTCGCCCGCCAGGGCCAGCCGGACGAGCTGGACATGGACGGCTCGATCAAGGGCACGGCCAACAAGGGCTACCTCGACATCGTCATGCAGCCGGAGCGGCGCAATACGATCAAGGTGCTGCTGTTCTTCGACATCGGCGGCTCGATGGACGGCCACATCAAGCTCTGCGAGGAACTGTTCTCGGCGGCCAAGACCGAGTTCAAGACCATGGAGTTCTACTACTTCCACAACTGCCTCTATGAGAGCGTGTGGAAGGACAACCGTCGCCGCAACGTCGAGAAGATCGACACCTGGGACGTGCTGCACAAGTACGGCCGCGACTACAAGATCATCTTCGTCGGCGACGCCACGATGAGCCCCTATGAGATCACCTATCCGGGGGGCTCGGTGGAGCACTGGAACGAGGAGCCGGGGGCCATCTGGGTCGACCGGGTCACCCAGCTCTACGACAGCGTGGTGTGGCTGAACCCCACCGGCGAGCGGCACTGGGACTACACCCCCTCCATCGGGGTGATCCGCCAGCTGATGAACGACCGGATGTTCCCGCTGACCATCGAGGGCCTGGACAAGGCGATGCGCGAGCTCGTGCGTTGACGGACGGCGATCCGACCGACCTCGGCGACGACCCTGAGGGCGTCGTCGAGGTCCAGGACGAGGCGGCGACCCGGAACCTGGTGTTCGCGGCGGCCGAGCGTCTGTTCGCCGTGCACGGATTCCAGAAGGTCTCGGTGCGGGACATCACCGCCGAGGCCGGGGTCAACCTGGCCTCGGTGAACTACCATTTCGGCGCCAAGGACTCGCTGCTGCTGGAGATCTTCCGCAAGCGGACGGCGGAGCTGAACCGGGCGCGGGTGAAGATGCTGCACGAGGCGGTGGAGCGGCACGGCGGCCGCCCAACCGTGCGGGCGATCCTGGAAGCCCTCATCGCCCCGCCGGTGCGCTGGCTGGACCCCGCCGGCCCGCGGCTGATCTCCCTGCAGTTCCTCATCCGCTCCCGCGGCGAGGGCACCGAGCAGATGCGCGAGGCCCTGCGCTCCGACGTCTCCCACCTGCGCCGCTTCGCCGACGCCCTGCTGGCCGCCCGCCCCGACCTGCCGCCGGAGGACGTCTACTGGCGACTGCACTTCGTCCTCGGCATGCTGCACAACAACCGCTTCGCCGAGTTCGACCGGCTGCATACGCTGTCGGAGGGGCTGACCCGGGAGGCGGATTTCGAGGGGCTGATCCGGCGGATGGTGGACTTCGCCGAGGCGGGGTTTTTGGCGTAGGGGGGGGCATTTGAAACGGAAACGGGGACACGTACCATTTCCCTGTCACCGGAGCGCGAGCGCCCGCTAGCCTGGCGAAACGGTACGTGTCCCCGTTTCGGGCTTGTCCCGGCTACAAGGGAACACGGGCGGATGAAAATCGACTACCTACTCGCCGCGGCTAAAGGCGCCTTGGCTGGCGTGGGAGGCATAGCGGCTTGGCGCGTGATCCCTTGTCGCCGGGACAAGCCCGGCGATGACGGGGAGAGGTGTGGGCAGACGACTCAAGTCCCGCCCGTATTGGCACTTTCATTGCCATAATCCCTTCGGCGATGTATTTGACTTACGTCGGTAAGCGACGCCCGTCGGGGCGCGATCCACCCACGGAGCCAGCCATGACCAGCGGCAAGGCGTTCACTACGTTTCTGACCATCCTCGGCCTGAGCCTAGCCCTCGCCACCTACACCGCCGCCCAGGCGCAGCCGGCCGCTCCCGCCTCCGACAGCCTGAAGGTGACCTTCTGCGGCACCGGCGGGCCGCTGCCGATCCGCAACCGGGCCAAGCCCTGCACGGCGATCCAGGCCGGCGGCCATCTCTACCTGGTCGATATCGGGCCGGAGTCGAACAAGAACCTGATGCTGTGGCGGATGCCGACGGCCACCGTGGGCGCGGTGTTCATCACCCACCTGCACTCCGACCACATCGGCGACCTCGGCGAATTCAACATGCAGAGCTGGGTCGCCGGCCGGCCGGCGCCCCTGCTGGTGATCGGCCCGGCCGGGGTGGATCACCTGGCCGCCGGCTTCAACGAGGCCTACGCCGCCGACCACGGCTTTCGCCGCGCCCATCACGAGCACGACGGGGTCAAGCTGCCCATCGACATCGGCCAGATCACCGCCAGGGTGGTCACCCTGCCCGCCCCTGGCGAGGGCGGGGTGAGCGAGCAGGTGGTCTGGCGCCAGGACGGCCTGACCGTCACCGCCATCGCGGTGAACCACTATCCGGTCACCCCGGCCTTCGCCTATCGCTTCGACTACAAGGGCCGCTCGGTGGTGATCAGCGGCGACACCCGCAAATGGCCGCCCCTGGCCAAGGCCGCGCACGGGACCGACGTGCTGATCCACGAGGCGCAGAACGTGGCCATGAACCAGGCGGTGGTCGGCTTCCTGGAGGGCGCCGGCCAGGCCCGCACCGCCTCGATCATGCACGACACCCTGACCTACCACACCACCCCGGTGGAGGCCGCCGAGATCGCCCGGGACGCCGGCGCCAGGGCGCTGGTCTTCACCCACCTGACCCAGGCGGGGCTGCCGATCTTCACCCCCGAGGCCTTCACCAAGGGCATCGAGGCGGTGGGCTTTCCCAACTGGCGGCTGGCGGACGACGGCATGACCATCGACCTGCCGGTGGGCGGCGACCAGATCCTCTACGGCCACCTCTGAGCGCGCCCAGCCGGCGCGCCCGGCCATGCTGGGGTCGGGGCCGGGTTCAGGCCTCGAGGCGACGTCGCCACTTGGGATCGCGGTCCTCGGTCACGCCGCACAGCTGCAGGAAACTGATCACGCTCACCGTTCGGGTGGCGGGCCCGGGCCGGGCGAGGAACAGCTGGGACGGCGCCTCGACGACGCCCTCGACCTCGAGCGGCGTGACCACCCAACGGTCGGGAAAGGCGCGCACCTCGATGTCGGGCAGGCTGCGCAGATGCGGGCAATGGGCCAGGGAGCGGTCCACGCAGGCCCGGTGCAGGGGGGCGATGGCGCCGGCGTTGATCAGGATCTGCGCGTCGACCACGTCGGCGGGTACAGCGCCAGCGAGGCCCCGCGCCCGCAACATCCCCGCCGGCGCGGCCTTGGCCACCTGGGTGAAGCGGTCGCCAGGCGGCGTGGCCGCGCCGCACATGGGACAGAGCATGCCGGCCACGGAGGCGCGCTGGCGGCGAAGATGGTTCTTGGAATACTCGGGCCGGCCGTAGCCCGCGCGTTCGGCCTGGCCGATGGCCAGCCGTCCCCCGACGGTGGCGCAGGGGGCGACGCCGAGAATGGGCTCGTCCGTCCAGCTGGTCACCCAGGGGACGTCGACGCCGACCTTCAATCTGGATTTCCCCGCCATCACCCAACAACGCTCAAGCTCGCTTTCGGCTCCCGCGCCCGGAACAATTGCGATAGCCGCGCACTGAGCGGCGCCGGGGTCTAGCTGTGGCGGCGGCGTCGCGCGCGGCGGCTTGCGCAAGAGCCATCGCAGCTGCCGGCCTTGATGGCTGCGTTCGACGGCGCCGACCAGAAATGAGAGCGGGAGCGGCCGGAACGAATCGCCGCCAGCCGAGTTGTTAGGGTGTCCATCTCGTCAGTCCCCCCGCTCGACAGATGGTAAGGCCCGGCCCGGCGCGCGAACGTCGGCCGGGCCATTTATTTTGGGGTCCCGGCGCGAAGTGCTCCGCCGTCGGTCGTCAAGTTGAAACGGCGACTAGACCTCGAACACCACACCCTGGGCCAACGGTAACGACGTCCCGTAGTTCACGGTGTTGGTGGCCCGGCGCATGTAGGTCTTCCAGCTGTCGGAGCCGGCCTCGCGGCCGCCGCCGGTTTCCTTTTCTCCGCCGAACGCGCCGCCGATCTCCGCCCCCGAGGGGCCGAGGTTAACGTTGGCGATGCCGCAGTCGGAGCCCTCCTCCGACAGGAAGCGCTCGGCCTCGCGCAGGTCCAGGGTGAAGACCGCCGAGGACAGGCCCTGGGGCACGTCGTTCTGCAACTCCAGGGCCTCGCTGAAGTCGGCGTACTTCATCACATAGAGGATCGGCGCGAAGGTCTCGCGCGTCACCACCGGCCGCTGGCCGTCGATCTCCACCAGGGCCGGGCGGGCGTAGACGCCTTCCCCCGCAACCTCGACCCGCTCACCGCCGACCACGCTCGCGCCGGCCGCGCGGGCCTCGACGAGGGCGGCCTGCATGGCGGCGAAGGCGGCCTCGTCGATCAGCGGGCCGACCAGGGTTCCGGCCTCCCGAGGATCGCCGACCTTCACCGACCGATAGGCGCCCTTCAGCCGCTCCACCAGGGCGTCATAGACGTCGGCATGGACGAACAGCCGGCGCAGGGTGGTGCAGCGCTGGCCGGCGGTGCC
>PLSW01000077.1:0-44045 GCA_003165275.1 Caulobacteraceae bacterium
TGAGCGGGAAACGCGCGATTCAGCCAGGCCCGAAACGCCGCTAAGGCCGCTGTGGTCAGGGTCCTGCGCCACCCCAACGGGCGTTTTCGGTTGACGCCCCGCGCCGCCGAAGGCAGTTAGATTGGGCAATCCGATCTCTTGGCCGACGCCCGGGCGACCCCGGTCTACCGTACTAGCCGACACCAGATTTGCGATTGTCACGGGTTTTCCGCCGCGGCGGTAGCCCAATACTGGAACGGCTCGTGAGGAAAGACTGATGGCGACCGGCACTGTAAAGTGGTTCAACACCACCAAGGGTTATGGATTTATTCAACCGGAAGGCGGCGGCAAGGACGTGTTCGTGCACATCTCCGCCGTCGAAGCCGCTGGCATGCGCAGCCTGAATGAAGGCCAGACTGTCAGCTACGAACTCAAGGACGAACGCGGCAAGACCGCCGCGGTGAACCTGAAGGCCGTCTAGGGCTTTTCCAGGCTCCATCGCCAAGTCCTCTCGGGCGCCGCCGCGAATGCGACCGGCGCCCGAGTTGCGTCTGGGGGGCCTCCGTGTGGGTGGCCTTGTCGCGTCCACAATATTGCATAATATGAGGACGTCACTGGAGGCGGCGATGACAAAGGCGATGACACTGAACGTGCGGGTGGGCGGCGCCCTCGGCGCCTTTGTCGCGGCCAATGTCGGTGATGACGGCGCATATGAGAATGTCAGCGAATACGTCCGCGATCTTATCCGCCGCGATATGGCGCGGGCCGAAGGCGCGGCCTTCGACCGGCTCAAGGCCGAATTGGCCCACGCCTTCGCCGCCCCCGACAGCGCGTACAGCGCCTTGAGCGCCGACGAGGTGATCGCGCGCAATACCCGCCGCACGACGACGTGAGCGGCTATCACGTCCAGGACTCCGCCGGCTACCGCCTCGACCAGATCTACACCTACACGCGCGAGAAATGGGGCGAGGCGCAGGCCGAAACCTATATCCGCGGCCTCTTCGAGCGGTTCGAGGCGATCGCCGCCCATCGCTTCCCCTGGCGGCCGATCCCGGCGGAGTTCGGCGTCGACGGCTACGTCTCCCGATACGAAAAGCATTTCATCTACTGGAAGCGACATGGCGATGGCGGCGTCGGCATCGTCACGGTGCTGCACGAGCGGATGCATCAGATCGAGCGCTTCCGGGATGATGCTCCCGATTGACGGGTAAGCGCTGTTTGCCGACGCCCTTAAACCTCGTCGTTCGATCCGACGTTGCGGTCGCTATCCAAACCCCAACGCCGCCCTCACCGCGGCCGCCGTCACCCCCCGCTCCCGCAGCGCGGCTAGTGTCTCCGCCCGGTCCCGCTTGGCCAGCCGTTTCCCGTCCGCCCCCAGCACCAGCCGGTGGTGTCGGTAGGTCGGCGCCGGCAGGTCGAGCAGCACCTGTAACAACCGCTGAACCGGCGTCGCCTCGAACAGGTCCCAGCCGCGGGTCACGCAGGTGACCCCCTGCAGGGCGTCGTCGACCACCACCGCCAGGTGATAGGCCACCCCCAGCCCCTTGCGGGCCAGGATCACGTCGCCGGCCGCCGCCGGGGCGGCGGCGATGGCGCCCTGTTCGCCGTTCGGGCCGGCGCCTTGCTCGACAAAGCTGAGCGCGTCCCAGTCGGCGCCCAGCGCCGTCCGCGCCGCCGACAGGGACAGCCGCCAGGCGAAGGCCTTCCCCGCCGTCAGCCGCCGCGCCTCGTCGTCCGGCTCGAGGGGCGCGCCGACGTAGGCCGCGCCCAGGCCGTGGGGCGCGCGGCCGATGTCGTCCAGCAACGCCTTGCGGGTCTTGAAACAGCGATAGACCAGGCCGCGGTCGCGCAGGCGCTCCAGGGCGGCGGCGTAGTCGGCATGGTGTTCCGATTGCCGGCGCACCGGCTGTTCCCATTCCAGGCCCAGCCAGGCCAGGTCCTCGAAGATCCCCGCCTCGAATTCCGGCCGGCAGCGCTCGGCGTCGATGTCCTCGATGCGCAGCAGGAACCGGCCGCCGGCAGTGCGGGCGGTCTCGGCGGCGGTGAGCGCCGCCAGGGCGTGCCCCCGGTGCAGGCGCCCCGTGAGGGAGGGGGCGAAACGGGTGACGACCGTCATCGGGGCGCTCGATCTGGCCTTTGTTGGATGCCCATGGATTTCAGACACTATCCTCCGTCACCCCCGGGCTTGTCCCGGGGGCAAGGGAACGCAGACCATAGGGTGGTCGCAGCCATGCTCGCCATGGGCCGTCGGTGTTCCCTCGCCCCCGGGACAAGCCCGGGGGTGACGGGAAAACAGAGAATCTAATAACATGCGACAAGGCTGCGATGGACGACGTGGCGCACGCAATCCCCAGCCTCAGTGTCCGTCGGTCTCGCGGTACTTGCCCAGGTGGTCGAGCACGGCCACCAGGAAGGGGCGCTCGCCGCCGAGCTGGTCCTTGAGGGCCTTGAACTTGGCGAAGCCGCTCATCTCCGCCAGACCGTGGGCCGCGCACCAGGAAGCGATCACCGTCAGCTCCAGGTCGATGTCGCTGACCTCCGCCCCCGCCGCCTCGGCCAGGGCGTTGCGCAGCAGCAGATAGGCGCCCTCGTCA
The DNA here is from genome assembly GCA_003165275.1 of Caulobacteraceae bacterium. Taxonomy (GTDB): domain Bacteria; phylum Pseudomonadota; class Alphaproteobacteria; order Caulobacterales; family Caulobacteraceae; genus Poindextera. Next base: position 2,574 of record PLSW01000077.1, read on the forward strand.
TGGTCGCCGTCCTCCTGCACGCCCTCGGGGGTGCGGGCGCAGTCGTACATCACCCGGTAGAGGGCGGGATTCTGCTGGGCGAACTCCACATAGGCCACGCCGATGTCGGTGCGGATGGACTTGCATTGGCCGGTGGCCGTGTCCGCCGCGTCGGCCATGGCCAGCTTCAGCCGCTCGAACCCGCGGGTGCCGACGGCGTAGAGCAGTTCGCCCTTGTCCTTGAAGTGGTGGTAGGGCGCCGCGGGGCTGACGCCGGCCTCCCGGGCCACCGCGCGCAGGGAGAGAGCCGCCGGCCCCTCGCGCTCCAATATGGTTACGGCGGCGTCGAGCAACGCCCGGCGCAGGTCGCCGTGGTGGTACCGCTTGGGCTCTGCAAGGACTTCCTGGACCGTCATGAGCACCACCGTCAGTTTTTCTGGTTGCAGCCTGTCTAAACCTTAATCCGAGCAGCGTAAAGATCATCTTGACATCGTTAAATTACACTGTATTTAAGCACCGTTCAGATCGAACGGAACACCCGGCTCCCCCCGGCCCGCCCGATCCGAACAGGCCCTCGGCTCCCCCCGGAGGTCCAACCTGAACCAAGTCTGACAAAGGAACGTCTCATGTCTCTCGCCTTTTTTGAACGCGCCCTGGATCGTACCGGCGGCATCTTCCTTCTCCTGATCGGCGTCATGACCGCCGGCGCCGTCGCCATGGTCGCCATCTGATCGTCCGATGCGTCCCACATCGGCGAGGGGCGTTTGAGGGGATCGATAACCCCCATTCCCTTCAAACGCTCCGATCGCCGAAACGATCTGTCTCTCAACCCTAAATCGCTCAAAAATGATCGCGCTCACGCCGACGCGCGGGCTCTGCTAGAGTCCGCGCCGATGGACCTTGAGCGCCCTCTATGACCGCTGGCGGTCCGCAAGGCGGCCGGCCCAATGCGGCGGACCGGATCTGGCGCCTCGCGCGCCGCTTCGGCCCGCTGCTGCTGGTGCTTGCGGCCCTGGTCGCGGCCTTCGCCTCCGGTCTCACCCGGCACCTTTCCCTGCACGAGCTACGCGAGCGGCGCGAGGCGCTGGAAGCCCTGGTGCGCGCGCACCCCGTCGTCAGTCTCGGCCTCTATGTGGCGACCTACACGGCCTGCGTGGCCCTCTCCCTGCCCGCCGCCCTGGTGCTGACCCTCACCGGGGGCCTGCTGTTCGGCGTCTGGCTCGGCGGATTCGCGGCGAGCCTGAGCTGCACCCTGGGCGCCACCCTGGTCTTCCTGATCTGCCGCACGGCCATCGGCGATTCCCTGCGCGGCCGAGCCGGGCCCACGGCGGCCAGGATCGAGCACGCCGTCCGCCGGGACGCCTTCTCCTACATCGTCACCCTGCGGCTGATCCCGGTGATGCCCTTCTGGCTGGCCAACCTGGCGCTGGGGTTCATCGACATCCCCCTGCGCGTCTTCGTGGTCGCCAGCTTTCTTGGCATCCTGCCGGTCTCGCTGATCTACGCCGGCCTTGGCTCGGGCCTCGACCAGATGTTCGCGCGTCGCCAACGGCCGGACCTGCACCTGGTGATGCACGTGGGCATCCTTACGCCGCTCCTGGGGCTGGCGATCCTGTCCCTGGCGCCGATCGCCTGGCGACGCTTCAGGGCCGCAGCATCTCCCGTTGAATCCCCCGACAAATCAGGGGCGTCGTTGCCCAAGCGGCCCGGCTGAAGTAACGGATGGACATGGCGGACGCTTCAGTCTCCGCGCCCCCCGAGCCGGCGCCCGCGGGACCTTCCGCCCCCGAGCCCGACGGCGGCGCAAGGCGCTATGCGCGCAGGCTGTTCTGGCCGGGCGGCCTGTCCTCGCGCCTCCTGATCCTGACCGTCCTGTTCGCGGCCCTGGCGGTGCTGCTGATTCTGCCCCTGTCCCTGGCCCAGTACGAGGATCGCTGGCTCTCCGACCGGGTGCGGGCCGCCGAGCTCGCCTCTCTCGCCGCCGACGCCGCCCCCAACCAGGTGGTCAGCGACAAGCTGGCCAGCCAGCTGCTCAACGGCGCGGGCGTGGTCTCCGTCGCCGTGCAGAGCGACGGGGTCCGCCGCCTGGTGCTCGCCGCCCCGCGCATGGCCCGCACCCCCTATCTGGTCGACCTGCGCGAAGGCCCCACCTCGATCTTCGCCCCCTTCGAGACCCTCTTCGCCGGCCAGGACCGGATGGTGCGGGTGGTGGCCCGGCCCCGGTTCCGCGACGTGGACTTCGTCGAGATCGTCGTGCCCGACGCCCCCCTGCGCAAGGAGCTCACCGTCTATCTGGTCCGCCTTTGGATCATCGCCGCCCTGATCTGCGCCGCCTTCGGGGTGCTGGTGTTTTTGTCCCTGAACGCCTTCTTCGTGCGCCCGATGCAGCGGATCACCCGAGCCATGGAGCGGTTCCGCGCCGATCCCGAGGATCCCCTGGCCCACGTCCAGCCCTCCGGCCGCCGCGACGAGATCGGACGCGCCGAGGCCGAGCTCGACCGCATGCAGGCCGACCTGCGCGTGGCCCTCAACGCCCGGGCCCGCCTGGCCGCCCTGGGCGAGGCGGTGGCCAAGATCAACCACGACCTGCGCAACATGCTCACCAGCGCCCAGATCGCCTCCGAGCGCCTGGCCTCCTCCGGCGATCCCAAGGTGGCCCAGGCCATGCCCCGGCTGGAGCGGGCCCTTGACCGGGCGGTGACCCTCGCCACCGACGTGCTGGCTTACGGCAAGAGCGAGGAGCCGGCGCCCAATGTGGCGGCCGTCCCCCTGCTCGCCGCCATCGAGGCCGCGGCGGAGGATGCCGGCCTGACCCCGGAGGGGGTGCGGCTGGAGTGTTCGATCGCCCCCGGCGAGCGGGTTATGGCCGATTCCGACCAGCTCTACCGGATCCTCGTCAACCTGCTGCGCAACGCCCGCGAGGCCATCGCCGTGCGCCCCGGCCGCGACGGCCACGGCCGGATCGTCGTCACCCTCGAGCGCCGCGGCGGCGACAGCTACGTCCGCTTCGCCGACGACGGGCCGGGCATACCGGAGCGGGTGCAGGGCCGGCTCTTTCAGCCGTTCTCCGGCTCCAGCCGCCCCGGCGGCGCCGGCCTCGGCCTCGCCATCGCCCGCGAACTGGCCCAGGGCCACGGCGGCGACCTGGTGCTGCTGAAGACCGGCCGCGACGGCGCCACGTTCGAACTGCGGCTGCCGAGCGCGCCGGAGCCGCAGGCGGGGCGCGGGAAGGGGGGGTAGGTTAGCCCGTCAAACGGCGCTCGCGCCATCTCTACCATGAATGGGAGAGGAAATAGATCCCCTCAAATCGCCAAACACACCACCTGCGCGACCCGCAGATCCCGCCGCAGGCCGTCCGCCACCCGGCCGTAGTTCTCGACGCTGATCGGCTGCCCCGTCCCCGGCGGCGCCGGCTTGACCCCGGCCGCCGCCAGCGCCCGTTTCACCGTCTCCGGCGTCGCCGTATAGACGCGCCCCCGGCGGGGCGCTTCGGCGAGGGTCACCCCCACCACGTCGCCGGCGGCGTCCAGCACCGGGGCGCCGGACAGGCCCGCCAGGCTGCCCTTCAGCCCGTCCGTGCGGCCGATCTCGGCCCAGGCCAGCAGGGTGGACACCGGCGCCCCGCGACCATGCCCGCGCATCTGCTGGGGCCCGAGCAGGCGCGAGGCGGCCTCCCCGGGTCCGCCCTGCGGGAAGCCGGGCAGGAAGGCGCGCTGTCCCGTCCGCAGGTCGGGCCCGGCGGCGACCGGGAGGGCGGGGGAGCCGCCCTCGGTGGTCAGCACCGCTATATCTCCCTCCACCGCGCGCAGATGCGCGGCCACGCCCCGGCCGGCGGCGACGACGATGGCGGCCGACCGGCAGCCGTCCAGAACATGCCGGGCGGTCATCCACACCCCGCCGTCGCCAACGGAGAAGGCGCTACCCGCCGCCGTCTCCACCCGGGCGCCCACCGGCACCACGCGGCTGGAGGAGAAGGGGGAACTGGCGGCGAGGGGCATCTGCGCCTCGCCCGGCATGGGCGGCGGCGCCTCGGGGGCGTTGGCCCGCTCCCGGCGATTGAATGAGAGCAGCAGCAGGCCGCCGACGATGGCGCCGTAGACCAGCCACTCGGGAGGGCGGGGGAGGGCCATCCGCCCTAGCCGGCCACCGCCGCGGCGAGGATGATCGCCACCGACAGCTTGGCGGCCACGAGCAGCACGGCCGCGGCCACCTCCCCGTCGGCGATCCGCTGCGGCAGGCCCGACAGCAGCCGGTCGATCAGCCAGAAGGCCAGGAGCTGCACCGCGATGGTCGCCGCCCCCCAGACGCCGATCTCGATCAACGAGGTGGAGGCGTTCAGTGACATGGACAGGGGAATGGCCAGCCCCAGGATCACCCCGCCGAAGGAAACCGCCGAGGCGGAATTGCCCTCGCTGATGCGGCTGATCTCCTTGAACCGCGACAGGGTCAGATAGAGGGCGCAGCCCGCCACCAGCAGGGCGAAGGTGATCCCCGCGTGCAGCAGGGTGATGGGAAAGCCGCTGGCGAAGGCCTGGACTTCAGAAGACATCAGCGCCGGTCCGATTGAACTGCTCCCGCCCCTCGCTTATCGCCAGCCGCCCGGCGGGCGCAAGCGGCGTCGCGGGGGCGGGCAAGGCGCCTCAGGCGGCGCCCTGCTCCTGGCTTAGGCGGAGCCGTTCGCTTGCGCGCGGCTTTTCACTTTCCGAGCGAAGCTGGCCGCAGGCGGCCAGGATGTCGCGACCCCGGGGATTGCGGATCGGGGAGGCGTAGCCGGCCCGGTTCACGATCGCCGCGAAGGCCTCGATCGTNNGCCAGGGATTGAACGGGATCAGGTTGATCTTGGCCGGCACGCCCTTGAGCAGTTTGACCAGGGCCAGGGCCTCGGCCGGACTGTCGTTGATCCCTTTCAGCATCACATATTCGAAGGTCACCCGCCGGGCGTTGGATATCCCGGGATAGGCGCGGATCGCGTCCATCAGCTCGGCGATGGGGTAGCGCCGGTTCAGCGGCACCAGCTTGTCGCGGAGGGCGTCGTTGGTGGCGTGCAGGGAGATGGCCAGCATGGCCTGGGTCTTGTCGCCCAGCCGCTTCAGCTCCGGAACGACGCCGGAGGTCGAAACCGTGATCCGCCGCCGCGACAGGCCCAGCCCCTCGCCGTCGGAGATGATGTCGATGGCGTCCGAAACGTTGTTCAGATTGAGCAGGGGCTCGCCCATGCCCATGAACACGATGTTGGAGAGCTTGCGGTCCTCGCGGTCCGACGGCCATTCCTCCAGGTCGTCCCGGGCCACCTGCACCTGGGCCACGATCTCCGCGGCGGTCAGGTTGCGCACCAGGGCCTGGGTCCCGGTGTGGCAGAAGGTGCAGCTCAGCGTGCAGCCCACCTGGCTGGAGACGCACAAGGCGCCGGACCGGCCGACGTCGGGGATATAGACCGTCTCCACCTCGATCCCCGGCCCGAAGCGGATCAGCCATTTGCGGGTGCCGTCGTTGCTGACCTGGCGCACGGCGACCTCCGGCCGCGCCAGGGTGAAGCGCTCCGCGAGGGCGGCCCGGGTCGCCTTGTCCACATTGGTCATGCGGTCGAAGTCGGTGTGGCCGTGGTGATGGATCCACCGCCACAGCTGGCCGGCGCGCATGCGGGCCTTTTCCGGCGCGCAGATGCCCTCCACCACCAGCGCGGCCGCGAGCTGGGGCCGGGTGAGGCCGGACAGGTTATGCGGCGCTATGGCCGCGCTTTTTCGCGCGGTCGAGAGATCCAGGCTGACGCCCAAGACGTATATCCCTGCATGAATGCGAGCGCCCTCATAGCAGATGCGACCCCCGCGCCCAAATCGAAGTTCGACACCCCGGCGCATCCGCCCCGGGGCCGGGGGTGGGCCTTCGCCGCGGAGCCCGGACCGGAGATCGGCGTTTCTCGCGTCGGGCCCGCATGTGATAGTCCGCGACGGTCCGCCGTCGCGGCCCCCTTCGAAAGCGTCAAGCTGACCCCGGCTCGCTCCACAGGCGCCCTTGAGGGCGACGCCGCCGCCTTCGCCGAGGCGGTGGAGCGGATCGCCGCGCACGCCGACCGCGCCGCCTTCGCCCAGGTCTTCACCTACTACGCCCCCCGGGTGAAGGGCTATCTGCTGCGCCTCGGCCTGGAGCCGGCGCAGGCGGAGGAGCTGTCGCAGGAGGTGATGGTGGCGGTGTGGCGCAGGGCCGCGAGCTTCGACCGCCGGCAGGCCTCGGTGGCCACCTGGATCTTCCGCATCGCCCGCAACCGGCGCATCGATGTCTTCCGTCGCGACCAGTACGCCCGCCTGGACGCCCACGACCCCATGTTCCAGCCTGCCCCGGAGGCCGCGCCGGACGCCGCCGCCGAGGCCGGCGAGCGCGAGGGCCAGATCCGCCGCGCCCTGGCCGAGCTTCCGGAGGATCAAAGGACCCTGGTGCGCGACCACGTCTATGAAGACCTCTCCCACAGCCAGATCGCCGAGCGCACCGGCCTGCCCCTGGGCACGGTCAAGTCGCGCCTGCGCCTGGCCTTCGCCAAGCTGAAGCTGCGGCTGGAGGCCGACGAGGCATCGGCGCCGGGGGCCTCCTCGCCGGGGTCGACCGACCCCGCGGGGCGCCGCCCATGACCGCCGCCACCCTGGCCGAGCTGATCGCCGGCCGCGGCGACGATCCCGGCGTGCGCCTGTTGGCGCAGACCACCGCCGCCCTGCGCGCTGATGCGGCCTTCGTGGCCCGCCCGGACGACGCCGCCGCCGCGGATTTCCTGCAGGCCGAGACCCCCGCCCCCCTGGCGCCGGCCGCCTTCCAGGACCTGCTGTCGCGCATCGGCGAGGCCGAGCACCGCGACATCGCCGCCAAGACCGCCGCCGGCGAGGATCCCCGCCGCGCCGAGATCGCCGCCCTGCCGTCACCGGTGCGGGAGGTGGCGCTCGCCGCCCTGGATCACGGCGGCTGGTCCTTCGGCGGCTTCGGCATCCGCCGCCTGCCCTTGGCCGTCGGCGGCGGGGGCCATGTGGAGCTGATGCGCATCGAGCCGGGCTTCGGCGCCGCCGAGCACGACCATGCCGCCGAGGAGCTGACCCTGATCCTCACCGGCGCCTACCACGACGGCCACGCCCGCTATGCCGCCGGCGACCTCAGCGTCGCCCGTCCCGGCTTCAGCCATGGGCCCGTCGCCGAGCCGGGACAGATTTGCTACGTGCTCGCCGTCAGCTACGGCCCGCCGAAATTCCACGGGGTGTTCGGCGTGCTGCAGACGCTGCTGGGCTTTCCCTGGACCAAGGAAGCGCAGCCGGCCTGAAATTCGCAACGTCCGTCCCGTTGTCGCCATGGCGTGGGCGGGCCGGCCCCGAAGGGCGCCGCACCCCCACGGCGCGCTTCGGGGCCTTTTTTTGAGGGGGGCCATAGCCGCCGAGCGCTGTTTCGGACCGACGCCCCCTCAGTCGGCTTCGCCGACAGCTCCCCCGTTTCACGGTGGAGCAAAGCGATCATTGTCCTCCACCGCGAAGCGGGGGAGGTGGCCGTGAGCGAAGCGAACGGACGGAGGGGGCGTGGGTCCGCCGCACTATGGCGGGCCGATGACAATCCCCCAATCCGCTCCTTCCCGCCTTTGCCTGGGCCGCGCCTTGCGCTAGCGTCGCTCCAAACGATCGTTTGAAGGAGACGCCCCCGATGAAGGCCATGTTGAGCAAGAGCGTCGGCGGCCCCGACACCCTGGTGTTCGAGGACCTGCCGAGCCCCGAGGCCAAGCCCGGCCACGCGGTGGTCTCGGTCAAGGCCTGCGGGGTCAACTATCCCGACGTGCTGATCATCGAGGACAAGTACCAGTTCAAGCCCGCCCGCCCCTTCGCCCCCGGCGGCGAGGTGGCCGGGGTGGTCAAGAGCGTCGGCGAGGGGGTCACCCATGTGAAGGTCGGCGACCGGGTGTTGGGCAACACCGGCTGGGGCGGCATGGCCGAGGAGCTGTCCCTGGAGGCCGGCCGGCTGATCCCGATCCCGGACGCCATGCCCTTCGACGAGGCGGCGGCCTTCATCATGACCTACGGCACCTCCTACTACGGCCTGAAGGACCGCGGCCACATCAAGCCCGGCGAGACCCTGCTGGTCCTGGGCGCGGCGGGAGGCGTGGGCCTCGCCGCCGTCGAGCTCGGCAAGGCCATGGGCGCGCGAGTGATCGCGGCGGCCTCGTCGCAGGCCAAGGTCGATCTGGCCATCAAGCACGGCGCCGACGCCGGCGTCGTCTACCCCGCCGGCCCCTTCGACAAGGACGGGACCAAGGCCCTGGCCGCCCTGTTCAAGGACGCCTGCGGGGCCAACGGCGCCGACGTGATCTACGACGGGGTCGGCGGCGACTACGCCGAGGCCGCCCTGCGCTCGTCCGCCTGGGAGGGCCGCTTCCTGGTGATTGGCTTTCCCGCCGGCATCCCGCGCATCCCCCTCAACCTCGCCCTGCTCAAGAGCTGCCAGATCGTCGGCGTCTTCTGGGGCGCCGCCGTGGCCCGCGATCCCAAGGCCCACCAGCAGAACGTCCGCGAGCTGTTCGACCTCTACAAGGCCGGCAAGATCAAGCCCTACGTCTCCGAACGCTTCCCCCTGGCCAAGGCCGCCGACGCCATCGCCCACCTCGCCAGCCGCAAGGCCATGGGCAAGGTGGTGGTGACCATGGACTGAGGGTTTTCGGTCCCACCTGCGCGGCGGGAAATTCAACAAAGGCCTTCTCCCCTTGCGGGAGAAGGTGGCGCGCAGCGCCGGATGAGGGGTCGCACCGGCCGTTGAGCTGCGTTGTCGCCACCACGCGGATGGGCCGGCGCGACCCGTCCGTCCGCCTTCGGCGGGATGGTCTTCTCCCGCAAGGGGAGAAGGCCTCCGCTGAAACGCCGGGCAAATTATCTGCCGAAAAGACTTTTTGAGGTGAGCGGGCGTGCCCCGGTTGGGCGAGGGGGAGACGGCATTGAACCGACCACAGTCGCAAACAGCCCTCCGCACCCTCCTCGCCGGCCTGACCCCCAATGTCCGCGGCGCGATCTGGATGCTGGCCTCGGCCCTGGCGTTCACCGCCATGACCACATTGGTCAAGTTCCTGGGCGCCGACTATTCGCCGGCCCTGCAGACCTTCTACCGCCAGGTCGCCGGCATATTGGTGCTGGCGCCGATCATCGTGCGCGACTGGCGCCGGGCCTTCTACACCACCCGGCCCTTCATCCTGCTGTTCCGCTCGGCGGCGGGGACGGTGGCGATGATCCTCAACTTCTACGCCTACCAGAAGATGCCCCTGGCCGACGCCAACGCCCTGTCCTTCACCCGCAGCCTGTGGCTGGCGCCGCTGGCCTTCTTCGTTCTGCGCGAGACCCTGGGGCCGCTGCGGATCGGTGCGACGGTGGTGGGGTTCGCGGGGGTGATCCTGATGCTGACCCCCTCCGGCCAGTTCCATCTCGATCTCCCGGCCCTGGCCGCCCTGGCCTCGGCCTTCCTCTTCGCCCTGACCATCACTGGCATGAAGGTGATGACCCGCGACCACAGCCCCTTCACGCTCCTGGTCTACGCCGCGGTGCTGGGTCTGGTGTTCGCGATTCCGCCAGCCCTCTTCTCCTGGCGCTGGCCGCACCCTGTTGACCTCGTTTTGCTGGTGATCATGGGGGTGCTCGGGGTGGTCACCCAGGCCTGTTACATCAAGGGCATGCAGATCGGCGACGCCGCCGCCATGGCGCCCATCGACTATACCCGGCTGGTGTTCGCCGTGGCCGCCGGCGCCCTGCTGTTCCACCAGATGCCCGGGCCCCGCACCCTCATCGGCGCGGCCATCGTCGTCGGCGCGACCCTCTACATCACCTGGCGCGAGCATGTGGCCGCGAAGGTAGAGGCCGCCGCCCTGGCCGCGGCCACGGCGGAGGACGCTCAGGCGATGGCGGAGGCGGGGTAGTATCAACAAGCAGGGTTGGGGCGGACCCAGGCCCCCTTGTCTGCTTCGCTGACAGCTCCCCCATTTCACGGTGGAGCAACATGAGCGTTGTCCTCCACCGCGGAGCGGGGGGTCGAGAGCGCGGGCGCGCTTTACGCGCCCGATGCGTTCGCCAAGGGCGAACGCCGCTCTCGACGGCGGCGCGAAGCGCCGACGGAGGGGGCGTCGGTCCGCCGCAAAAACGTTCGTTGGCGCCGGGTAAGTCCATTCCCCGCACTACCCCTTGGGCGCCGCCCCGAACACCCGCGCCAGCTCGGCCGCGTCGACCCCGTCGATCTCCATCTGCTTCACCCGCGCCGTCTCCCCCGAGACGATGCGCACCGCGGCGCGGGAGACCTTCAGGCTCTTGGCGATCAGGGCTTCCAGGGCCGCGTTGGCCTCGCCGTCCACCGGCGGGGCGGCGACCCGCGCCTTCAGATAGGCCCGGCCGGCGGCGTCCCGCCCCCAGCCGTCGATGCGGTCGCGGCCGCCGCGCGGGGTCAGGCGCACGGCCAGGCGCGCCACGGCGACGGCTCAGCCGATCGCGGCGATGATCGGCCCGAACAGCCAGGGCAGCAGATAGGCCCGCAGGCCGTTGATGATGATCAGGGCGATCAGCGGGGTGATGTCGATGCCGCCGATCGGCGGAATGATCCGCTGCAGTGGCCGCAGAATCGGGGCCACCACCACATCGAGGAAATGCACGAACTGCCGCGCCGTCGGATTGCGCAGGTTGATGATGTCGAAGGCCACCAGCCAGCTGATGATCACCTGCGCGAAGATCGCCAGGATCAGCAGTCCCAGTAGGGAATTGATGATGAAGAGGATAAATTCGCCCATAGTCGGTCCGCCGCTGGTGGACCCCGCTTCTAGACCGCGTCGCCCGGCGGCGGCAAGCGCGGCGCAGGGTCGCTTGACACCGTCGGGGGCCGCCCCTTATGTGCGCCCCTCTCCGAGGTCAAACTTGGGGCCGTAGCTCAGTTGGTAGAGCGCCTCGTTCGCAATGAGGAGGTCAGCGGTTCGATTCCGCTCGGCTCCACCAGACCGGCCTAGCGCCGGATCTGGCGCCTTAGACCCCCATCTCCTCGCTGAATGTCACTGAAGTGCGGTAGTCGATCGTCGCGGGGTCAGCCATCATGCGCCCATGAGCACGACTTCCCCTTCCGTCGATCTCGCCGTGGTCGGCGCGGGGATCGTCGGCCTCGCCTGCGCCCTGGCGGCGGCCCGCCGGGGCCTGCGGGTCGCGGTGATCGACCGCGACGCCCAGGCCAACGGCGCCTCGGTGCGCAACTTCGGCTTCGTCACCGTCACCGGCCAGGAGCGGGGCGCCATGTGGGCCCGCGCCCGGCGCTCGCGGGACGTGTGGGCCGAGGTGGCGGCCGAGGCGGCCATCCCCGTGCTCCACGGGGGCCTCTATGTCGCCGCCCGCCGCCCCGAGGCCGTGGCCGTGGCGGAGGCCTTCCTCGAAACCGAGATGGGGGAGGGCTGCCGGCTGCTCACGCCGGCCGAGGTCCGGGCCGCCCAGCCGCATCTTGGCGCCGGCGACCTGCGCGCGGCCCTCCACAGTCCCCATGAACTGCGGGTCGAGTCCCGCCAGGCCATACCCCGCCTCGCCGCCTGGCTGGCGGAGCGGCGCGGGGTGGTCTTCCATCGCCAGACCGCCGCCCTGGAGGTGGCGACCGGCAGGGTGGCGACCACCCGCGGGGTCATCCGGGCCGGGGCGGTGGCGGTCTGTCCGGGGGACGACCTCGTCAGCCTGTTTCCGGACCGCATCGCCCCGCACGGGATCAGCCGCTGCAAGCTGCAGATGCTGCGCCTGGCCGATCCCGGCGTTCGTCTCGGCGGGGCGGTGATGTCAGACCTGGGCCTGGCCCGCTATGCCGGCTACGCCGCCCTGCCGGCGGCGGCGGCCCTGCGGGCGCGGCTGCAGGCCGAGCAGGCCGCCCAGCTGGCCCACGGGGTGCATCTGATCGTGGTGCAGAGCGCCGACGGCTCCCTCGTGGTGGGCGACAGCCACCACTATGCGCCCACCCCCGATCCCTTCGCCCGCGAGGATGTGGACGCACTGATCCTGGAAGAATACGCCGCCGTCTTCGGCCGGCCCGCCCCGGCGGTGGCGGAGCGCTGGACCGGCACCTACGCCTGGGCGGCGGACCGCGCCGTGCTGATCGAGGCGCCCCTGCCGGGGGTGCGGCTGGTGATGGTCACCACCGGGGCGGGGGCCTCCACCGGCTTCGCCCTCGGCGAGGAGGTGGTCGCCGATCTTTTCGGCGGCGGCGCCACCACATGACGGAGAGAGCGACGATGAACGATCTGCCCTACGATCTGGTGATCTTCGACTGGGCCGGCACCATGGTCGATTTCGGCTGCCGGGCGCCGGTGGCGGCGCTGATCGCCGCTTTTGCAAAGCGCGGCCTCGACCTGGACGAGCCCACGGTGCGGGCCGACATGGGTAAGGCCAAGGCCGACCACGTCCGTGCCCTCCTGGCCCGGCCGGAGGTCGCGGCCGCCTGGACGAGGGTTCAGGGCGCCGCGTCCGCGGAAGGCGACGTCGCCTCGCTGATGGCGGATCTGGAGCCGCTGATGCGCGACGCCGCCGGTGCCGCCTCCGCCCTGATCCCCGGCGCGGCCGCCACGGTGGCCGAGTTGCGGGCGATGGGGATCAAGGTCGCCTCATCCACCGGCTACACCCGCGAGATGATGGGCCCGGTCCTGGCCCGCGCCGCCGAGCAGGGCTATGCGCCGGATCACCTGGTCTGCGCCAATGAAACCCCCGCCGGCCGCCCCGCGCCGCTGATGATCTACAAGGCCTGCGCCGACCTCGGCGTCTGGCCGCTGAGCCGGGTGGTCAAGGTCGACGACTCCGAGGCCGGGGTGACGGAGGGCCGCAACGCCGGCTGTTTCAGCGTCGGCCTGGCGGCGTCGGGCAATGGGCTGGGCTTGTCGCTGGAGGCGTTCGAGGCCCTGGGCGCCGGCGAGCGCGAGGCGCGGCTGGAGCCGGTGCGGGCGTCCCTTCGGGCGGCGGGGGCGGACCTGGTGATCGATACGGTGGCGGAACTGATCCCGGCGCTGCGGGCGTCGCGTTAAAGTCGAGGGATTCTATTCGCCGCTCCTCCCCCATTCATGGGGGAGGTGGCGCGAGCGAAGCGACGCGTCGGAGGGGGCAAGTCGGCCGCCCTCAACTTGCCCCGTCATTTCGCTACGCTCATGACACCTCCCCCATAAATGGGGGAGGTGCGAATCTGGCGCGCTCCCCTACTGCCGCGCCATCTCCGCCTCGCCGATGGCGTCGCCGTCCAGCACCTGGTCGGGATCCATGGTCACCGTCACCTTGACCAGCTTGCCGGTGAATTCGAACGGCGCGGCGTAGTCCGCCACCGGGCTGCCCCGGTCGCGGCCGATGTCCAGGCCGCTCCAGGAGATGAAGTTGTGAAAGCCGAGGTCGGTGACGCCGTCCCCGGCCGGCTCGCCGTCGATCAGCAGGCGGATATGGCGCTTGTAGTCCTGCGTGCGCACCGACACCCCCAGCCGGTGATGGCCGGCGGGAACCGGACGATCACTGACGGTGGTCGCGTGCTGGCCGCCGACGTTCATGTCGTAGATCAGCCGCCCGTCCCGCACGAACAGGGAATAGCCGCAGGTGGCGTCCCCGTGGGCGATCAGCACCCCCTCGCTGGCCGCGTCCAGCCGGGCGTGGGCCTCGATGACGAAGGCCCGTGAGCGCACGTCCGGGGCCACGTCCGTGGGCAGATGGCCCATGCCGGCGTGGAAGGTGAAGGCCTTGCGGGGGCCGTGGAAGCGGGTGGCATTCTCGACGATGCGCTGGGCGAAGCGGTCGTCCAGGGGCAGCACCTGGCTGGCCTCAGCCTGGGCCCACCATTCGGCGGTCAGCTCGGCGAGCTTGGCCGGTTCCTTTTCGGCCAGGTCCTCGGTCTCCGAAAAGTCCGCGTCCAGGTGATAGAGCTCCCACTTGTCATCGTCATAGGGCGTGCCCGGCGGATGGTAGGCGACCGCCTTCCAGCCGTCCTTCCACAGGCCCCGGTGCCCGAACATCTCGAAATACTGCGCCTTGCCCCGGGCGGGGTCGGCCTCGCCGAAGCTCTCAGCGAAGGAGACGCCTTCCAGGGGGATCTGCTCGACCCCGGCGATGGCCGCCGGGGGCTGGATCCCCAGGATGTCGAGGATGGTCGGCGCCAGGTCGCTGGCATGGCGGAACTGGTGGCGCAGCTCGCCCCGGGCCTTGATACCGGCCGGCCAGCGGATCACCAGGGGATCGCGGATGCCGCCGCCATGGGTGTTCTGCTTGTAGCGCTTCAGGGGGGTGTTCGAGGCCATCGCCCAGCCCCAGGGGAAGTTGGAGTGGGTGTCCGGCCCGCCGATGTCGTCGATTCGCGCGAGCTTTTCGGTGAGGGGCTCCGGCTTGCCGTTGTAGGGGCCCATGGCGTTGACGAAGCCCAGGGGTCCGCCCTCCTGGCTGGCGCCGTTGTCGCTCAGGACGATGACCATCGTGTTCTCGCGCAGGCCCGCGTCGTCCAGGAAGGCGATCAGCCTGGCCAGGTTGCGGTCGGCGTGGTCGAGCATGCCGGCGTAGGCGCCCTGCAGGCGGGTGAACAGGCGCTGCTCGTCCGCCGACATGTCAGCCCAGGGCCGGACCATGTCGTTGCGCGGGGGCATGCGGGTGTCCGCCGGCACGATCCCCAATGCCTTCTGCCGCGCCAGCCGCCGCTCGCGCTCCACGTCCCAGCCCTCGGCGAAGACCTTGTCGTAATGGCGGATCAGGCCCTGCGGCCCCTGGTGCGGGGCGTGGCAGGCGCCGTAGGCGAGCCAGGTCAGCCAGGGCGTGTCCGGGGCATTCGCCGTGTGGTCGGCGATGTAGCGGACGGCCTGGTCGGTCAGGTCCTCCGTCAGGTGGTAGCCCTCGGCGTAGGACTTGGGGGTGTCGATGGGGGTGTTGTCCCGCACCAGCTCCGGCGAATACTGGTCGGTCTCGGCGTCCATGAAGCCGTAGAACCGGTCGAAGCCGCGGCCCAGGGGCCAGCCGTCGAAGGGGCCCGTGGGTCCGGTCTCGGTGAGCGAGGTCACGTGCCACTTGCCGAGCATGTAGTTGCGATAGCCCGCCGGCCGCAGCATCTCGGCCACGGTCCCGGCTTGCTTGCTGATTTTGCCTCGATAGCCCGGATAGCCGGAATCGAAGTTGGACAGGCACCCCATGCCCACCGTGTGGTGGTTGCGCCCGGTCAGCAGGGCCGCCCGGGTGGTCGAGCACATGGCGGTGGTGTGGAACCCCGTATAGCGCAGCCCCTCCGCCGCCAGGGCGTCGATGGCGGGGGTGGCGATGGGCGAGCCGTAGCAGCCGAGGTCGGAGAAGCCGACGTCGTCGAACAGCACCACCAGGATGTTGGGCGCCCCGGCGGGGGGCTTCTGCGCGGCCGGCCAGAAGGGCGTGGAGTCCGCGGCGGTCTTGCCGATCTTGGGGCCGGTCATGGTGGGTCCTTTGTGTCGCTTGAAATCGGGCTACGGCGGTCCGACGCCCCCTCAGTCGGCTTCGCCGACAGCTCCCCCGTTTCACGGTGGAGCAATAGATACGTTGTCCTCCACCGCGTAGCGGGGGAGGTGGCAGTTCGCGAAGCGAACTGACGGAGGGGGCGTCGGTCCGTCGCAACAATCGTTGGGCAAAGGATAGGCGATAGGCCCCCTCATCGCCGCATCAGCCCCTGCTGCTCCAGGCGCCATTTGAACTGATCGAACCGGTCCTGGCCGAAGAAGGGCTCGCCGCCAAAGGCGATCATCGGCACGCCGTAGTGGCCCGCCGCGCGCTGGGCGACCTGGCTGTCCTCGATGACGGCGTGCAGGCGATCAGCCTCGGCGTCGACGGTGCGGGCGAGGGCGTCCGGATCGAGGCTGGCCCGCGCCGCGGCCCGGGCAAGGTGGTCGCCCTCGTGCCAGTCGTCCACCTCGCCGCTCCAGATCACCTTGCTGACCTCGTCCAGGTAGGCGAGCCCCCGGCCCAGCTCGGCGGCGGCGACGCCCATCCGGGTCAGGCGGTGGATGTAGGGCTGGTCCTTCGGATAGGTGTGGGTGGCGAAATCCATCTTCACCGGGTCCGACCGCGGCCAGCGCAGGGGCAGGCCCAGGAACGCGGCCTCCCGGCGGATGTCGGTCTGGAAGTAGCTGAACCAGAGCGGATCCCGGGTCTCGAAGAATTCCGGCGTGCGCACCGCCAGGGGATAGACCGGCCGGATATGGCCGACGACGTCATAGTCCCGCTCCAGCGCCACCAGTCGGTGGGTGATCATGTAGGAATAGGGCGAGCGGAACGACCAGTAGAGGTCGTAGGCGAGGGTCATGGCGGCCTCCCGGGCCTCGCGCGGGGACGCGGCGGTTTGCTTAACCGCCAGGATATGGCACGTAGACAGCCATAACAACGTCAAAGCCCGCTGTCCGAGGAAACCCCATGTTCCGAACCCTGCTCCGCCTGATCGTGGGCGTCATCGGCGTCCTCGCCCTGCTGCTGGCCCTGCGCATCTGGACCAACCCGGTCCAGGCCGCCGCCCAACTCGGCGTGTCCGCCCTGGGCCCCCTCGGCGTGGCGACCTTGCGGGCGGATCTCGCAGGATTTTTCGCCGCCGCGGGCGGCTTCGCCCTGGCGGCGGCGATCCGCGATGATCGCCGGCTGCTCAGCGCGCCCCTGGCCATGGTCGGCCTCGCCCTGGTCGGCCGCTGCCTGACCGTCCTGCCCGATGGCTTGGCCCAGCCTATGATTCCGCCAATGGCCGTCGAGGCCGGGCTTGTCATTCTCTTCGCCCTCGGTCGTCGCGCCCTGGGCTCTCGCGGCGCTTGACGAAGGGCGCCCGGTGCGGGCAAGCGGAGGCGTAAGGCCCGCGCCCCGCGGCCGTATGCGAGGAGTGTGACCTTGGCCAAATCCCCAGCAGACGCCGCCCCCCGACGCGGCGCCAATCCCGCCCTGCGCCTGGCCGCGATCCGCCGCTGGCACAGCTGGATGGGCGTCTTCATCGCCCCCAGCGTGATCTTCTTCGCCTTCACCGGCATCATCCAGATCTTCAGCCTGCACGAGGCCCGCGGCGGCTATCATCCCCCGGCGCTGATCGAGGGGATGGGGTCGGTGCACAAGGACCAGGTCTTCAGGGTGAAGCCGCCCCGGCCCGCGCCCACCCCCGCGGCCTCGCCGGCGCACGACGACGACGCCAAGGCCGGCGGCCATCACGATGACGCCGACGGCCATGCGGACGCCGATCACGCCGCGGACCACGCCCAGCCGGCGGCCGCCGATCACGCCGCCAAGCCCAAGCTCGCGCCGGTCAAGGTCTACGCCCTGAAATGGTTCTTCACCCTCGTCGCCCTGGGGCTGATCGCCTCCACGGTCCTGGGCCTGTGGATGGCCCTGGCCTATGGCCGCGACAAGCGCGTGCTCTGGTTCGCGCTTGCGGCGGGGGCGCTGCTGCCGGTGCTGCTGGTGGTGGTGTAGGGCGAAACGACTTTACTCGCCGGTGCGACGGCCCGACGCCCCCTCAGTCAGCTNNGGTCGGAGGGGGCGTCGGTCCGCCGCATGGCGCTGGTTGCAGCTAAGTAAAACGCTGATCCGTTCAGCCCGCCTTCGCCCCGGTCACCCGCACATAGACCCGCTTTCCCGTCGACGGGTTGAAATAGACCCTCAGGGCCTCGCCGCTGCCGGGATCGACGAAGGTCTCGCCGGTGGCTTCCCACCCCTCGCCGGGGGGCGCGGCCAGGGGCCGGTTGTAGCGATAGCGCTCGAACACCACCGCGGCGAGGATGAAGCCCGCCTCGAAGACGAGGACGATCACGCCGCCTTCCCCGTGGCCGACGACGAAGAGATAGATCGCGATCGCCAGCAGCGCCGCGCAGACCGCGATCAGGCCGGTGCGCAGGGTCATCAGCCGGCGGGCTCGATGAAGGCGGCGGTGCCGTAGGCGACGATCTCGCTCATGGTCTCCCCGATCTCCGACGAGTCGAACCGCATCATGATCACCGCATTGGCGCCCATCAGCGTGGCGTTGTCGACCATCCGGTCCACGGCGTGCTTGCGGGCCTCCTCCAGCAGGGAGGTGTATTCATGGATCTCGCCGCCGACGATGGAGCGCAGGCCGGCCATGATGTTGCCGCCGAGGCCGCGGCTGCGCACGACGACGCCGAAACACTGGCCCAGCACCTGGCGGACCCGATAGCCGGCGATGTTTTCGGTGGTGACGACGATCATGGCCTTCCAGCCTCCCAGTCGGCGCCCTCGCGGCGCCCAGCCGGCACTATCTCGCCGCGCCTGAGTCGCGCCAAGCGGCTGCCGCTACCGCGTGGCGAGCGCGCCCGCTATGTTGGCCGCGCCTGTTCGGCTGGAGGTGCGGCATGACCCTGCTTTTGAATGTACTCTGGTTCGTCCTCGGCGGCTTCGCGTCAGGCTGCGCCTGGCTGCTCGGCGCCGTCCTGCTGGCGATCACCATCGTCGGCCTGCCCTGGGCGGCGGCGGCCTGGCGGATCGGGATGTTTTCCTTCTTTCCCTTCGGCAAGGAGATCATCTCCCGGGTTGAGCAGACCGGGGAGCATGACCTGGGCACCGGCCCCCTGGGCCTGGTGCTGAACATCATCTGGTTCGTCTTCGCCGGCTGGTATATCGCCCTGGCCCACGTGATGATCGGCATCACCCTGGTGCCGTTCATCGTCACCATTCCCTTCTCGATCCAGCACTTCAAGCTGGCCCTCATCGCCCTCGCCCCCATCGGCAAGGCGGTGGTGGAAAAGCCCTGACGGCAAGCGGCCAACTGCAAACGGCTGGCCACGTTGGCCGGCGCGGCGGCACGCCCAACCCCGTCACCCCCGGGCTTGTCCCGGGGGCGAGGGATCACAGACGGTGACGGAGAGATGCTGAGGATTGTCCTGCCCGGTTCGTGTTCCCCTGCCCCCGGGACAAGCCCGGGGGTGACGACCGATTTGGAGGTCTACAGTGTCTCAACCGGTCCCGGTCGCCAAGCGGCCGGACGCCGCGGGGGATCGGCGCCCGGCCTGGGTTGCTCCGCGTCCGACGGTTTAGCCGGGGATGTGGTTGTTCACGCGGTTTTCTTCGCGGTTGAGGCGCATCTGCTCGCCGCGGCTGATGTGGCCGCCGTGGTTGCGGGCGTAGACGCGCTCCTGGTGGCGGACGCCGCGGTCGGCGGCGTGCAGGCGATGGGCCTGGCGGGCGTTGAGGTCGCCCTCGCGGCGTTCTTCGTGGATGCGCGTGTTCTGGTGGTTCAGCCGGGCGTTGACCTCTTCGCGGCGGGGATGGTTGGCCTGCCAGGCCGTATCGGCGGAGGCGGCGGTCGCCGCGCCCACGGCCATCACCAGGCCCATGGTCGCCAGCAGGAGGTTTTTCTTGATCGTCATAGCGGTAAGCCTTTCAAACCCTGGTCGGGGCGGTCGCCCTGTGCGATCGCCGCCGAACGATGGCCATAGTGACCGTCTGGCTTGAATTGACCCTGAACCGGCTGAGTCAGGCGGCGTTCATCTGAGTGAACGCGGGCCGGCGCGGCATCACGCCTGCGGATCGCTCGCGGGAAGAGGCTGCGGCGCCCAGTCGGCCTCGGTGACACCCAGGGGCGCGTCGCCGTCGTTCTGCCGGATCGCCCACTGCACCCCGATCACCGCGCCCTTGACCCGGGGCAGCAGCAGCAGGGTGAGCGCCATGACAGTCGGCATGGCGATGGCCAGGATCAGGCCCACCGGCTGCTCCCAGATGATCGGGAACACCACCAGCGGCGCGATCACCACATGGCCGATGATCAGGATGGTGAAATAGGGCGGGGCGTCGTCCGAGGGATATTGGGCGTTGTCGTGGCCGCAGGCGGCGCAGGGCGAGACCACCTTCAGGTACCGGTGCAGCAGCCGCCCCTTCCCGCAGTTGGGACAGCGGCCGATGAAGCCGCGCATCAGGCCGTTGAGAACGCTCGCCTTCGCCATGGGACGTCACCTGAGCCGCGGATGCGGCCTTAGAACCGATAGGATCGCCCGCGTAAATGGTGCGTCAACCGATTGGGCGCCAGTTTGGGCGCGATGATTCGTCGCCGCCACATCCTCGCCGCAGCGCTTTGCGCCGCCCTCGCCCCCGCCGCGCTGCTGACGGCGCCGGTCGCCCAGGCGGCCGGGGAGGCCAAGAAGAAGGGCGGCGGCCTCAACTTCATCCAGTTCGACACCCTGACCGCCACCGTCATCCGCGGCGACGGCCGGCGCGGAGTGATGACCGTCGACCTCGGTATCGACGTGCCCAACGCTGGCCTGCACCAGCGTGCGGTGATCTCAGGGCCCCGTCTGCGCGCGGCCTATGTGCAGATGGTGCAGGCCTACGCCTCGGGCCTAGGCCCCGGCATGGCGCCCAACGCCGACTACATGGCCCAGGTGCTGCAACGACAGACCGACTCGGTCCTCGGCCAGCCGGGGGCCAAGTTCCTCCTCGGCGCGATCATGGTGAACTAGCCGCCGGCGGCGGCGTCCATGAACTTCGCCATCCGCACGTCCAGCTCGGTGACCCCATCGGCGTCGTGGGTCGCCAGCAGCACCTCGACGCGGTTGTAGACGTTCGACCATTCCGGATGGTGGTCGATCTTGTCCGCCAGCAGGGCGACCCGGGTCATGAAGCCGAAGGCCGCGTTAAAGTCGGCGAATTTGAAGCTGCGCACGATGGCGTCCCGGCCCCCGGCGGCGCGCCAATCGGGCAGCTGGGCGAGGGCGGCGGCGGCGCCGATCTTGGCGGGGCGGGTCATTGGGACGTCTCCTAGAGCGTAAGACCGGTCAGCTTGCCAAGCTCGGTCATCGCCTGGTCCTCCGTCGTCACCTTGATCGCCGTCATCCCCAGGCCCGCGGCCGGTTTGCAGTTGATCCCCAGGTCGTCGAGGTAGACGCAGGCGTCCGGCTTCACCGCCAGCAGCTCGCACATCATCAGGTAGATTTTCGGGTCGGGCTTGCGCACCCCCGCCTTGGAGCTTTCGATCACCGCGTCGAACAGGCCCATGATCTCGGCGATCTGGGCGGCCTTGCCGGTGGTCGAGGCCATGCCCGCCCCGTGGCCGGCGCTGGCCATGTTGTTGGTGATGCAGCCGACCTTGAAGCGGGCCTTGCAGGCCTTCAGCGCCGCCACCACCCGCGGCCGCACCTCGCCGGACAACAGCGGCAGGACGTCGGCGCCGCGGACGTCGTGGCCCAGGGCCTTGGCCTCCGCCGCGAAGGTGGAGTCGAACCCGGCGGTGTCGATCTGCGAGCGCTCGAACAGGGCCCAGGCGTTGTCGTGGGGGTTGGTGGCGTTGAGGGTGCGGATCAGGTCCTTCGGCAGGCCCCGGGCCGACTCGTAGCGGTTGAACGCCTCGAAGGGCGAGGTGGTGAACACCCCGCCGAAATCCCAGATCACAGCCTCGATCGCCATTCCGCGCTCCCCAGAAAACCGGCGCGACGCTAGCGGGTTTGCCGGTCCGGGGGGAGGGGCGTTTGGCCCTTAACTTGCGGTTAAGCACGCACACCGCCCCAAAACGAGACGGACCGGCCCCGCATGCGCACTCCCAACAGCCCGCTGTTCAAGGGCTCCGAAATCCTCTTGGCCATCGTCTTCGCCCTGGCCTTCGTCGCCATCGCGACCCTGCACATCATCGTCTGACAGCGGCCGGCTCCCCGGGCGTCGCAACCCGACGCCGCCGCTCACGTTAGAGACCCAGGAACTGTCCGGTCCCGTTTCCGGGGACCGGCCGCAGGTCGCCCCTGTGGGAGCCGCAATCCAGCGGCCTCGTCCGGCGGCCATCTTGGAGTTGAGCCGATGAAATCCACTCCCCTTGTCGCCAGTCTCGCCATCCTGATGGCGACGACCTCCGGCCTGGGCTTCGCGCAGGCCCAGCCTGCCGACCCCGACTACCAGCAACAGCAGCAGACGTACGAACAGCAGCAGCAGCAGTACCAGAACGCCCAGTCCGACTATCAGAACCGCACCGCGGACTATCAGACCCGGCGCGACGCCTACCAGCGCGCCCACGCCCGCTTCGAGCACGAGAAGGCCGAATACGACGCCCGCTACGGCGAAGGCGCCTTCATCCGCTACTGGCATGACCGCCGCGACGACTATGACGCCCGCTACGGCCCCGGCGCCTGGGATCGGGATTTCGGCGAACACCGCGACCACGCCGACGGTCGCGATCACCCCGACGCCATGGGCCCCGGGCCGGCGGACTACTACCGCGACTATCGCGACAATCCCTGCGAACAGCGCGCGCGCGACCATGCCGTCGTCGGCGGCCTGATCGGCGCCCTGGCCGGCGCCGCCATCGGCTCCAACCTGGCGGCCGGCGGCGGGCGCACGGGCGGGGCGGTGATCGGCGCGGTCCTCGGCGGCGCTGTCGGCGCCAATGTGGGCCATTCCACCGCCCGCTGCGACGAGGGCGGCTACTACTTCACCTACGACCAGACCTACCCCTACCGGGAAGGCGAGTGGGAGCACGGGCCCAGCGGCCGCTACGACAACGAATACTACCACCACCACGGCTGCCGCCTTGCCGTCGCCCCCGCCCACGGGCGCGACGGCGACGACTATCGCTACGTCCGCGTCTGCCCCGACGATCACGGCCACTACCGCATCACCGACTGAGATCTGCGAGACCTTCATTCCTGACGAAGCGCGGCCCTCGCTCCTCCGAGCGGGGGTCGTCTGCTTTTGCTCGTAAGTTCCTCCGTTGACCCGACCCCTAAGGCCGTCACCCCCGGGGCTTGTCCCGGGGGCAAGGGATCACGAACTGGGCGCGTTGAGCCCCACGGTGTAACGATTCACGGTCTGTGTTCCCCCGCCCCCGGGACAAGCCCGGGGGTGACGAAGGTTCGGGGGGCGCTGTGCAGATTCAATCCGACAATGGTCCAAGGGCGAACGCGCCTTGCACTCACGCCGATAGATAGATAGTTAGAAAACCTAACTGGTTTTCCTCATGCCCGATTCCGACCTCGTCCATCTCGCCGAAACCCTGCGCCCGGCCCTGTTGCGGCTGTCGCGGCAGCTGCGCCGGGAATCCCAACGCCTGGGCCTGTCGCCCCTCGACGCCATGCTGCTGGGCCTGATCCACAAGCGCCCCGGCGTCGGGGTCTCCGAACTCGCCGAGCTGGAGATGATCTCCAAGCCGACCATGAGCGCCCACATCAAGCGCCTGGAGGCCGACGGCTGGGTGGAGCGCCAGCCCCCCGCCTGCGAGGATCGCCGGCGGGTGGGCCTTGCGATCACCCCCGCCGCCGTCGCCGCCCTCGAGGCCGTGCGCCGCCAGCGCAGCGACTGGCTGGCGCGCCGGCTGGAGACGCTGAGCCCGCAAGGGCTGGACGTCCTGCGCGCCGCCATCGCCCCCCTCGAACAGCTCGCCGGCGAACGGAGCTGACCATGGCCCTGCCGACCTCCGACGCCCTCGACCGCATCGCCCGCGAGGACGAGGCCGCCGTCGTGCGCACCGGCCGCCTGGTGCCGATGATCATCGGCTCGGCCCTGTTCATGCAGACCCTGGACGCCACGGTGATCTCCAACGCCCTGCCGACCATGGCCCGGTCGTTGCACGAGGATCCCCTGACCCTGAACCTCGCCATCACCAGCTATCTGCTGGCCTCGGCGGTGTTCCTGCCGATCAGCGGTTGGGCGGCGGACCGGTTCGGGGCCAAGCTGGTGTTCCGTATCGCCATCGCCCTGTTCGCCGCCGCGTCCCTGGGCTGCGGCCTGTCGCACACCCTGCCGGAGTTGGTGGCGGCGCGGATGGTCCAGGGGATGGCCGGGGCGATGATGGCGCCCGTGGGCCGGCTGGTGCTGCTGCGCTCGGTGCCCAAGTCCGAGCTGGTGCGGGCCATGTCCTACCTGACCATGCCGGCGATGTTGGGGCCGGTCCTGGGCCCGCCCATCGGCGGCTTCATCGTCACCCATTTCAGCTGGCAGTGGATCTTCTACATCAACATCCCGATCGGGGTGCTCGGAGTGGTGCTGGTGACCCTGTTCATCGGCGACGTGCGCGAGGAGGGGGCGCCGCCCCTGGACTGGCGCGGCTTCATCCTCACCGGCTTCGGCCTAGCGGGGGTGGTCTACGGCTTCGAGAACCTTGGCCGGGGCATTCTGCCGTTCTCGGTGGTGGCGGGGCTCTTTCTGGGCGGCGCGGTCTGCCTGGCGGCCTATGGCTGGCACGCCAAGCGCGCGCCGCACGCGATCATCGACTTCAGCCTCCTGCGCATCCCCACCTTCATGGCCTCCACCGTGGGCGGTGCCTTCATCCGCATGAGCATGGGGGCGACCCCGTTCCTGCTCGCCCTGCTGCTGCAGATCGGCTTCGGCATGAACGCCCTGGCCGCCGGGCTGATGACCTTCACCAGCGCCGCCGGGGCCCTGGTGATGAAGGCCACGGCGCGGCCGATCCTGGCCCGGTTCGGATTCAAGCCGGTTCTGGTGGCCAACACCCTGATCACCGGCCTGATCTTCATGAGCTACAGCCTGTTCAAGGCCACCACGCCGCAGCTGCTGATCGTGGCCACCCTGCTGGTGGGCGGATTCTTCCGCTCCCTTCAGTTCACCGCCCTCAACGCCATGGCCTACGCCGACGTCGAGCAGCCGAGGATGAGCCAGGCCAGCAGCCTCTCGGCCATGGGCCAGCAGCTGTCGCAGAGCATCGGCATCGGCCTGGCGGCGCTCCTGCTGCACATGATCCTCAGCCTGCACCACGACAAGACGCTGCAGGCGGCCGACGTCTCGCCGGCCTTCTTCATCATCGGGGTGATTTCGCTCTGCGGCCTGTTCTTCTTCGTCGGCCTGCCCAGCGACGTGGCCTCTGAAGTCAGCGGTCGTCACACTCAGGCCGCGCCGCGACCGGGGCCGGCCGCGGCGCTAGTCGAGGCTGAGGATTAGGGAACACTGTCGGTCGAGGGGAAGTAGACGTCGTCACTCCAATCCCCGTCACCCCCGGGCTTGTCCCGGGGGCTGGGGATCACAGGCGGGGCGGTTGTCGCACGAGCGCCAGCCCAGTCCTGTTCGTGTTCCCTTGCCCCCGGGTAGTAGCGCCCCGATCGCCGAAGGCGATCGGAAGAGGATGGCCCGGGGGTGACGGGAACAGGGCTTGAGCATGCTCAGCGCCGCCCTAGACCACCGACTGCCCTCTGATCGCCCGGATCACGAAGCTGACCACGAGCAGCACCAGAAAGACCAGGAACAGGATCTTGGCGATGCTGGCCGCGAGGCCCGCGAGCGACATGAATCCCAGAACGCCGGCCACGATCGCCAGAACGAAGAAAACCAGAGCCCAACCGAGCATGTCCGCCTCCAATCAAAGGGTCGCGGATCAAACGTTGCGGTCGCGCCGAGGTTCCGCTCAGGCCGCCTTGGCTTTGCGGGCGGGGTGGAAGAACAGGGCCTGGCCGATGGCCGCCTTCACCGTTTCCGGTTGGAACGGCTTGGTGATCAGGAAGGTCGGCTCCGGCCGCTCGCCGGTGAGCAGGCGCTCGGGGAAGGCGGTGATGAAAATCACCGGCACGTCGAAGCGGCCGAGGATATCCTTCACCGCATCGATGCCGGACGATCCGTCCGCCAGCTGGATGTCGGCCAAAACCAGGCCCGGGGTATGACGCGCCACCGAAGCCAGGGCTTCGCCGCGGGTGGCGGCGATGTCGATGACCTTGTGGCCCAGTTCCTTGACCAGGGCCTCGATGTCGGCGGCGATGACCGGCTCGTCCTCGATGATCAGCACCTCGGTGGCCAGTTCCGCGTCGATCTCCGACTGGGCCTCGGCGATCAGCTGCTCGACTTCGGAGAAGTCGCAGCCGAGGATTTGCGCCGCCTCGCTGGGGGTGAAGCCTTCCAGGGCCGTCAGCAGAAACGCCTGGCGGGAGCGGGGGGCGATGCGCATCAGCCGGTGCGCCGCGTCGTCGGGGGCGTTGGAGGTGATGGATTCCTCGCGGCTCTCAAGCTGGGCGCCGCTGGAGCACCAGATGGCGTGGAACACGTGATAGAGCGCCACCCGCGGCGTCAGGCCGGGATCGAGGTTGCGCTCGCCAGCGGCCAGGGCTTCCAGGGCCACCCGCACATAGGCGTCGCCGGTCGGCTGGTCGCCCGTCAAGGCGCGGGCGTACCGGCGGACGTAAGGCAGATGCGGCGAAAGGCGGGCTAGAAGACTCATGGACGCTCCCCTGATAATGAACCCTTGCGGCGCAGGCGCGTTAAAATAGCGCAAAGCCGCGCCGGCAGGGCCGGTTCAAGAGAATTAACGCCGCGGCTACGCCTAGGTTCCATCCGCTGACGATTTTAGGGAACCTTCCGCATGTTGCAGCGTTTCCGGCCCGGTGCGACGTACAGATCTTTGTACAGGTAGTTTGTCGAATGCAGAGGGGGGCGCACGTTGGAGCGACGCGACGCCAAGACCATGATTGACCAGGGCCCTATTGAAACGCCCAAGCGCAAGGGGCGTCCCTCGCTTGACGAGGCGCGCCTGCGCCAGCAGGCCATCGGCGTGAAGCTGCGCCAGATGTTCGACGAAGTGGTCAGCGAACCGGTGCCGGACGAGTTCCTGGAAATCCTCCGCCGCGCCGACGATAAAGCGTCGGGATCGCGCTGATGGACGCCCATCAGGAGACGTCGCCGCAGGCGGCCAAGGGCGATGATCGCGCGCATGACGCGCGTGAAGAGGCGTTCAAGCGTGAGCTCGTGGCCTTGATCCCCCATCTGCGCGCCTTCGCGAGAACCTTGTCCGGCGATCCCACCAGCGCCGACGACCTGGCCCAGGACGCCATGATCAAGGCCTGGGACGCCCGCGCCAGCTACCAGATGGGCACCAATATGAAGGCCTGGACCTTCATGATCCTGCGCAACCAGTTCTATTCCGAACGCCGCCGGTCCTGGCGCCAGACCCAGCTTGACCAGGAAGCGGCCGAGCGGACCCTGGTGGCGATCGACGACCCGGAATCGCCGGTGGTGCTCGACGAACTGCGGCTGGGCCTGCGCATGCTGCCCCTCGAACAGCGCGAGGCGCTGATTCTCGTCGGCGCCGGCGGTTTCGCCTACGAAGAGGCGGCGGATATCTGCGGCTGCGCCGTCGGCACCGTGAAGAGCCGGGTGAGCCGGGCGCGCAAGGCCCTGCAGGTCATTCTCGAGAGCGGCGCCTATGACCGCGACGGCCGATCGGCCGGGGAGGCCATGGGCTCTATTTTGGCGGACGCCGAACGGTTGAGCTCGGTTCGCTAGGCGGTGATGGCATGAAACGGTTGGCGTGGGGACCGCTGACCACGATACGGTCGCGGCTAGGCATCGCCCTATCGCTAGCCCTGCTGCCCCTATTGCTTCTCGGCGCCGCCCAGGCCGGGCTGTCCTTCCGCAAGGAGGCCGAGACCCAGAGGCTCACCCTGGCCCTGGCCGCCGAACGCGGCGCCGCCACCGCCCGGGCGCGCATGGCCAGCGCCCAGGTGCTGATCGAAACCCTGGCGCCCGAGGCTGTGGGCTACGAGTGCGCCCAGCGGCTCACTGAGCTCAATCAGCGACTGACCGGCTACCTGAACCTCATTCGCTATGACGCCCAGGGCCGGGTGACCTGCGCCGCCGCGTCCGCCACGGGCGGCCTCGCGCCCGGATCGGGGGACTGGTTCAGCCGGTTGCGGGCGGGACAGACCAGCCTGGTCATCCCCGCGCCAAGCGCGCTCAGCTTCGGCCGCCCGGCCCTGCTCGCCGCCCAGTCCCACACCGATGCGCAAGGTCGCTTCGACGGCGCCATGGCGGCGGTCATCGACCTGGCCAGCCTCAAGCCGGAGATGGGCGACCGCGCCCTGCCCGCCGATACGCGCATTGACCTCGCCGACGCCAACGGCCGTCCCCTGGCCCTGTCCGGCCCCGCGGACGCGGTCGAGGCCCCCGCCAACTATGCGGCCAAGGTCCGCCAGGCCGGCTCCCTCGTCTACTACGCCCGGGATCGCCAGGGACACGACCGGGTGTTTTCGGCCACGCCCCTCGCCGGGGACGTCTTCATCATCCTCTCCGCCCCCGCCCAGGGATGGTTCTCCTGGGCCCGGCTGAACCCGCTTTCGAGCCTGCTGTTTCCGCTGTTGTCCTTCTTCGTGGCCCTGGCGGCGGTCTGGTTCGCCGTCGAGCGGGTGGTGGTCCGCTGGCTGAACTATCTGCAGCGCATCGCCGCCATCTACGCCAAAGGCCGGTTCACCGTCCGCCCGGTGCAGGCCGACCACGCCCCCCCCGAGGTGCGCGAGCTGGCCCACGCCCTGGAACTGATGGCCGACGCCATCGCCGCCCGCGACGCCTCCCTGCTCGATTCCCTGGCGCAGAAGGATTCGCTGATGCGCGAAATCCATCACCGGGTGAAGAACAACCTGCAGGTGATCACCTCCCTGCTCAGCCTGCAGCAGCGCTCCCTCGCCGATCCCGCGGCCCGCACGGCCATGGCCGACACTCGCCAGCGGATCGCCGCCCTGGCCTTGATCTACCGCGCCCTCTACCAGGGGCCGGACCTGAAGCGGGTCGACCTGCGCACCTTCCTCGGCGATCTGCTGGGCCAGATGATCACCGACTACCAGCATGATGCAGCGCCGATCCGCACCGAACTGGACGCGGACGAGCTCAATATCGATCCGGACAAGCTTGCGCCCCTGGCCCTGTTCGCGGTGGAGGCCATCAGCAACGCCCAGAAGCACGCCCTGGCGCACAAGGGCGGCTTGCTGCTCGTCCGCTTCATCGTCTCGGGGGACGAGGCTGAGCTGCTGATCGCCGACGAAGGATCCGGGACGGCGCCGGAGTTGGCCGGGGACGGCGTCGGCCGAACGCTCATGGCGGCCTTCGCCCGTCAGCTGCGCGGGCGCATGGAAGTCACGCCGAACGCCCGCGGCGGGATCAGCAGCCGCCTGATCTTCCCGACGCCCAGGGCCGCTGGTGACAGTGAAACGCCGAAGCCGAAAGTGAAGCAAAAGCGGAACCTAGCGAGAGGCTAGGTGTTCCCTTGACGTGCTCTCTGGGAGATACGCGATGCGCAAACTCATTCTTCTGGCGGTGGTTGCCGCCGGCCTCGCCGTTGCAGCCTGCAATACTGTCGAGGGCGCGGGGAGGGACGTTTCTGCTGCGGGTAACGCGGTGACCGACACGGCTCGGGACGCGAAGTAGTTCAGCTTTTCTTGTCGCGGCCCTGAGCGCCGCGATCATCCGCCCCGCCGCCGATCCGGTTGTGGGGCGGTTTCGTTATGTCGAGGGCCGCGTCCCGCCCGGCGTCCAAAGCACGTCGGCCGCGCCTCGCGCGTTGGCCCAGCGCGCGGCGACGAACATAAGGTCGGAGAGCCGGTTCAGGTATTTCAGCGCCTCGGCGCTGACGCCGTCCGCCTCGAGGGAGGCCAGCAGGGTGACCCCCCGCTCGGCCCGTCGGCAGACCGTCCGCGCCAGGTGCAAGGCGGCGGCGGCTGGGCTGCCTCCCGGCAGGATGAAAGATGTCAGCGGCGAAAGCTCGGCGTTGAGCTGGTCGATCTCCCCCTCCAGCCGCTCGACCTGGCTGGCCACGATGCGCAGGGCGCCGGCCAGATCGCCCGGCGTGGCGAGGTCCGCGCCCAGATCGAAGAGATCGTTCTGCACCCGGGCCAGCATGGGATCGAGGATCGCGTCGTCGCCCGTGTGCAATCGGGCCAGACCGATGCAGGCGTTGGTCTCGTCGACCCCGCCGTAGGCCTCCACCCGAGCGTCATGTTTCGGCCGGGGGGCGCCGGTGGCCAGGCGCGTCAATCCGCCGTCTCCCGTCCGGGTGTAGATGCGATTAAGCATAACCATGGTCAGTGACGCGTCCGCCACCAGAACGCCGCCAGCAGGACCAGGATGGCGACGAACTGCAAGACCACGCGCAGGCGCATCAGCCTGTTGGAATAGGAACGACCGAAGTCGCCGCCCCGGAACAGGGCGTAGATGCCGAAGCCCAGCGTGACCAGCACGGCCGTCAGCGCCAGGGGGATCAGGATGTTGAACACTTGCGTCATCGGTCGACCTTAATCCCCACGCCGCTCGGACGCCACTAGCGCGTTCGGGGCTATTTTGCTCCGGAACACCGGTGGTTGTTGAACATGTTCATTTACGCCGTAATACGACGGCCATGCTCTTGACACAGCGTCGTGGTCGATTATTTGCGACGTCTCAATGACAAAGCCCAAAAAATGACGGATTTCCCATCCGTCATTAGACGGGTGAAACTCTCCTTCCAATCGAGGCGACGAGTTGAATGAACCCGTTCATCGAACGGCGAACTTCTCCTCGGCTCCCCCGCAATCGCCTCCCCCAACTGGACGACGGAATGAACCAATTGCCCGGCCGCATATACAGCGCAGTCTCGGCGCCGATGACGCGCCGCTCTCAGGCCAAGCAGCGCACCCGCCTGAAGCTGCTTGACGCGACCCGCCGCCTCGTCGCCGAGCGCGGCTACGAGGCCGCCACCATCCGCGACATCGCCGCCGCGGCGGACCTGTCGACCGGCGCGGTGTTCGCCAGCTTCACCGACAAGGCGGACCTCTTCAACGAGGTGATCGTCGCCGACGACCAGATGCTCTTCGAGCGGATGCAGGCGGCGGCGGACCTGGCCGGCGATCCGCGCACAGCGCTGCTGGAGATGTTCATGGCCGGCTACGAACTGCATCTGGAGCAGCTTCGCCTGGTCCAGGCGGCGATCAGCTTTTCCTGGCTGCGCGACACGGCGGCCGAACGCCGCAACCGCGAAGGCGTCGGCCAGATCCTGCAGCTCCTGGCCAAGGTTCTTCGCCAGGCCGTCGAGCGCGGCGACCTCGCCAAGGGGCTGGATGTAGCCCTGACCAGTGACATGCTGTGGAACAGCTATGTGGCCAACTATCGCCAGGCCATTTTCGACGGCTGGGGAATCGAGGCGCTGCGCACGCGGCTCTCGGCGCAGATCAATGTTTTGCTGGGCGGCCTGCAGGCGGCGGCCTAACTATCGGCGGACCGGCGCACGGCGCCGGTCCGCACAAGATCGGCGCGGGCGCGCCAAGCGGGGGGAAGTCAACTGGGGCTCCGGCAGGTGCGCAAACAGGCGACGCGTGATCGCGTGCTCGCCGCGGCGCGCGATCTCTTCGAGGAAGTGGGTTACGACGAGACGACGATCCGCCAGATCGCCGCGCGGGCGGACGTGTCGGTGGGCAGCGTCTTCACCACCTTCGACGGCAAGGCTGAAATCCTCAGCCAGGTGATGGAGGATCGGCTCGCCGGCCTCTACGCCGAGCTTGAGCTGATCATTCCGCACCTGCGGGGTCCCACCGTCGATCGGCTGCGCTCGATCATGGCGGTGCACTACGGGTTCGAGACCCGGCGGCTGCGCCTGTTCGTGGCCTATGTCAGTGCGTCCTTCAACTGGTCGCCGGGGGAGCGGGTCGTGCCGCTGGGGCGCAACGCGCGGCTGAAGGCCATGCTGATCGAGACCCTTCGCAGCGGCGCTTCCCGGGGCGACGTGCGCGGCGACATTGATCAGGACACCTTCGTCGACGTCCTGCTGGCCGCCTACGTGTGGAACTATCGCCATGCGCCGCAGGGCGGCGCCGATACGACCGGCCTGATCGCCATGATGGACGCCCAGATCGGCGTCTTGTTCGAGGGCGTGGCGGCGCGTTAGATGCCCTGCCGCGGACCGGCGCGGCGGGAAAGAGAGTGTCAGCCATGAGCCTGGTGACTGTCGAACGCCGCGGCGGCGCGGCGCTGGTGATCTACGCCAACCCGGCCATCGGCACCATGACCGCCGCCGGCGCCGCCGAGATGTTGACCGTGATGCAGGCCCTGGCGGCGGACCCCGCCGTGCGGGCGATCGTGATCACCGGCGGCGTGCCGGGCATCTTCATCCGGCACTATGACGTCGGCGAGCTGACGGTGCTCGGCGACGCCCTGGCCAAGGCCCCGCCGCCCGCCGAAGCGGCCCCCTCCGGCGGCGGCTTCGGCGCCCTCGTCGACCTGATCGCCGCCGCGCCCAAGCCCGTCATTGCGGCTATCAACGGCCTTTGCATGGGCGGCGGCTTCGAGCTGACGCTCGCCTGCGACCTCCGCATCGCCGCCGCCGACTGCACGGCCATCGGCCTGCCGGAGACCCGGGTCGGCATCTTCCCCGGCGGCGGGGGCACCCAGCGCCTGCCGCGGGTGATCGGGGAGGCGAGGGCCCTGGAAATGATCCTGCGCGGCCGGGTGGTGGGCGCGGCGGACGCCCTCGCCATCGGCCTCGTGCACGAGGTGGCGGAGGACTGCGTCGCCCGCGCCTTGGAGATCGCCGCGGAATTCGAAGCCCGGCCGCCGGCGGGCCTGGCCTACGCCAAGCGCCTTACCCGCGCGGCCTTGGACCGCCCGCTTTCGGAGGGCCTTTCCGATGAGCGCCGGAGCTTCGTGGAGGTGGTGCGCCTGCCTTCGGCGGTTTCGGCGATGAAGGCTTCACTGGCGAACGCCCCTCTGGGGACGGCCGAGCCTTCTTAGGCTTCGAGGGGCCCCGGGCGGGGCCGATCTTCGGCTTGGCCCAGCCGGGCTTGTATTCGGTCTTAGCCGGCGCGGCCGCGTCGGCGCGCGGCTTGCGCGGGGCGGCGGCCTTATCGGCGCCGGTCCTCGGCGCACCGGAGCGGGGCGAGCGCCGATCGCCCCGCGGCGGGCGGCCTTCATACTCTTCGACGCCCGTGGCTGTCGTGGACGCTGCGCCCACCTGGCTGCCGCTGGGCAGGTTGGCCGGGGCGATGTGGCCGCCGAGCTGTTCGCGCACGACGCGGGGGCCGATCTCCTCCACCGCCCCCGGCGCCAGGGCGCCCAGCTGGAAGGGGCCGTAGGCCAGCCGGATCAGACGGTTGACGGTCAGGCCCAGGGCCTCGAGCACCTTGCGGACCTCCCGGTTCTTGCCCTCGATGAGGGTGAGGGTGATCCACAGGTTCGCGCCCTGCGCCCCCTCCTTGGCCTTGTCCAGACTCGCCTCGATGGGGCCGTAGCGGACGCCCTCGACGGTCAGGCCGTCCTTTAGCGTGTCGAGCTTGGCCTGGCTGACATGGCCCCGCGCGCGCGCGCGATAGCGGCGGGTCAGGCCCGTGGCCGGCAGCTCCAAGGCCCGGGCCAGGGCGCCGTCGTTGGTGAGCAGCAGCAGGCCCTCGGAATTCAGATCGAGGCGTCCGATTGAGATCACCCGCGGCAGGCCCGGCGGCAGGTGCTCGAACACCGTCGGCCGCTCCTTGGGATCCCGGTGGGTGGTCACCAGGCCCGTGGGCTTGTGGTAGCGCCAGACCCGGGCCGGTTCGGCCTCGCCGACGACCACGCCGTCGACCATCAATATGTCGCCGTCGCCGACCTTGACCGCCGGGGTGTCCAGCACCTTGCCGTTCAGCTGCACCCGCCCTTCGGCGATGTAGCGCTCGATTTCCCGCCGCGAGGCGACGCCGGCGCGGGCCAGGGCCTTGGCGACGCGCTCGCCCCCCGAATTCATCGCGCCTTGACCTGTCGCCAGGGGGCCGTTTGTGTGTTTCGCATGATCGACCATGATCTTCGCACCATGCGCATCGCCCTCGAAATGGCGCAAGCCGCCGCCGAGGCCGGCGAGGCGCCGATCGGGGCGGTGATCGTCGATCCGGCCACCGGCGAGGTGGTCGCCAAGGCCGGCAACGCCCCCATCGGCCTGCACGACCCCACCGCCCACGCCGAGATCCTCGCCCTGCGCGAGGCCGCCCGCCTTCGGGGCAACTACCGGCTGACCGGCCTGACCCTGGTGGTGACCCTGGAGCCCTGCGCCATGTGCGCCGGCGCCATCAGCCACGCCCGCATCGGCCGGGTGGTGTTCGGCGCCACGGACGCCAAGGGCGGGGCGGTGGTCTCGGGCGCCCGCTTCTTCGCCCAGCCCACCTGCCACTGGCGGCCAGAAGTGACCGGCGGCGTGCTGGCGGAGGAGGGGGCGGCGCTGCTCAGGTCGTTTTTTCGCGCGCGGAGACCTTGATCCGCGAAAGATATATGTTATACATATTATACTATTAAGCGAGACGTCTGATGTCCAAATATGATCCCTTGCGTCAGTTCCTGGAGAGCCGAAGCGCCGAACAAGTTCCGATGACATTCGCCGATGTCGAGCGCGTATTGGGATTTCCCTTGCCCCCATCGGCGAAAGCTCATCCCACATGGTGGTCGAACAATACCGGCACGCATGTCGGCGTTCGGGCTTGGCGGGATGCGGGTTGGAAGACGTCTCGCGTGGACGTTCCCGGTGAGAAGGTCGTGTTCGTGCGGGCCAAGGGCGAGCCTGCAAGCAAGGCGCCGATCCGGCCCGGCCTATTCTCGGTTTCGCCGGAACAGTTGAGCCTCGCCGCGCGCAAGCTGTTGGACGACTACGCAGCGGAGTCCGGGGGCGACACGGGCGTTGCTCTCGCGCGCGCCGTCCACGAAGCCGCGATCACGCGGAGACGGGCGTTGATCGCGAGTTTCGCCGCCGAAGCCCCGCGCGTGAGCACTGACAGCGTCGATCTGATCAGGGAAGACCGGGATGCCCGGTGAGGTCGTCGTGGATGCCTCGGTCGCCGCCAAACTCTACTTCGTCGAACCCGGAACGCCCGAGGCTATCGTTGAACTGGGCGGCGAAGTCTCGCTTCTGGCGCCCGATCTGCTGTTCATAGAGATGGCGAGCATCGCGGCGAAGGTCCTGCGCCGCGGCGAAACATCTGCCGATCAGGCCGCCGCCGCGGTCGCCTCCGTTGCAGCGCTGTTGGATGAGGCGGTTCCGGTGGCGGATCTCGCCCAACGGGCATTCGAGATGGCGTCTCAATATGGATTTTCCGCCTATGATGCCAGCTATCTCGCCCTTGCGGAGCAACGGGGTCTCCGCGTCTTGACCGCCGATGCGCGCCTTGTCCGCAGGGCGCAGGATCAAGGGCTGGCGCACCTGGTCCGTCTGCTAAGTCCGTAGCGTCTTGCCACTCAGCCCTCCTCGCGGAATGATCCGCCGCGAAGCCGAGCGGACGTCGGCAAGGGAGAGACGAACATGGGTTTGCTGGACAACAAGGTGGCGATCATCACCGGCGCGGGGGGCGGCCTCGGCGCAGCCTACGCCCGCCTCTTCGCCAAAGAGGGCTGCGCGGTGGTGGTCAACGACTTCGGTGGGTCCCGCGACGGCACGGCCGCCGGCGCCTCGCCGATGGCGCAGAAGGTGGTGGACGACATTGTCGCCGCGGGCGGCCGGGCCGTGGCCGACGGCGGCGACGTCTCGAAGATGGAGACCGGCGAGGCTTTGCTGAAGGCGGCCCTCGACAACTTCGGCCAGGTGGACATCCTGGTGAATAACGCTGGCATCCTCCTCGACCGCACCTTCGCCAATATGACCGAGGCCGAGTGGGACGCGGTGGTCCGGGTGCACCTGAAGGGGTGCTTCTGCGTCACCCAGCCGGTGTTCAAATGGATGAAGGACAACGGCCGCGGCGGGGTGATCGTCAACACCTCCTCCACCTCGGCCCTCTACGGCAATTTCGGCCAGACCAACTACGGCGCGGCCAAGGGGGGCATCGCAGGCTTCACCAGGGTCCTGGCGATCGAGGGCCGCCGCTACGGCATCCGTGTCTGGGGCCTGGCCCCCGGCGCCTACACCCGCATGACCTCGGACCTACCCGGCAGCAAGGACGGCCCGCGCCCCGGGTCGCTGCCGGAGGATCTGGCGCCAGGCGTGCTCTATATGGCCAGCGACCTTTCCGGCGACCGGACTGGCAAGTTCATGGGTCTCTTCGGCCGTGGCATCAACGAGATCAAGATCACCGCGACGCCAGGGTGGAAGCCGGAGGCGGGGTGGACGGCCGAGGACCTGGCGCGGCACGCGGACGAGGTGTTCTTCCCGGAAGAGGAGCGGGTGCGCGGATAAACAGACCTTCGCCCCTTGGGGGAGAAGGCCTCTATTTTTCGGCGTCAGCTACGATTCTATCTACTCCCCCAAACCCGGCCAGCCGTCGATCCAACCCATCCCGCGCCGCCGGCCACTCGTCCTGCAGGATGGAGAAGATGATCGTATCGCGCACCCGGCCGGTCCAGGTGACCATGTCCTGGCGCAGCACCCCGTCCTGAACCGCCCCCAGCTTGCGCATGGCGGCCGCCGAGCGGAGGTTGGCGGCGTCCACGCGGAACTGCACCCGCCGCGCCGCGGACCCGAAGGCGTGGGCCAGCATCAGCCGCTTGGACTCCGGGTTCACCGGCCCGCCGCGCACCGCCGGATGCAGGTAGGTTCCGCCGATCTCGGTGGTGGCGTTGACCCTGTCCGGTCCGAAGCCGCTCACGCCGACCACCGCCCCATCCTTGAGCACGGCGTAGATCACCGCCTCGCCGGCCTCGATCCGCCGCATCGACCGGGTCCAGTAGGGGTCGAACGCCTTCCCGGCCATGGAATAGGGATAGATCTCCCAGATCGCCGGGTCGGCCTCCGCCGCGGCGCGCAAGGGCTCGCGGTGGACCGGGTCAAGGGGCTCCAGCCGCACGAAACGGCCGTCCAGGGGGCGGGGCTCGATGATCATCATCCGCCACCTCTGGCGCAACGGCGCCGTCACGACAAGATCGCTTGCCCCTGCATCCTCCCCGTGCGAAAACCCGTTCAAACGATCGTTTGAACGGGAAGGACGCCCCATGGACTTCGATATTTCCCCCACACAGACCCAGTGGTTGAACCGGGTCGTGGCCTTCATGAACGAGCATATCTACCCGGCGATCCCGGCCTATGAGGCGGAGATGAACGTGGTCGGCGATGCGCGCTGGAAGGTGGTCCAGGTCGTCGAGGAACTGAAGAAGAAGGCCCGGGCCGAGGGCCTGTGGAACTTCTTCATGCCCCCCGAAAGCGGCCACCCGCCGGTGGACGACACCTTCCACTTCGAAGGTCACCAACTGACCAATCTCGAATATTCGATGATCGCCGAGCAGATGGGCAAGGTCGGCTTCGCGTCGGAAGTCTTCAACTGCTCCGCCCCGGACACCGGCAATATGGAAGTGCTGATGCGCTTCGGCACCCGGGCGCAGAAGGAAAAGTGGCTGAAGCCGCTGATGAACGGCGAGATTCGTTCCGCCTTCCTGATGACCGAGCCGCAGGTCGCCTCGTCGGACGCCACCAACATCGAGACCCGCATCGAGCGGGACGGCGATTTCTACGTCATCAACGGCCGCAAGTGGTGGTCCTCGGGCGTGGGCGATCCGCGCTGCAAGGTCGCCATCGTCATGGGCAAGACCAACCCGGACAAGGAGCGTCATGCCCAGCAGAGCCAGGTCCTGGTGCCCCTCGACACCCCCGGGGTCGAGATCGTGCGCATGCTGCCGGTGTTCGGCTACGACGACGCTCCCCACGGCCACGCCGAGGTGTTGCTGAAGAACGTGCGCGTGCCCATTGAGGACGCCCTGCTGCTCGGCGAAGGCCGCGGCTTCGAGATCGCGCAGGGCCGCCTGGGNNCCCGGCCGCATCCACCACTGCATGCGCACCATCGGCACCGCGGAGGTCGCGCTGGAAAAGATGTGCCGCCGCCTGCTGAGCCGGAAGGCCTTCGGCAAGTACATCTCCGACCACTCGGTCTGGGAAGAGCGCGTCGCCCACGCCCGCATCGACATCGAGATGCACCGCCTGCTCTGCCTGAAGGCGGCGGACATGATGGACAAGGCCGGCAACAAGTCCGCCCGGCTGGAGATCGCCATGATCAAGGTGGCGGCCCCGACCATGGCCCTGAAGATCATCGACGACGCCATCCAGGCCCACGGCGGCGCCGGCGTGACCACCGACTTCGGTCTCGCCAGCGCCTACGCCCACCAGCGCACCCTGCGCCTGGCCGACGGCCCGGACGAAGTCCACTGCCGCACCATCGCGCGCATGGAATTCGGCAAGTACGGCGACCTCGTCTACCAGCAGAAGGTCGAACGCGAAGCGGCGCTTCACGTACCGGGGATCCGGTAGGTCCGGGCTCGGTGGGACGAGGCGGGGCAGTCCCGCCCGTCCCGTTGGGTCCAACTCAGGCGCTGGTACGAAAGCTTGTTCGTGGTCGCAACGCGTTCAGTGTGCGACTCGCCGAATGTCAGCGGGAAACTGCTGAAGGCGAGATATCGCTCGGGCGAGGCTCGGTGATTTTGCTGCAGCGATCTCCGGCCGCCAACTGGTTGTGGCGAATTCGCTCAGAAGAACGGTGTATTCAGGACCGGGCGAAAGCGTTTCTCCTTTTCGGCGCACTAGCGCGGCCGCGGTGTCGGTCGGACGAGCCCGCGCCAAAATCCGGAGCATGGTGATCTTGGTTTCCGCCAATTCGTCGGGCGCTTCAGGAATAGCAATTCGGCCAAGTCTAAAGTGCGCCCGAAGCGCTGTTGGGTCGGCCATGAGCCAAGCCTCAGTCGTTCGAATTGCTATTCTGAGGCGCATCAGTTGAGCGGGATTCGGCAGCAGCGCTCCTGTGAGGACAGGCGCGCACAGGGCGTCGTGGTCGAGGTCACGAAGCACGATCCAGGGTGCGCGAGCTGCAGCGTTGTTGAAGCCGGGCAGTCGTTTGTCGAGACCACCTTTGCCATTGGTGATGAACTCGATCCCCGAGACCATGTCGGCATGCTGTACTAGGCGCCGGAGTACGGCGATGTCGCTTGGGCCCTCGCCTACGAGCGAAACGTTCACCCCCGCCTCACGACATCAGATCCAGAAGAGGGAGACTCCTGGCCTCTCTTGGTTGCGTCCTGGCCAATACGGCCTCGCCGGGCGAGATACCCCCAGCCACAAGCTCCCGGACTTGATCAATTGAGTTCACTGGCTGGACGGTAGTTCCATTTTCGCTCGGGCTGAGGAGGTTTATTTCGTCGAGCGAAACATCCTGGGAGAGCAGTTCGACCGAGTGAGTCGTTACGAACGTTTGGCGGCGAGAGCGGCGAGTGGCGCGCGAAATCATGGGGGCAAGTTGAGTAACAACGAACGGATTCAGAGATTGCTCTGGCTCTTCAAGGAGAAGGGGCCCGCCTCCAGTCTGCAGCGCCCAAATGAAACCTAGAAGGCGCAGTGTGCCGTCAGAAAACCGATCTTCCTGTTGCCAGGCGCCATGTCCTCGCCAATGTTGATATTTGGCGCGAAGGTGTGGAGTGCCAATTTCATCGACAACGAGTTCAAGACCATCAAGCTGCGGAATAGCTATTTTCAGCGCCTCATTCATTCGACGCAACCGGGCCTCACGGGTCTTTTTTGGCGTGCCGTTGATGCGGGCTATCAGGTCGGCACCAAAAGAATCCTCTCGGCTTAGTGCTCGCGAAGGTTCGCGAATAAATTGGGGAACTACGTGAAGGTAGCGGACAGAAGCAAAGAATTCGGCGATCTCGCGAAAATCCTTATTTGCGCTAGTTTGTTCTAGCGCGGTCTGACCCAGT
Organism: Caulobacteraceae bacterium; assembly: GCA_003165275.1. GTDB lineage: Bacteria > Pseudomonadota > Alphaproteobacteria > Caulobacterales > Caulobacteraceae > Poindextera. The sequence goes on from PLSW01000077.1 coordinate 41,840, forward strand.
CTAGCCGTATCGGTTTTGTCGCTCTTGTCCGGTCGTCTTAGAACCTCATCCGCTTCATTGAGTTTTGCAATTTCTTCGACGATGATGGGGAGCCGATTCTTGGTTCCATCTGACTGAAATCGCAACTGGTAGGTCCAGAAGGCAGGAATGTCGTCGTCGCCAAGCTCCACGTAAATCTCAACATCAGGGAGCTGTCTCGCCGCCAAACAACGTACGCTGGCCATACCCCCCCGTCGCTGAATGGCCTCCTGAAGGCCACCGCCCGTGCTAACTAGGTCGCGGAGGAATCGTATCGCGTCTAGCAGGTTCGATTTTCCAGACGCGTTTGGTCCGACAAAGAACGATCTCTGCTCAAGCTTAACGTCGACATTCCGGAAGTTCCGCCAGTTACGGAGCCTTAGACGGGTGATGCGAAGTTTTCGTTCCGGGGTTTTGGTCGCCATAGACGGAAACTTTCATCGGTCGCGGCGGCGCGCAAGGGTCGTTCGCTGGCGGAACCCTGAATTTCAGAGGCCCCAACCTACCCCGCCGCGTGGCACACCGCCTCGATGTTGCGCCCTTCCGGATCCAGCACGAACGCCCCGTAGTAGGTCGAGGCATAGTGCGCCCGGATTCCCGGCGGCCCGTTGTCGATTCCCCCGGCGGCGATGGCGGCCGCGTAGAAGGCGTCCACCTGGCCGCGGGTCTCGGCCGTGGAGGCGAAGTGCAGCTGGCCGCTCGTCGCCCGGCCCTCGCCGACCCAGAAGAACGGCCGCGTGTCGCCATAGCCGGCGAAGGCGGTCGATCCGCTCTGCGCGCGAGTCGCCTCGAACAGTCGCTGGATCCCCAGCGGCGCCAAGGCCTGGTCGTAGAACCGGGTGGCCCCGCCGTAGTCGGCGACTCCGAAGGTGATATGGTCGAGCATGGCGGTGCTCCTTGACATCGCGGCGGCGTGAAGGCGAGTGAGCCTCCAAGGGGCGTCCAAGGCAAGTGGCCCGAGGCGATGAGGACAGCATGCGATTTGTCAGCGCGCTGAAGGCGGGGCTCTTAGCCCTTGCGCTGCTCGCCGCCGCGCCGGCGCCCGTCTCGGCCCTGGCCGGCGTGCTTCCCGGCCAGCCTCTGGTGCAAGCCCCGCGGGTCTGCGCCATGGGCATCGTGGCCATCAACCGCCGCTGCCGGGTCATCGACTTCACCAAGCTCGGGGTGATCGACCACCGGGCCTGGTACTACGCCTTCTACGCCACCCACTGGGCCGACCGGCACGGCCGGATGGACCGGGGTTTTCCGATCATCTTCTATCTGCAGCGGCCGGCCACCCTGCGCCTGGGCCTGTGGGTCAACGACGCCCCGGGCCTCGCCGGCAAGTGGGCGACCACGCCGCCCCCCCGGCCGGTGCTTATCCGCCGGCCTGACGCCACTTATCTCGGCCTGTCGCTCAAGGCCGTCAAAGGCCCCGACGACCAGCGGCTGTTCAAGCTGGACAAGACCCACTGGCGCTATGTGGAGATCCTGCACCTAGCCGACGCCGAACAGGCCAAGGTCGACGCGGTGATCCCCCGCGACTGCCAGGCCACCAACGACGCCCTCTATGACTGGGTCGCCCTGCGCCTGCGCACCCCGCTTGTGGACCGCGACGGGGGAAAGCCCTGCGGCATGGTGGTTTCCGAGATCGATCCGCGGCTGACCGGCGTCGCCGTCGTCGCTTCGAGCCTGGTTCGGCCCGCCGGGCCCTTGACACCATAGGTCCGCGTCCCTAATTCCCCCTCGCGTTAGCACTCAGGGTGCGCGGCTGCTAACGGCCGCGCTCGTTGGGTGTGACCAACCATTCCAACCACCTGTTCCCCCAGGGAGAAAAAACATGGCGTTTCGGCCTCTTGGCGATCGCGTAGTGATCAAGCGCGTCGAGGAAGAACAAAAGACCAAGGGCGGGATCATCATCCCCGACACCGCCAAGGAAAAGCCGCAGGAAGNNCGGCACCGAGGTCAAGATCGACGGTGAAGACCTGCTGATCATGAAGGAAAGCGACATCCTCGGCGTCGTCGAGAAATAAGCCCGTCCTTCCCCCAATTTCCTCTTTCTAGGAGAGCCCGATAATGGCTGCCAAAGACGTCTATTTCGCCTCTGACGCGCGCGACCGCATGCTGCGCGGCGTCAACATCCTCGCCAACGCCGTAAAGGTCACCCTCGGTCCCAAGGGCCGTAACGTGGTGATCGAAAAGTCCTTCG
>PLSW01000077.1:44128-88520 GCA_003165275.1 Caulobacteraceae bacterium
ACCTGAAGCGCGGCGTCGACAAGGCCGTGATCCGGGTTGTCGCCGAGATCAAGGCGACCTCCAAGAAGGTCACCACCAATGACGAGATCGCCCAGGTCGGCGCCATCTCCGCCAACGGCGACAAGGAAGTCGGCGACATGATCGCCAAGGCCATGGAAAAGGTCGGCAACGAAGGCGTCATCACCGTCGAAGAAGCCAAGACCCTCGAGACCGAACTCGAAGTCGTCGAAGGCATGCAATTCGACCGCGGCTACCTCAGCCCCTATTTCATCACCAACGCGGACAAGATGGAGGCGGTCCTCGAAGACCCGCTGATCCTGCTGTTCGAAAAGAAGCTGTCCTCCCTGCAGGCGCTGCTGCCGGTGCTGGAAGCGGTGGTGCAATCCTCGCGCCCGCTGCTGATCATCGCCGAAGACATCGAAGGCGAGGCCCTGGCCACCCTGGTGGTCAACAANNATGCTGGAAGACATCGCCATCCTGACCGGCGGCCAGCTGGTTAGCGAAGACCTGGGCATCAAGCTCGAGAACGTCACCCTCGACATGCTCGGCAAGGCCAAGAAGGTCACCATCACCAAGGACGCCACCACCATCGTGGACGGCTCCGGCGAGAAGGCCGACATCGAAGGCCGCATCGGCCAGATCAAGAACCAGATCGAAGACACCACGTCGGACTACGACAAGGAAAAGCTGCAGGAACGTCTGGCCAAGCTGGCCGGCGGTGTTGCGGTGGTCCGCGTCGGCGGCTCGACCGAAGTCGAAGTGAAGGAAAAAAAGGACCGCGTCGACGACGCCCTCAACGCCACCCGCGCGGCGGTTGAAGAAGGTATCGTCCCCGGTGGCGGCGTCGCCCTGTTGAAGGCCTCCAAGGTCCTCGACGGCATGACCGGCGACAACGCCGACCAGAACGCGGGCATCGCCATCGTGCGCCGCGCCCTGCAGGCCCCGATCCGTCAGATCGCCGAAAACGCCGGCGTTGAAGGCTCGATCGTGGTCGGCAAGATCATGGAGAACCCCTCGGCCACCTTCGGCTTCAACGCCCAGACGGAAGAGTATGTCGACCTGATCCAGGCCGGCATCATCGATCCGGCCAAGGTCGTGCGCACCGCGCTGCAGGACGCCGCCTCCGTGGCCGGCCTGATGATCACCACCGAAGCGGCCATCGTCGAAGCCCCGAAGAAGAACGCGGGCGGCGGCGGCGGCATGCCCGGCGGCGGCATGGGCGGCATGGGCGACATGGACTTCTAGTCCAGACGTTCAGCGCTTTAGTTACAAGGAGCCCCGGGCGGAGACGCCCGGGGCTTTTTTGCTTGAGGGCGCCAGATTAGCGGTTAGGGCCGTGACGGCTCGATTTGGTCCAGGTTTGCGCCACCCCAATCCCCGTCACCCCCGGGCTTGTCCCGGGGGCGAGGGATCACTGGCGGCGAACATCGACCTGCGGAGGCTTTCACCGCCCGTTCGTGTTCCCTTGCCCCCGGGACAAGCCCGGGGGTGACGATATTATGGAGGGTTCAGCCAGGCGGGACCCCGAACTAGGCTTTCAGATCGTGGGCCATCTTGGCGGAGGCGCCATAGGTCGACAGCCAGATCACGGCCTCGGTCGCGGCGACGATGACGGCGTCCAGCCCATGACTAAACCAGCCTCTCGCGCCTTGGCCGTCCCGTGCAAATCGCAGATGTCCGAGTTCCTGGGCCTGGATTTTGCGGATGGTGTCCGACAGCGCCGGGTCCCGGTCCCCGAGCCACGCCAATTGATCGTCCAGATGACGATGCACCGTGCGCTCCACGGCTTCTGTGCAGATCAGCACGGCATTGCGGCTGAGCAGGCCTGTCACCGCGCCAAGGAATGTCCCACCAAGGCCCCACAGCGGCATGGCGCCACACGGACGGGTGTGCCGGTCCGGCATCAGCGCCAGGAATTGCCTTGCGTGCTTCCGCTCGTGGGAAAGGGTCTCGACGAGGAAGTCGTGGATATCTCCGTCCCTCTGCGGCATGGCGATCTGCGCTGTGTAGATATTGATCGCGCCGACTTCGCCCGCGTGATTGACCCGCAAAATCCGCGAGATCGTCAGCGCGTCCCGGCTGTGATCGATAGCACTGGCGTCCACAGGCCGCAGTCTCCGGGATGTTGCCGTGAAGTTGGGACTGTCATCCCCAGGATGACAATACCCCCTGAACCTCTTGGCTGATTGTGGCGCTCTGTCCAAGGCGTCTCAAGGACGACGCCGAAGGCGTCGCCGCGAAGCGGCGGGCCCGAGAGGGCCCGTCCTTGGCACGCCTTGGTCAGAGCGCAAGCTCGCCATCAAGAGGTTAAGGCGCGGTGGGTTCAGGGGGCAGAGGTGCGGCGGCCCGACGCCCCCTCAGTCGGCTTCGCCGNNTCCCCCGTTTCACGGTGGAGCACAGAAGACCGTTGTCCTCCACCGCGTAGCGGGGGAGGTGGTGGCGCGAAGCGCCGACGGGGCGTCGGTCCGCCGCACACTCGCAGGCCGATCCGCCAAGACCGACCCTCACCCCCGCGGCAGGATCATCCCCACCTTCAGATCCGTCGCCACATAGACGCAATCGTCATCCGCGAACAGCCGCCCGTTGGCCAGGCCCAGGGCCAGCTTGCCGCGCCGAACCTGGCGCAGGCTCACTTCGTAGCGGACCCGCGTCGTCGCCGGGGTGATGTCGCCGCGGAACTTCACCTCGCCCACCCCCAGGGCGCGGCCCTTGCCCGGCGAGCCGGACCAGCCCAGCCAATAGCCCAGCATCTGCCACAGGGCGTCCAGGCCCAGGCACCCCGGCATCACCGGATCGTCGATGAAGTGGCAGTCGAAGAACCAGAGGTCCGGGGTGATATCCAACTCGGCGACCACAAGGCCTTTGCCGAACTCGCCGCCGTCCAGGCTGATCTCCGTGATCCGGTCCATCATCAGCATCGGCGGCGCCGGCAGCTGGGCGTTGCCCGCGCCGAAATAGCGGCCCTTGCCGGACTCGAGCAGGTCGTCCCGGCTGTAGGCGGCCTTGGGCGTATGAACGTCGTGCGGATCGGCCAAGGCGATAGTCCTTCTGATATCGAGGCGTTCGGCGCTAAGCCACGGCGTTGCCGGCGGGGCGGGATTCCCCGGCGCCGGGCGCCAGGCGCAGGGCGCCGGTGAGGAAGACCCAGATCTTGTCGGTCAGTTCGCGGGGATCGGGACGGCGCGGCTTTCCCAGGGCGCCGATCAGCGCCTGGCGGATGCCGCCGATCATCAGGGCGATGGTGAACCGCGGGTCGAAGTCCGTGGGGATGACGCCCTGGCGCTGGGCCACCCGCAGATTGTGCGCCCCCGCCGTCAGTTGGCGCTTGGTGAAGGCCTGCTCCACATCCAGCACCTCCACGGCCCGGCTGAGGGGGCCGACCACCAGGGGGGCGAAGGGGTGCTCGTAGTGGAAGGCGATATAGGCGGCGACCCGCTCCTTCTCGCGGCCGGCCCAGTCCTGAGAAACCAGGTTCGCGGGATTGAAGGCGGCCTGCTCCAGGCGCTCATAGAAGGCTTCGACCACGGCGGCGATCAGTCCAGCCTTCGAGCCGAAGTGGTGATAGGCCAGCCCCACTGAGACCCGCGCCCGCTGGGCGACGGCCTGCATTTCCAACAGGCCGTGGCCCTGGATCAGCTCATCCTGGGCGGCGCGGACCAGTCGCTCCCGCGCGCCGATCTTGGTTGGGGTCATGCCGTGCTCATTTTCGACTGAACTGAATTCAATTTAGTCTCGGGAGCATCGAAGCTGCAAGCTGCAATTCGCCTCGGCCCTCTTGCCCCGAAAATGTGACGGGCGACGGGCTGGCAACTTTATGTCAAGGGAGCGGCCACTCACCCCTCGGAGCGACGCGCCATGCCCGCCTACGCCTTCGTCACCCTCGACGTCTTCACCAACGACCGTTTCGGCGGCAATCCCCTGGCGGTGTTCACCGACGCCCGCGGCCTGACGGGCGCCCAGATGCAGAGCCTCGCCACCGAGATGAACCTCAGCGAGACCACCTTCATCCTGCCGCCGGAGGACCCGGCCCATACGGCGCGGGTGCGCATCTTCAACGTCACCGCCGAGATGCCCTTCGCCGGCCACCCCAGCGTGGGCACGGGCTTCGTCCTCGCCCAAGCCGGCCGGGCGAAGGATGGCCGGCTGACCCTGGAGGTCCCGGCGGGGCTGGTGGAGGTGACCATCACCACTGACGCGAACGGCGCCGCCACCGGAGGGGTGATCGCTGCGCCGCGCGCCTTGGTCACGGGCGCATCCCTGACCGTCGAGGCGGCCGCCGCCTGCGCCGGGCTTGATCCCGCCGACATCGTCACCACGGGCCATGCCCCCGTTGAGGCTTCCCTGGGCGTGCCCTTCTTCTTCGCCGAGGTGAAGCCCGAGGCCCTTGGCCGTGCGAGCCCGGACCTCGCCGCGTTCCGCCGGGCCGCCGGCGGGCGGGCGGACATGAACGCGCGCCTGTCGCTGCATCTCTACGTGCGCGAGGGCTCGAAGCTTCGCGCACGCATGTTCGGGCCCCTGTCGGGGGTCTACGAAGACCCCGCCACCGGCAGCGCCAACGCCACCCTGGCGGCCCTGCTGCTGTCGCTGGGGGACGAAGACAGCGCCGAATTCGACATCACCCAGGGCGTCGAGATGGGCCGCCCCAGCCGGCTTCACGCCACCGCCCGCCGCGCCGAGGACGGCATTCGCGCCACCATCGGCGGCGGCTGCGTGATGGTGATGAAGGGCGAGGCGACGGTCTGAAACGCCTCTCCCGAAGGGAGAAGGCCAGTTCACCGGCGCTTCAGCGCGTCCCTGGCCCGCCGAATTCGGCTCGACGGGGTGTCCGGCCGGTTCAGCGCCTTGCGGTATTCGTCCCGCCGCTCATGGATCGAGGCGATGACTAGGCCCATGGGCGTGCCGATGTCGATCAACACCGCCTCGGAGAGTTGCAGGGAAGCCTCCACCGTCTCCGGCACCACGTCGGTGGCGCCCAGGGCGTAGAGGCGCTGGGCGTGGCGGGTGTCGCGGGCCCGGGCGACGATGGTCAGGTCGGGACGCAGGTCGCGAGCGGCGGCGACGGTGGCCTCGGCGGCCTCGGGGGCGTCCATGGTCACCACCAGGGCGCGGGCGGTGTCGACGCCCAGGCGCATCAGGAATTCCCGCCGGGAGGCGTCGCCGAAGAAGACGTCCTTGCCGGCTGCGCGGGCGGCCTCGGCGGCGCGGGCCTCGCGGTCGACGGCCGCCCAGGGGATGTCGTGGCGGGTCAGCATGTCGCCGACCATGCGGCCCACCCGGCCGTAGCCCACCACCAGCACCCGCGCGGGCCCCTCGTACGGCGACGGTTCGGGCACGCTGGTTGGGGCCTTCGAGCGGCCGCCCAGGCGCGCGCCCAGGGCGCTGAGGGCCGGGATGGCGAACATTGTCAGGGTGGCGGCCATGACCACGTTCTGGCCCAGGTGGCGGGGGATCACCCCGGCGGCGATGGCGGTGGTGAGGATGACGAAGGCGAACTCCCCGCCCGCCGCCAGCGACAGGGCCGTCTCCGCCGCCACCCCGGTCTTCAGGCGGAACAGGCGCGCGGCGACGAAGGTGATGACGGCCTTGGCCGCGATCAGCCCGGCGGCGAGGCCGAGGATCTCCACCGGCCGCACCATCAGCCGCGACAGGTTCAGGCTCAGGCCCACCGAGACGAAGAACAGGCCGAGCAGCAGGCCCTTGAACGGCTCGATCGTCACCTCGACCTCGTGGCGATATTCGGTCTCCGCCAGCAGCAGGCCGGCGACGAAGGCGCCGACGGCCATGGACAGCCCCGCCGCCGCCGAGGCCAGGCCGGCGCCGATCACCACCAGCAGGCAGGCGGCGACGAACAGCTCTTGGCTTTTCGCCCGAGCCACCGACTTCAGCATCGGCCGCAGGAGCAACCGGCCGGCCACGACGATCACCACCAGGCCGATCGCCGCCGGAACGAAGGCCAGGAACTGGCGCGCATCGAAGCCGGACCTTGCATGGCCGATCACCGCTAGGGTGACCACGATGGGCGCCACGGCCAGGTCTTGAAAAAGCAGTACGGCGAAGGTCGCCCGTCCGGCCTCCGATTGCAGCCGGTTGGTTTCCGCCAGCACCGGCATGACGATGGCGGTGGAGGAGAGGGCCAGGGCCGCGCCGATACTGGCCGCCGCCTGCACGGACAGTCCGGCGAATCGCGCCACCGCGTAGAGCACCGCCGCGGTGAGCGCGACCTGCGCCAGGCCCAGGCCAAAGACCAGGCCGCGCATGCGCCGCAGCCGCCCCCAGGACAGCTCCAGCCCGATCATGAACAGCAGGAACACGACGCCGAACTCGGCCAGCTGGTCCATTTCGCCGGGATCGGTGACGGTGACCCCCGCCAGCCAGGGCAGGGCCTGGTCCAGCCGGCCGAGGCCAAAGGGGCCCAGCGCCACGCCCGCGGCAAGGAAGCCCAACACGGGGCTGATCTTCAGCCGCTTGAACAGCGGCACCACCACCCCCGCGGTGGCCAGGAACAGCACCAGATCCTTGTAGCCGCCCACCGGCGCCGCTGGCTGCATGTCGCGTTCCCTTACTGCGGCGCCAGTATGCTAGGCCGCCGGCCCCGCGCAAAGCCGCGCGCCCGGATTGACAGGGCCTCGTCCGCAGCCGTTTAGATGGGAAAACATCGCGCGTGGGAGTAATCGAATGGCCGGTATGGCGTATGCGGACATCTGGGAGGAAATCGCCGGGGCGGTTCCGGGACGGCCGGCCCTGCTCCAGGGCGAACGGCTGATCACCTGGGGCCAGATGGATCGCCGGGCCAACGCCTTGGCGCGCCACATGCTGGACGCGGGCCTGACCCATCAGAGCAAGGTCTGCGCCTATCTCTACAATGGGCCGGAGTACCTGGAGGCCTACTTCGCCGCCTTCAAGGCCGGGCTGGTCCCGGTCAATACGAACTACCGGTACGGCGCCCAGGAGCTGACCTACCTGTTCGACAACGCCGACGCCGAGGCGGTGGTGTTTCACGCCTCATTCGCTGATCTGGTCGATAAGATCCGCGGCGACCTGCCCAAGGTGAAGACCTGGCTGGCGGTGGCCCAGCCCGGTCATCCGGTTCCCGCCTGGGCCGCCGACTACGAGGCCATCGCCGCGGCCGGCGCGGACCGGACCATCGCCCCTTGGGGCCGGTCCCCCGACGACCTGATCTTCATGTACACCGGCGGCACGACGGGCATGCCCAAGGGGGTGATGTGGCGCCAGGAGGACCTGTTCACGGTCCTGGGCGCCGGGGCCAACCTGCTGGAGGCCCTGCCGGCCTATGAGGGCCTCGCCGACGTCCGCGCCCGCGCCCTGGCCAAGGAGTCCGGCGAACTGGCGCCCCCGGCCCGGATGCTGGCCGCCGCGCCGCTGATGCACGCCACCGCCCAGTTCACCGCCTTCGCCATCCTCACCGGCGGCGGGGCGGTGGTGACCCTGCCGTCGCAGCGGTTCAGCGCCGTGGAGCTGTGGAGCGAGGTCGAGCGGCTGCAGGTCTCGTCCCTGTCCATCGTCGGCATGGCCTTCGCCCAGCCGATGCTGGAGGCCCTCGACGCCAACCCCGGCCGCTGGGACCTGAGCGGCCTCAAGCGGATCGGCTCCTCCGGCACCGTGTGGAATTTCGAGAACAAGCAGGGGCTGCTGCGGCATCTGCCGGACTGCACCCTGTTCGACAGCCTGGGTTCCTCCGAGGCGGTCGGCATCGGCGGCTCGACCTCCACCGCCGGCGCCGCCAGCCAGACCGCCGCCTTCATGGTGGGGATCAACGCCGCGGTCTTCGACGAGGCGGGCCAGCGCATCGCGCCGGGTTCCGGCGAGCGGGGCCTCGTCGCCACCGCCGGCAACATTCCCGTGGGTTACTACAAGGACCCGGAAAAGTCCGCCAAGACCTTCCGCACCTTCGAAGGCCGCCGATGGGCCGTGCCGGGGGATTTCGCCACGGTGGACGCCGACGGCACCATGCGCCTGCTGGGCCGCGGCTCGCAGGTGATCAACACCGGCGGCGAGAAGGTCTTCCCCGAGGAGGTGGAGGAGGCGCTGAAACGGCACGGATCCGTTCGCGACGCGGTGGTCGTGGGGGTTCCCGACCCCCGTTTCGGCGAGCGCATCTGCGCCGTGGTCGACGTCGATCCGGCGGTCCAGGCCCCGACCCTGGCCGAGCTGGCCGGCCATGTCCGCAGCCAGTTGGCCGACTACAAGGCGCCCCGCGAACTGGTGCTGGCCCCCGTCGTGCGCGCCCCCAACGGCAAGGTCGACTACAAGGCCGCCCGGGCCTTGGCCCTGCAGGCCCTGAACATCAGCGCATGAATCCTTCGTAACCTTTCCGAACCCGCCCTTTTTCCGGTCGCTGGAGTGTGATTATCTGCCGCCTTCATGTGGGTGGGGCGAATATCATTTCGCCAAGCGATGGATTTCCATGACAAAAAAGTCGATTTGGTTCGCTGCCGCGGCCGTTCTTGCCCTTTGCGCCGGCGCGGTCGCCCAGGCCGCCCCTGACACGGCGGCGCCCGCCGCCGCCCCGGTGAGCCTGGAGACCCCGCACTACGGGACCTGGGGCTTCGACGTGAGCGGTGAAGACCCGTCGGTGAAGCCCGGCGCGGACTTCTTCCTCTACGCCAACGGCGACTGGCTCAAGCGCACCACCATCCCCGCCGACCGGGTCCGCTTCGGCAACTTCGACACCCTCTCGGTGCTGTCCGAGGCCCGCACCCACGCGATCATCGAGGACGCCGCCGCGGGCAAGCTGACGGACGCCGACGGCGCCAAGGTGGGCGCGGCCTATCGCGCCTTCATGGACCAGGCCCGGGTCGACAAGCTGGACGCCGCCCCGATGGCGGCCGACCTCGACGCCATCCGCGGCGAGCGCAGCCACGAAGACGTGGCCAGGCTGATGGGCCGGGGCGCCAAGTCGTTCCAGTCGTCGATCTTCGACGTGGGCATCGGCGCCGACGCCAAGGCGCCGACCAAGTACGTGGTCTACCTCGACACCGCGGGCATGGGCCTGCCGGACCGCGACTACTATCTGGAGGCCAAGTTCGCCCCGCAGAAGGCGGCCTACAAGGTCTATGTCGCCAAGATGCTGGAGATGGCCGGCTGGTCGAATTCCGCCGCCGCGGCCGACGCCATCGTCAACCTGGAGACCCAGATCGCCCAGGTCAGCTGGGCCCGGGCCGAGGAGCGCGATCCGGACAAGGTCTATAATCCGATGACGCCGGACGCCCTGCAGGCCTACGCGCCGGGCTTCGACTTCAAGGGCACGCTGCGCACCGCCGACCTCGGCGCTGTCGACCGGGTGGTGCTGGGCGCCAACACCGCCTTCCCCAAGGTGGCTGCGATCTTCGCCGCGACGCCGGTCGACACCCTGAAGGCCTGGCAGGCCTTCCACGTGATCGACGCGGCCTCGCCCTATCTGTCGGACCGCTTTGTCCAGGCCCGGTTCGATTTCCGCGGCCATACCCTGACCGGCCAGCCGCAACTGCAGCCGCGCTGGAAGCGCGGCGTGGCCTTCACCAACACCGCCCTGGGCGAGTCCGTTGGCCGCCTTTATGTGGCCAAGTACTTCACTCCCGAGGCCAAGGCGAAGATGGACGCCCTGGTGGCCAATCTGCACACGGCCCTGGCCGCCCGCATCGAACAGCTGTCCTGGATGAGCCCGGAGACCAAGCAGNNCCCGACAAGTGGCGCGACTATTCCGATCTGGCGATCAGCGCCGACGACCTCTACGGCGACGCCGAGCGGCACGAAAGCTACGAGTGGAAACGCCAGGTCGATCGGCTCTACAAGCCCGTCGACAAGATGGAATGGGGCATGACCCCGCAGACGGTGAACGCCTATTACAACCCCTCGAACAACGAGGTGGTGTTCCCAGCGGCCATTTTGCAGCCGCCCTTCTTCGATCCGGCCGCCGACCCGGCGGTGAACTACGGCGGCATCGGCGTGGTGATCGGCCACGAGATGACCCACGGCTTCGACGACGAGGGTCGCAAGTTCGACGGCCAGGGCATGCTGCGCGACTGGTGGACGGCGGACGACGCCAAGAAGTTCGAGGCCCAGACCAGCCGCCTCGGCGCCCAGTACGACAAGTTCGAACCGGTGCCCGGGGTCCACGTGAAGGGCGAGTTGACCATGGGCGAGAACATCGCCGACCTGGGCGGCATGCTGATGGCCCTGGACGCCTACCACGCCTCCCTGCACGGCCAGCCCGCGCCGGTGATCGACGGCCTGACCGGCGATCAGCGCGTCTTCCTCGGCTTCGCCCAGGTGTGGCGCGAGAAGATCCGCGACGAGGCCGCCCGCCAGCGGGCCGTGTCCGACCCCCACTCGCCTGCCCACTTCCGGGTTGACGGCGTGCTGCCCAACGTCGACCTCTGGTACTCGACCTACAACATCCAGCCGGGCGATGCGATGTACGTCGCCCCCGCCGACCGCGTGAAGATCTGGTAGCGGGCTGACGGGTCGCGCGGACGCGCTCCGGCGCGTCCGCGCGTTCTTCCGCGCCGCCGCGAGAGCACCGAACCGCCGGTGCGCGCCCTCATCCTCCCATTCCGCCGCGCTCCATGGGGATGGTTCCTTCTCCCACGAGGGGAGAAGGGATTCGGGGCTGGCCTCGCGAGGTGTGAGTTTCGGAGGGCGGAGCGATGAGGGCTTGGGACTTCAGTGCACGTCGAGGACGTCCGGTTTTTTTGACGTCAACGTCAAAAAACTTGAGCCCGCCGCGGGGGATAATCGCGACGGGCTCGATAGTTTTTTTAGCGGTGGGCGTTTCCTCCCCGAAACGCCGGAGACTGGAAGTGTCTGACGACCCCCTTGCCTCTCGCAGGGAGGAGAAAGCCCGATTTTCTCTGGTCTGTCAATCTCATCACACGCAAATCCGATCAAAGATCGGTGATTTTGACGGACGCGTCAAAAATCAGAGCCGCAAACGCACCGCCAAGTTGTCGACGGCCGGCGAGGTCGGCTCAAAGGCGAATTCTGGACGACTCACCGACACCGGTCCAACCCCCGCCGTCGCCAGGGCGCCGGCGATGTCGAACAGGATTTCGGAGGCGGCCAGCAGGCCGTTGGCCCGGCGGGACGCGCCCTGAGCCACAAACGGCTCCGTCACCGCCTCGGCCTTGGCCGCGAACTCCACGGGCCAGGCCAGCAGGCTGAGCCGCAGCGCCCGCGCACGCGCCTCGACCACCCCCAGCAGCCGGCGCACCGTGGCCAGCTGATCGGGGGTCCAGGCGGCGGTCAGGCCGGCGGCAAGCTGGGCCTGGCTGCGCAGAATCACCCCGTCGGAGAGGATCTTCAGCCCGTTGGCCACCAAGGTGGCGCCAGTGGTGGTGATGTCGACGATCATCTCGGCGGCGCCGGCGGCGGGAGCCCCCTCAGTGGCGCCGCTGGATTCGACGATTCGATAGTCGCTCACGCCGACGGCGGCGAAGAAGGCCCGGGTCTGGGCCATGTACTTGGTCGCCACCCGCAGACGCCGGCCGGTGCGGTGGAGATGCGCGACGGCCACCTCCTCGACATCGGCCATGGTCTCCACGTCGAGCCAGCTCTGCGGCGCCGCCACCACCAGGTCGGCGCGGCCGAAGCCGAGGGCCCGCAGCAGCAGCACATGGTCGTCCAGGTGATCCCCGCGCTCGCGCAGCAAATCCTCGCCGGTCACGCCCAGGTGCAGGTCGCCCCCGTCGAGGCCCGCGGCGATGTCGGCGGCGGACAAGAGCTGCACCTGAACCCCGGGCAGGCCGGTGATGGAGGCGCGATAGCCCCGCTCGCCGCCGTCGATCTCCAGCCGAAAGCCGCAGTCGTACAGCCAGGCCTCGGTCTGCTCCTTCAGCCGTCCCTTGGACGGCAGGCCGATGGATAAAGGCGCGCTCATTCCGCCGGCTCCGTTTTCGACCAGGCTCTGGCCGGGCGCACCATGCAGCCGACGGCGCCGTCCGCCGCCGTCGCGGCCCCCAGGCGCACGGTCAGGCCGTCGTAACGGCCGCCGGCCGCCACCGGCCGATCCTCGCCCAGGGCCGCGCTGCGCACCTCGAACAGAAAGCCGTCGTAGTAGCTGAACACGCGGCCGAATCGGGTGGACAAGGTCATGCGGTCCTCGGGCAGGCCCTTGGCGGCGAAGGCGTCCAGCCGGGCGGACCAGTCGGCGAGGGCGTGGGCGATGTCCGCGCCGGCGGCCTTGGCCACGGCGGCCATGGCGTCCAGCGCCGCCCGCGGCGGGCCGGCTATGGCCAGGAAGTCCTCGACCAGCTTCGCCTGGGCGGCGGTGGCGACCGCGGTGGCCCCCTGGGCCCGCGCGGCGAGCCGGTGCACGATCTCCGCCGCCGACCGTCCGCCGACGGGCTGGATGCCCGACAGGGACCACAGGTCCTCCAGCACCGCGCAGGCCTCGGCTTCCGGCAGGCCCGCCAGCAGGCCGGCGATGCGGTCGCCCTGTCGCCGGGCAGGGGGCGCGGCCGCCGGGCGGGCGCCGCCTCGCACCATGCGGGCGGCGAGGGCGGGGTTCAGGCCGAGAGCGCCGACAAAGGCGGCGAACAGGGAGGCGTCGCCCAGCATCAGGGTCAGATCGGCGCGGCCGCCGGCGCTGGCGGCCCGCCAGGCGAGGTCGACGACCTCGGCGTCCGCCGCGGGGCTGCGGCCGCCCCCGTAGGCCTCCAGGCCGATCTGCAGGAATTCCTCGGCGCGGCGCGAGCCTCGGGGGGCGGCGCGGAAGGCCTTGCCCTCGTAGATGTAGCGGCCGGCGGCGGCGGCCTGCGCCATGTGGGCGCGGGCGATGGCGATGGTGAAGTCCGGGCGCAGGCAGGCTTCCTCGCCGCCGTCGGCCTGGACCACGAACAGCCTCGCGCGCATGGCCTCGCCGGTCAGGTCCAGCAGCACGCCCAGGGGCTGGATGACCGGAACGTCGAGGGGAACGGCGCCGGCGGCGGTGAACGGCGCGCGGATGGCGTCCAGCTCGGCGGCGGGGAGGGCGGCCTCCAGGTTCACGACGCCGCCTCGACGATCCCGCGAACGGTGGCCACCAGGTCGGCCCGGGGCACGGTCACCTGGCCCGGCCGGTCGGCGCGCCACTGTTCGTTGTCGCTGACCCCGGCGGCGAGCTTGCGGCCGAGGTCGAGGTCCTTGATCGTCACCGTGCCGTTGGCCAGCTCGTCGCCGCCGATGATCACGGCGGCGGGGGAGAGGCGCCGGTCGGCGTACTTCATTTGCGGCCGCATGCCGGACGATCCAAGATAGACCTCCGCGGCGATCCCCTCGGCGCGCAGGGTCTGGGCCACGGCCAGGTATTCGCCGATGGCGCTATTGTCCAAGGCCAGGATCACCACGGGCCCGCGTACCTCGCGCTCCCCGGTGCGGCCGGCCGCCCGCAGGGCCTGGGCCAGGCGCGAGACGCCGAAGGAAAAGCCCGTGGCCGGGGTCTGGGCGCCGGTGAATCGAGCGACGAGGTCGTCGTACCGGCCGCCGCCGCCCATGGAGCCGAAGCTGACCGCGTGGCCCTTCTCGTCCAGGGTCTCCAGCAGCAGCTCGGCCTCGAACACGGCGCCGGTGTAGTATTCCAGCCCCCGCACCACCGACGGGTCGATGATCGCCCGCGCGGAGGTGACCCCGAGGCCGGTGAGCGCGGCGTCGATGCGCGCCAGCTCCTCCAGCCCGGCGTCGCCCTCGGCCGAGCCGCCGACAACGGCGGCGATCCGGTTCAAGGTCGCGGCGCGGTCGCCGCCGCTGCCCGCCGCGCCGACGAATTCCAGCACGGCTTCGGCCGCCGCGGCCTTCAGCCCCGCGCCCTTGGTGAAGGCGCCGGACTCGTCCTTGCGGCCCTCGCCGAGCAGCAGGCGCACCCCGTCCGGGCCCAGCCGGTCGAGCTTGTCCACCGCCCGCAGCACGCCGAGCTTCTGGCCGGGATCGACGACCTGGGCGGCCTCGAGCAGGCCGTTGAGCAGTTTGCGGTTGTTGATCTTCAGGACGTAGTCGGCGGGCTCGAGGCCGGCGGCCTGATAGCCCTCGACCGCCAGGGCGATCATCTCCGCGTCCGCCTCCGGGCGGGCGGAGCCGACGGTGTCGGCGTCGCACTGGATGAATTCCCGGCCGCGGCCGGGGCCGGGCTTCTCATTGCGCCAGACCGTGCCGAAGGCGTAGCGGCGGAAGGGCTTGGGCAGGGTCTCCCAGTGCTGCGCCGCGAACCGCGCCAGGGGGGCGGTCAGGTCGTAGCGCAGCGCCATCCACTGCTCGTCGTCGTCCTGCAAGGCGAACACGCCCTCGTTGGGACGATCGGCGTCGGGCAGGAACTTGCCCAGGGCGTCGGCGTACTCGAAGGCGCCGGTGTCCAGGCGCTCGAAGCCGTAGCGCTCATAGACGGTGGACACCGCCTCGATGATCCGGCGCTCGGCGCGCAGATCGGCGGCGCGCTTGTCGAGGAAGCCGCGGGGGGCTCTGGCCTGGGGTCTGAAGGCGTCGGTCATGGGCGCCGCTTAGCGGATCGCGCCCTCACGGGCAAGGAAAGCCCGGTCTGGTAGGGTCGCGTTTACCATGTTGGGCCTAGCCTCGCGGCTCGAAATTCCCCCGTCCGGACCCCGCGAGAGCCCCCCATGTCCTGCGATGTCGCCGCCGCCGCCTTCCTGCTGTTCGCCGCCGCCCACCCGCGGGGAGCTCCTCTGCTGACGCCGGCCGTCGCCCAGGCGCCGGCGCCGGTGGCCCAGGAGCCGCTGTTCCGCACCATCGTCGGCCGCGCGGGCGCGCTGAAGGGCGACGTGACCGGTTTTCGCAAGGTCCTCGGCGCCGCCGCCCAGCCCGTGCCGTTCCCGCATTTCGACGTCTTCCGCGCCCAGATCGGCGAACTGGCCGCCCTCGACCAGCAGGGCCATGAACTGCTCAAGGCCCGCGGCACGGACGGAGACCTGAAGTGCATCCTGCACGGCATCTCCCAGGATCTGCCGCTGAAACTGGCCGCGGTGTCCGACGCCAAGACCGGCCACGACGAGGACCTCGCCCTGCGCGACCTCGCCTACCTGCTCAACGACAATGTCGAGGTGATTACAGCGCCCCCGGCGCCGGCGGTTTAAGGGGGTCTTCTCCTCTCCCATTTATGGGAGAGGTGGCCCCGAGCAACGCGAGGGGTCGGAGAGGGCAAGTATGCCGCCTCTCCACTTGCCCTCTCCGTCGCTTCGCTGCGCTCGCGCCACCTCTCCCATTTATGGGAGAGGAGAAGGGACCGCGAACCCGATTCGATCTACGGAACCGCCTTGTTCAACGCAGCCAGCACGATGTCCTCGGTGAGGATCTGCGGCAGCACCGCCGGCTCCCCGCCGCCGGCCGGATAGACCAGATAGAGCGGCACCCCAGCCCGGCCGTGCTCGGCGAGGGCCTGGGCGATGTCGGCGTTGCGGTTGGTCCAGTCGCCAACGAGGAAGGTCACGCCCTTGGCCGCGAAGGCGTCCGAGATCCGGCGGCTGGACAGGGCTACCCGGTCGTTGACCTGGCAGGTGATGCACCAGGCGGCGGTGAAGTCGACGAACACCGGTTTGCCCGCCGCGCGCAGGGCGGCGAGGCGATCGGGGGAGAAGAGCTGCGACGGCAGCTCGGCCTTCGACACGGTCGTCGGCGCGCCTCGCGGCGTCGGCGCGGGTTGATCGGCCGCGCCCCACAGGGCGGCGAGGCCGGCGATGAGGGCGACCACGCCGAGGGTCGCAAATCCCCAGGATCTGCGCCCTGCGAGGGACGCGGCCTGCCGATGGCCATAGCACCAGGCGGCGGCGGCGATCAGCACGGCGGCGGCGAGGATGCCGGCGAGGCCGAGGTTGCCGGTCTGCTGGTCGCCCACCTGCTGGCTGAACACCCAGGCCAGCCAGGCGGCGGTGGCGTACATCGGGAATGCCAACAGCCGGCGCAGGGTCTCCATCCAGGCGCCCGGGCGGGGCAGCCTGGCCAGCAGGCTCGGCGCGAACGCCAGGGCCGTGAACGGCAGTCCCATGCCAAGGCCCAGGGCGGCGAAGATGGCCAGGGCGACGATGGGCCCTTGGGTCAGGGCGTAGCCGATCGCCGGAGCCATGAAGGGCGCCGTGCAGGGCGCCGCCACGGCCACGGCCAGGGCCCCGGTGAAGAAGGCGCCGAGGGGGCTGTCGGCGTGGGCGACCCCGGCTTCGCCGGCGAGGGACTGGACGCTGGCGCCGACTTCGAACAGGCCCGAGAGGTTCAGCCCCACCAGCAGCATCACCAGGGCGAACGCGCCCAGGATCAGCGGCGATTGCAGCTGGAAGCCCCAGCCCACCGATTGTCCCGCCGCCCGCGCCGCGATCAGCGCGCCGGCCAGGATCAGGAAGGTCGAGACGACGCCGGCCAGGAAGGCCACGCCCTGCACCCGGGCTTCGGCCGGTTTGTGGGCGTGGCGGGTCAGGGAGGCGGCCTTCATGGAGAGGACCGGGAAGACGCAGGGCATCAGGTTGAGGATCATCCCGCCCACCAGGGCCGAGACCAGGGCCAGGCTCAGCTTGCCGGCCCGTTGCACCAGGGTCATCGGCGGGGCGGGCGGCCCGAGACCGCCGGCGCCGGGGAGAGGCGGGCCAACCGGCGCGTTGATCTCATAGGCCTTGCCGCCGAGGGTCAGCACCCCGCCGATCGCCTTCGGCACCGCGCCTGACTTGAACGCCGTCCCGGGCGTCAGCACCAGGGTCAGCCCCTCGGGGCCGCGATCGATGACCTGCGGGCGGGGGGCGTCGATCACCGTTCCGTCGAAGGGAAAGAAGTAGGCCGCCGGAAACTCGCCGCCCTTGACCGGGGCGCCGACCACGCCGAGGCGCAGGGCGCCCCCGGCGAGGGTGAGCGCGGCGCGCAGGGGGCCGGGTCGGGGCAGGGCGGCCAGGGTGGCCGCGATCGGCCCGCCCCAGCGGGGATCCGGCGCGCCGCCTTCGGCGGTAACCGGCAGGGTCAGGGTGACGGTGGCGTCGGCGGGGACGCAGACCTCCTTGCAGACCAGGAATTCGGCGTGGCCGGATAGGGTGACCGTGTCACCGGGCCGCGCGCCGGCGGGGGCGGTCAGGTCGACCGGCAACAGGACCTCGCCCTCGTAGCCGTAGTCCATCAGGGGACCGATCGGCAGGGTCTTGGGGGTGGGCCATTGCAGATCCCCCGCGGTCCAGCCGGCCGGCAGGGTCCATTGCACTGTGGTGGGCTCGCCGGAATCGCCGGGATTGCGCCAATAGGTGTGCCAGCCGGGCTCCATGACCTGACGCAGGGCCAGGTGGATGTGGCCGCCGGGGGTGATGGCGGTGCGGTCGGCGACCAGCTGCCCCGTCAGGTGGGCGGCCTTGACCGGCGCCGATTCACTCGGCGCCGCCTGGACCGCGCTCGAGGCGGCCACGGCCAGGGCCACGGCCACGGCCAGGTTGGCGACGACGCCCGCGATGGCGCGAAAGACGGCGGTGGGAGGAGGATTGCTCACCGCTGCAGACCTACAGGGGGCCTGCGCTTCCGGCAAGGATCGCGGACCCTCGACTTCGCGCGCGAACACCGCATGATTGGGCGGGCCCGCGGCGGCGTCGCCGATCGGGCGTGACAGTTCAAGGGGCCGGCATGGCGGACTATTTCGAGGACATTGAGGTCGGCCAGGTGGTCTCGCTCGGGGTGGCGGCGATCGACGAGCGGGTCGTTCGCGCCTTCATCGACGACTTCGCGCCCGGGCGCGCCCTGGACGACGGGGCGCCCGACGCGATGATCTACGCCGTCTGGTCCAAGCTCGACGGCCAGGCCGCCGCGAACTGGGCGCAGACCAAGCGGCTGGCGGTGGACGCCCTGCGCTGGGCGCGCAACCCCCCGGCCGGGGAGTTGCTGCGCGGGCGCATGACCGTGCTCGGCAAGGACCCCGTCGGCGGCGCCAAGGGGATCGTCATCGCCCAGCACGACCTGCTCGACGAAGCGGGCCGGCTGGTGTTTTCCTGCCTGACCCGCAGCGTCTTCGCCTGCCGCGAGGACTAGGCCTAGCCGGGCGTGTTCAGCCCGATGGCGGCCGGGGTCTGGCGGGCGGCGGATTCCAGGATGATCCGGTCCCAGCCGTTCAGCGACATCAGGTGGGCGTAGATGGCCGCCAGGGCGCCGTTCTGCGCCAGTTCTACGACCTTCTCGCCCGGCAGGGCCTTCAGCTTCTCCTCGGAGACCGCGTAGTATTCCGCGATCAGCACCGGATCGCCGACGCCGCCGTCGGCCAGGCGGGGGGTGTAGCTGGTCTGCTTGGTTTCCAGAATGTCGAGATCGCGCAGCAGCTTGCAGAAGGATTCGGTGATCGCCCGGTCCTGGTCGAACTGCTGGCAGAAATCGATGCAGCTCTTGGTGAAATCGGTGGGCTGACCATTCTCGAACAGCTTCACGGTCGGATTGGTCTCGGTCCAGAGGGCGAAGGACCGGTCGATGCAGATCACCACCCGCTGGGCGCTGTCGTCGCGGGCGCCCACGAAGGGATAGCGGCGGATGAAGGCGGGGGCGTAGGCGCCGACGCGGAAGGCGCCGTCCTCGGCGATATAGAGGTTCTCGCCGCCCTGCAGGCCCATGATGGCGATCGGCGAATAGTCCTCGCCGGCGAACACGATGGGATAGTTGATGGCCGCCTGGGAGAACTCGCCAACCTGAATCGGCACGAAATGCTGCTTGCGGGCGAACCCGTAGGGGCGGTCGCTGGCGATCATGCCGAGGTTGGCGTGGCGCACGGGATCGAGCGGCTCGGGGTTGCTGTAGAGCAGCACCTGACCGGCGATGGGCGATTGATCAGGCTGAGTCGGCGTCGCCATGTGGTTACTCTTGAAGGGTTGGCCGGGCCCTGGCGGCCCGACGGGGTTGGCGGCTTCTAGCGGATCGGGGCGCGACGGGCAATCCGACCTCGTCGGCGCCCGCCGAACGAAGCGGCGGGCAAGGGCGAAGCGTTACGGCGGACAGGAAATCCCCATGGACCGCATCCCGCTCACACGGGCCGCGGCGCGGTCAGCGCCCCGTAGAGGTCCGGACGGCGATCGCGGAAGAAGCCCCAGGCGGCGCGGTGGGTGGCCAGGAAGTCCAGGTCGAAGGTCGCCGCGATCACCCCCTCGTCGTCGCGACCCAGGGCCGCGACCAGGTCGCCCCGGTGATCGGCGATGAAGCTGGAGCCGTAGAAGCCCTGGCCGCCGCCGGGATAGCCGTCCCAGGGCTCGAACCCCGTGCGGTTGGCGCCCACCACGGGGATCACGTTGGAGACGGCGTGCCCCTGCATGGCCCGTCGCCAGGGCAGGGCGGTGTCCAGGGAGGAATCGTGCGGCTCCGAGCCGATGGCGGTGGGGTAGAGCAGCGCTTCCGCCCCCATCAGCGCCATCGCCCGGGCGCATTCGGGATACCATTGGTCCCAGCAGATGCCGACGCCCAGCCGCCCGGCCTTGGTGTCCCAGACCCGAAACCCGGTGTCGCCGGGGCGGAAATAGTACTTCTCCATATAGCCGGGGCCGTCGGGGATGTGGCTCTTGCGGTAGACGCCCAGGGGGCCGCCGTCCGCGTCCAGCATCACCAGGCTGTTGAAATAGTGCGGTCCCTCCCGCTCGAAGATCGAGACCGGGATCACCACCCCGAGTTCGGCGGCGAGGTCGGCCATGGCGGTCACGCACGGGTGCTCGCGCCAGGGATGGGCGGTGGCGAACCAGCGCTCTTCCTGGGCGACGCAGAAGTAGGGGCCCTGGAACAGTTCCGACGGCAGGATCACCTGGGCGCCGAGGCTGGCGGCCTCCCGCACGAGATCCGTGGTGCGGGCGATGTTGGCGGTCAGCTCCATCCCGTAGGCGCTCTGCAGGGCCGCCACGGTCAGGGTGCGGGTCATGCCGGCTCCTGCTGGGTGATGCAGTGGAAGGAGCCGCCGCCGGTGAGCAGCGCCTGGGAGGCGAGGCCGATCACCGTGCGTTCGGGGAATAGGCTGCGCAGGGCCTCCAGGGCGTAGCCGCCGGACTGTTCGTGATAGATCGGCGCGATCACCGCGCCGTTGGCGATGATGAAGTTCATGTGCGAGGCCGGAACCACCTCGCCGGCGTCGTTCTCGACCCGCCCGGGGGAAGCGATCCGCGCCACCTGCAGCGGCGCGCCGCGGACGTTGGACATCCCCGCCAGCCGACTGGCCGCGTCGTCGTAGATTTCCGCGTGCGGATCGTCGCGGCCGAAGGCGACCGGGCAGGCGACCACCCCAGGCGCAACGAAGCGGGCGAGGTTGTCCACGTGGCCGTCCGTGTGGTCGTTCATCAGGCCGTCGCCCAGCCACAGCACCTTGCGCGCGCCGAGGCTCGCCGCCAGGGCCGCCTCGGCGTCCGATTCGGTCCAGCCCGGATTGCGGTTTGGGTTGAGCAGGCACTGGCGGGTGGTCAGCACCGCGCCGAAGCCGTCGTGGTCGAGGGCGCCGCCCTCCAGCACGAAGTCATGCACGTCCAGGGGCGNNCCCGCGGCGCGTTCCCCCGCGCCGGCCTCGGCGCCGGCGCGCAGGAAGATCGGGCCGGTGTCCCGCAGCCAGATGTCGCCGAAATCGCCCCGCACGAGCTCCACGCCGAAGATCCCGTCCAGCCGCGCGCGCGCGGCCCCCTCGGCCTCGTCCCCGTGCACCAGCAGGCGCACCCGCTCCTGGCCGGGCCCGGCGAGGGCGGCGGCGAGGGCGGCGACCTCGGCCCGCGCCGGCTCGAGGTTTTCCTCCCAGAGCTCGGGGTGGCTCGGCCAGCCGAGCCACATGGCGCGATGCGGGGACCATTCGGCGGGAACGAAAAGGGTCATGTGGGAACGCTTAGCGAGGGACAGGGGACAAGAAAAGGGCGGCCTCTTGCGAGGCCGCCCCAATCGGACTTTCGGTTTGGTCGGTCTGGTTAGAACGCGGCCTTCAGGGTGATGTAGGCCGTCGTGGGAGCGCCCTGGTAGAGGTAGTAGGAGTTGGCGTTCACAGTGCCCGAGGGCGTGACCACCGCCGTGGCGTTGGTGACGGTCGTCGACCGCACCCAGTAGCGCGCGCCGGTCAGGTTATAGATGTTGAGTTGCAGCTGCGACTTAACGTTGTTGATCTGGAAGTGATAGGTCGCGTCGAAGTCGGCGGTCTCATAGTCGGAAACGGCGCGCGAGTTGATGTCGTCGACGTAGCGATGGCCTTCGTACTTCACGTCCAGGCCGAAGGTGAAGTCGCCGACCTTATACTGGGCGCGGCCGGTCATCATGATGTCCGGCGTCAGCACCAGTTCCTTGCCCTTGACCGGCTCGGGAACCGCCACGCCCGTCGAGGTCGCCGTCTCATAGTTGCTGAGCAGCTGGCTCTTTTCCAGGGTGGTCGTGCCGTAGAGGGTCAGGGCGTCGGTCGCCTTCCATCCGGTTTCCAGTTCCAGACCGTAGAGGTCCACCGCGCCGACGTTGCGATCGATGCTGAGGGTCGGATCGTTCGGATCGTAGGTCGTGACGATGTGGTTTTGCCAGTTGGTGAAGAACAGGTTGCTGGACACCGTCAGGGTGGCGGCCTGGTAGCGATAGCCGGCGCCGTAGGTGTAGGTGGTTTCCGGCTGCACATTCTCGGGCGTGCTGACGTACAGGTCATCGGTCTTCGGGGCCGAGAAGCCTTCGGCGAAGGTCAGGTAGACGCTGTCGTTCTTGTCCAGGTCGTAGCTGAGGCCGGCGTTCGGCAGCACCTTGCTGAAGTGGTAGGTGGCCTTGAAGGGCAGGCGGAAGTTCGGCGCGCCGTTCGTGCCGTACTTTACTGTCGTGCCGAGCAAGCAGGTCAGCGCGACTGCGGTGCTGCCAGGATTGGTGTTCGTTCCATGCGTCGAACAGCCGGCTACAGTTTGGACGCCAGAGTTATCCAGGTCCAGTGCGTGCTGAGCGGCCGACAAAGTCGCAGGCTCGCCGACTAGCGTACCGGCCACGGTCGTCTGACCACCGGTGTCACAGTACTCAGAACCGCCGTTGTACATGTAGCAGAACTGATGGAGGTTACGCGTGAACATGGGGTCGCGCAGGCCGACGTTGACGTGCAGCTTGTCGTCCATGAACTTGCCGACGTAGTTCACCGAGACCTGGTTCAGCTCGGCGATCGAGAAGCGGTCACGCTTGCGCAGGATCGAGCCGTCCAGGCCGACCACCGCCGGGCCGTAGCCCTGCTTGGCGCCGAAGATGTTGTCCGGCGTGCCCGTGGCCTGATCGATATAGGTCATCTCGCCGGTTTGGCGGTGATGACCGTCGTCGAAGGTGTAGGCCAGCTGGAAGCGATTCTGCGGATTCAGGTCCCAGACCAGCGAGCTGTTGATCCCGTAACGGTGGGTCTGGGTGTTGCTCGGCGAGTAGAGGAGCACGCTGTCCTTACAGTCGCCGTCCCCATTGAGATCGACACCGACGTTCGTTCCGCAGGCATTGGCCGTCGTCGAGCCTTGGCCGATCAGGCGCTTGTCGGTTTCGCTGACGGCCGTGGCGCCGCCGCCGTTGGCCAGGGTGTAGAAGAAGTAGGGATCGACCGTGAGGGTGACGTTGTGGGTCAGGTCGAAGCGCGAGTGGGCGCGGATGTCGCCGAAGTCGGTGGGGTTCGGGTGCAGCTTCCAATAGTTGGAGTCGTTGCCCTGTTCGAAGCCCGGCGCGGTCGGATAGGTGGCCGGACCAACGGCGTTGGCCACGCCCGACGAGATTACCGGGGGCGCCCAGGCGGTGTTGTAGTCGATGCCGCGGCCGAACTCGGCGTACTGCGAGAGCGAGCTGCTCTCGTAGAAGTAGTTGCGGACCTGGGCGTAGCTGAACGCGACGCCGACGAAATCGTCGCCCTTCAGGGGCTGGTAGACGTTGCCGTCGAGGTTCCAGCGATTGAGGGTGCCGGCGCCCTTGTACTTGTCGGAGTCGAGATAGCCGAGGGCGAGGTAGGAGCGCACGCCGGTGGGTCCGACCGCGCCGGAGTCGAGTTCGCCATAGGCGTTGACGTCGCCGTAGCTGCCGCCGCCGACGCTGGCGACAGCGCCCGCGGTGGCGGACGGGGTCTTGCTGACGATGTTGACCGTGCCGCCGATGGCCGAGGCGGTCGGGCTGTCGACTTCGGTCTGGCCGAGGTTGACGGTGATGTGGTCGATCACCCCGTTCTGCACATATTCGGACGGGTAGATGGCGTAGTTGCCGGTGTCGTTCAGCGGGATGCCGTCGATGGTGAACGACACGTGGGCGCCGTCGAAGCCCTGCATGCGGAAGTCGCCGGGCGAGGCGCCGGTGGGGTCTTCGTTGGAGTAGCTCACCCCTGGCAGCAGGTTGATCGCCTGGGCGAAGTTCTGGGTGCTGACCTGGGTCTGGAGGAAGGTCTGGTTGAGGCTGAACTGGTCCTTGGCCTCGTGGGTGACCACGGCCAGGCCGCCGGTCGACTGGACGCGGGCGCCGGTGACGACGATTTCGCCCTGTTCGACCTGCGAACCGGTCGACTGGGCCATGGCCGCGGAATAGGCGAACAGGCTGCCGGCGAGGGCCGGCAACATGATGTGCAGGCGCAGTGATCGCGCCACGCGTGACGTTTTGTGAGTCATTGATTAGTCCCCTTTGCGCGCCGCCCCCCGGACATCCCGGACCTTCGACGCGCGCCTTGGGAGGCTGTACCGGTCGAGTTTAATGGAAAAAAGACACAATCTTAACGCAATTGTGACATGGCCCTGCTTCGATCTGAATCGCGGCGCCTGTTGCCGAAAAAGCCCGCGCCGGTCGCCAAGGTCTAGTGGCGGGGCCGTGGCGGCCCCCAAGGTATGGGCCCACGCCCGGAGGGGCGCCGAAAAGCAACAGTCCGGGCAAAACGTCCGCCAGGCAAGAAAATCCGCTCGTCGCACGGCCGCGGCCCAAGCGGGTCGGGCCCAAACAAAAGGAGCCCGGCCTTTCGGCCGGGCTCCCCTGGTCTGCAGTCTGGTCGCCTAGATCGGGATCAGAAGTTGATCGAGATCGTCGAGCGACGGTTCAGCGGTTCCTTCACGCCGTCGGCGGTGGGAACGGCGAGGTCGGTCTTACCCTTCCAGTCGACGTTCATCACGCTGGCCGGCACGCTGAGGCCAACCATGGCGTCGGCCACGGCCTTCGCACGGCGCTCGGAGAGACGCAGGTTGTATGCAACGCCGCCCGAGGTGTCGGTGTGGCCGACGACGACGATGCGGGTGGCATGGCCGTCATTGGCGTACTGCGCCGCCGCTTGGACCACGGTCTGGGCTTCCGGCGTCAGGATGAACTGATCGAAGGGGAAGTAGACCACGAAATCCTTGGCCACGAACGCCGGAGGCGGCGGAGGCGGCGGCGGGGGAGGCGGCGGGGGCGGAGGCGGCGGAGGCGGCGGCGGAGGCGGCGGAGGGGGCGGCGGAGCCGCGAACGAATACCGCAGGCCCAGCGTCAGCGAGTTGTCCGCATATTTGCCGGCGTGGATCGGATTGATGGCGGTGTTGGAGGACTCCAGGTCGACCTTGCTGGTCTCGAGGTAGCGATAGGTCAGGTCGACGTTCCAGCGATGGGTCGCCGCCCAGCTGAGGCCGGCGATGCCCTGGTAGGCGAAGGCGGTGTCGCCGGAGCTCTTGATGTACGCCGGGGTGCCGCCGAGGTTTTCCTTGACGTCCGCGATGCCGACGCCGGCGCCGACGCCCAGGAACGGACGCACTTGCCAGGCGGGATCGCCGATATCGTACAGGATGTTGGCCATCACGGTGTCGACGTTGGCGTGGCCGGAGGCCCCGTCATACTTGCCGGGGCGATAGCCGCCTTCGAGTTCGACGCGCCAGTGCGGGTCAAACTGATAGCCGACGCGGGCGAAGCCCACCCAATCGGTCTTGCCCGAGATGCTGCCCGTATCCGGCGGCGTCGCCGAGTCCGCGAACGTCTGGTTAACGGGCTTGTGGGCGCCGATGTCGATGGCGCCGTACCAGCCCGGCTCCTGCGCGGATGCGCCGGTAGCCATAAAGACGGCGGCCAGGGCCACCCCCCCTAAAAGTTTGAATTTCATATCAAGAGCCCTCTCTCTTGCCCTGTGCCGCGGCCGATTTTCGACCAACGCGGTTATACCAAGCCCTTGGGCCCCTGGAAGTGTCGGCAAGGACACACCCAGGGCAATTCCCCAAAGGCCACAATAGCACAGCCGGAAGCTATACATTAATCCCCCCGGCGTTCAACATAGTCGCCCCTGTTCTCCTGTGGGGAGAACAACGCGTCGGCAAGGAGCCGAGGCCTCCGCCGATCGGATCGTCAGCCCGGCGGCGCTCAGGCTGAGGCAACCCCGGGCGCATGCAAAGCTAAGCCATCCAATCCCTGCGACAACACCTGGGAGGCGCGTTGGTTCCCGGGATATTGCGACATTGACGCCGGGGCGGGGGCGCCTATACCCGCGCCTCATGTATCAAGGACTTGCCCCCCTGGCCCGCGAGGCCCGCGCCTGGCCCTTCGAGCAGGCCCGCGGCCTGCTCGCCCGGCACCTGCGATTGCGACTGAACGATGACGCCGAGCGTGACTTGGCGGCCACACTCCTGGCGGCGGGAAAGTTCGACGAGGCCCTGACCAGCCTGCCCGCCCTCGCCCGGCCGGTGGTCTTCCAGTGCGGCTATGGCGCGTCTGGCCTGCCGCACCTGGGCACCTTCGGCGAGGTGGCCCGGCCGACCATGGTGCGCAACGCCTTCCGCACCCTCACCGGGGACGCGATACCCACCCGGCTGATCGTCGTCTCGGACGACATGGACGGATTTCGCAAGATTCCGGACAACGTGCCCAATCGCGCCATGCTCGAGGAGGATCGCGACAAGCCGGTCACCAGCGTCCGTGACCCCTTCGGCGAGCACCCGAGCTTCGGGGACCACAACAACGCCCGCCTGCGCGCCTTCCTCGACGGCTTCGGCTTCGACTACGAGTTCCTGTCCTCCACCGCCTTCTACAAGGCCGGCGGCCTGGACGCGGTGCTGCTGCGCATCCTGGAGCGGTTCGACGCGGTCCAGGCGATCATGCTGCCGACCCTGGGGGACGAGCGGCGGGCGACCTATTCGCCCTTCCTGCCGATCAGTCCCAAGAGCGGTCGGGTGCTGCAGGTCCCGACCCTTGAACGTCACCTCGATCGCGGGACGATCGTCTTCGCGGACGAGGACGGAACCCTGACCGAGGTCCCGGTCACCGGCGGCCACGTGAAGCTGCAGTGGCGGCCCGACTGGGCGGCGCGCTGGACGGCCCTGGAGGTCGACTACGAGATGTCGGGCAAGGATCTGGTCGACTCGGTGCGGGTGTCGAACCGGGTGTGCAAGGTCCTGGGCGGCGAGCCCCCAGACGGCTTCCACTACGAGCTGTTCATGGACGAGAACAACCAGAAGATCTCCAAGTCCAAGGGCAACGGCCTGACCATGCAGGACTGGCTGCGCTACGGCACGCCGGAGAGCCTCGGCTACTACCTCTTCCAGTCGCCCAAGTCGGCCAAGCGGCTCTATTTCGACGTGATCCCAAAGGCGACGGACGAATATCTGCAGCAGCTGGACGCCTACAACCGTCCGCCGGCGGAGGGGGCGAACGCGCCCAACCCGCTGGATAACCCCGCCTGGAGCGTCCACGGCGGCGCCGTTCCGGCCAAGGGCTCCCCGGTGTCGTTCAGCCTGCTGCTGAACCTGGTGTCGGCGGCCAACGCCTCCGATAAGGCGATCCTCTGGGGCTTCCTCAGCCGCTACCTGCCGGGGGCGAGCCCGCAGACCGAGGCCCTGCTGGACCGGCTCTGCGACTACGCGATCCACTACTATGAGGATTTCGTCCGACCCAATAAGCGCTTCCGCGCGCCGGACGCGCGCGAGCGGGGGGCGATGGCGGACCTAGCCGCCCGCTTCCGCGCCCTACCGGCGGGCTGCCAGGACGCCGAGGCGATCCAGAACGAGGTCTACGCCGCCGGCAAGGAAGCCGGTTTCGAGCCGCTGCGCGCCTGGTTCACCGCCCTCTATGAAGTGCTGCTCGGCCAGAGCCAGGGGCCGCGCTTCGGCTCCTTCGCGGCCATCTTCGGCCTGGACCGCACCATCGCCCTGATCGAGCGGGCGCTGGCCGGGGACGACCTGGCGGCGTGAGCTCTTCCTTCCCCAGCGGGAGGGGCGTATAAATCACGATAGGTTGTCAGCGTTTAGTTTACGTTGACGTTCGCGTAAACCATGCTACCGTTTCCTCATAAGAGGAGACTACAGCCATGTCGCTGGAACTGCGGCGCCCCGAGCGCACCTTCACCATTCGTCAGCTTTGCGTTGAATTCAAAGTCACCCCCCGCGCCCTGCGGTTCTATGAAGACAAGGGTCTGCTGTCCCCGGCGCGGGAGGGCCTGAACCGGGTCTACAACCATCGCGACCGGGCCCGGCTGATCCTGATCCTGCGCGGCAAGCGCGTCGGGCTCAGCCTGTCGGAGATCCGCGAGATCCTCGACCTCTACAAGATCGACGACGGCGGCGCGACGCAGATGGCCAAGTCCCTGAAGAAGTTCCGCGAACGCATCGTCGCCTTCGAGGCCCAGCGCGAGGACGTGGAGCACGCCATCGATCTGCTCCGCGGCGCCTGCACCCACTTCGAAAACCAGCTCTCCCAGGTGCGGCCGGACCTGCTGCCCCAGGCGGCGGACTATGATTCCGTGCTGCGCGCGCGCCTCGACGGCGTTCACGAGATGGCCAAGTAGCTGCGCCTGCCGGGCTTTAGGCCTTGTTGAGAGCGCCGCGCGAAATTATTCCGCGCTCATCCCCGCGAATGCGGGGATCCAGGGGATTGTCGCCGGCCGGCGTCCGGTCTCCTGGATCCCCGCATTCGCGGGGATGAGCGCTGTTATTGTTGCGTAACCAGGCTATTTCGAACTCAAACCTTGGAAGGGCGGAACACCATGAGCTACCAGGCGCCGGTTCGCGATCAGATGTTCATCCTGCGCGACGTGCTGCATCTCGACAGCTACGCCAACCTTCCCGGCTTCGCTGACGCCTCCCTCGACCTGGTCGAGGCGGTGCTGACCGAGGGGGCGAAATTCTGCGAGGAGGTGCTGGCGCCGATCAACCACGCCGGCGACCAGGAGGGCTGCGTCTGGTCCCCCGACAACACCGTCAGGACGCCGAAGGGCTTCAAGGAAGCCTACGCGGCCATGGTCGAGGCCGGCTGGCCGGCCCTGGGCGCGGAGCCGGAATTCGGCGGCCAGGGCCTGCCGCGGGTGCTCAGCCTCGCCTACAGCGAGATGTCGTCCTCGGCCAACATGGCCTTCTCCATGTATCCCGGCCTGACCCACGGCGCCTATTCGGCGATCCTGGAGGCCGGAACCCCCGAGCAGAAGACCCTCTACCTGCCCAAGCTGGCCACCGGCCAGTGGGGCGGCACCATGAACCTGACCGAGCCGCACTGCGGCACGGACCTGGGCCTTCTGCGCACCAAGGCGGTCCCGCAGGCGGACGGGACCTATCGGATCAGCGGCCAGAAGATCTGGATCTCCGGCGGCGAACACGACATGGCCGAGAACATCGTCCATCTGGTCCTCGCCCGGATCGAGGGCGCCCCCGCCGGCACCCGCGGCATCTCCCTCTTCATCGTACCGAAGTTCCTGCCGACGGCGGACGGGGGCGTGGGGGACCGCAACACCGGCGTCGCCTGCACCGGCATCGAAGAAAAGATGGGCATCCACGGCAACGCCACCTGCGTCATGGCCTATGACGAGGCCAAGGGCTGGCTGATCGGCGAGGCCAACGCCGGCCTGCGCGTCATGTTCGTGATGATGAACGAGGCCCGCCTCGGCGTCGGCCTGCAGGGCCTTTCCCAGGGCGAGGCCGCCTACCAGGCCGCCGTCGCCTTCGCCAAGGACCGGCTCCAGGGCCGCTCCCTCAGCGGGCCGAAGAACCCCGAGGGGCCGGCGGACCCGATCATCGTCCATCCGGACGTGCGGCGCATGCTGATGGATTCCAAGGCGGTGCTGGAGGGCGGCCGCGCCTTCCTGCTGTGGACCGGCCTGCACGGGGACCTGATGCACGCCAGCCCCGACGCCGCCACGCGGGAGCGGTCGAGCGACTACATGGGGCTGATGACCCCGGTGCTGAAAGCCTTCTTCACCGACAAGGGCTTCAAGATCTGCTCCGACGCCATGCAGGTGCACGGGGGATCCGGCTTCACCGAGCACTTCCCGGCCAGCCAGTACCTGCGCGACGTGCGCATCACCCTGATCTACGAGGGGACCAACGGGATCCAGGCCCTGGACCTTGTGGGCCGCAAGCTGGCGGCCAACGGCGGGCGGGCGGTGATGAGCTTCTTCGCCGAGATCGACGCCTATGTGGCCGAGCACGAGGACGACAAGACCCTGGCGCCCTTCATCGCCGGCCTGACCTCGGCCAAGGCGCAGCTGCAGGAGGCCACCCTGTGGCTGATGCAGAACGGCCTGCAGAACCCGGAAAACGCCGGGGCGGCCTCCACCGACTACCTGCACCTCTTCGGGCTCACGGGGCTCGCCTACATGTGGGCGCTGATCGCCGAGGCGTCCGCCAAGCGCATCGCCGCCGGCGACACCGATCCCTATTACGCCAACAAGCTGGCCACCGGCCGCTATTTCCTGGAACGGCTGTTGCCCGACACCGGCGCGCATCTGGCCAAGCTGAAGACCGGCGCGGCCGCGACCATGGCCTTGCCGGCGGAGGCCTTCTAGGGATCAGCCGACGGGTTGATCCCCCTCAAGGTGCGGCCGGCGGCGGCTTCCTAGAGTTTGGTTGAATGGGGCGGGCGCCAGGACTCTCGGCGCCGCCCAGCGGAAGGAAGCGCCCTATGACCAAGCCCCTGCGGATCCAGTTCATCGTCGCCGACAGCGCCCACGCCCGCTGGGTGAAGCGCGCCGAGGACGCCAACGACTTCATCACCGTCCATGAACTCAAGGCCCACCCGCTGAAGGCCCACGCCCACGGCGCCGGCGGCCATGACAACGCCCACATCGACCAGGAACACGCCGCCTTCGCCCGCCAGGTGGCCGACTCGATCAACGACGAGGCCCGCGCCGACCACGACGACCGCTTCGCCGTCGTCGCCCCCGCCCGGACCCTGGCGGCGATCAGCGAGCACCTCTCCGCCGGCGCCCGCGCCCGGGTGGTGCGCACCCTGGCTAAGGATCTCAGCAAGACCCCCGATCACGCCCTGGGTGACTGGCTGCGGCCGCTCGAGCTCGGCTGAGCCGTGGCGGATCTCCCGCGGGCTCGGATTCTGGACCGCAGGCGCCTTTCCGCCCTGCTCGCCGCCGCCTTCGCCTACTTCGGCGTCGTCTTCTGCGTCGGCTTCGCCTTGGGGGCGCTGCGCACGTTGGCCGTGGCGCCGATGATCGGCGAGGTCTCAGCGGTGAGTATCGAGGCGCCGATCATGCTGGCGGTCAGCTGGATCGCCTGTGGCTGGTGTCTGGACCTTATTCCGGTCGAGGCCGCGGCGGGGCCGCGGATCGCCATGGGCGCGACCGCCTTCGCCCTGCTGATGGCGACGGAGTTCGCGGTCGGGATGGTGCTATTCGCCCGGGACCCGCTGACCGCCCTGCATAATTACGCAACCCCGGCCGGCGAGATCGGCCTGGCCTCCCAGGTCGCCTTCGCCCTCATTCCATACCTCCGGGGGCGGCTCGCATCCGCCTGAGCGCCCCTAGGGCCAGCGCACCATCGGCGGCATGGAGCTCAGGATGGTCTCGATGTTGCCGGCGGTCTTCAGCCCGAACATGGTGCCGCGGTCGTAGAGCAGGTTGAATTCCACGTAGCGGCCCCGGCGCACCAGTTGCTCCTCGTGCTCGGCCTCGGTCCAGGGCTCGGCCATCCGCTGGCGCACGATCCGCGGATAGACCTCCAGGAAGGCCTCGCCGACATCGCGGGTGAAGGCGAAGTCCTTTTCGAAGTCCCCGCTGTTGTGCCGGTCGTAGAAGATGCCGCCGACGCCGCGGGGCTCGTTCCGATGCGGCAGGAAGAAATACTCGTCGCACCAGGCCTTGTATTTCGCATGCCAGGCCGGGTCGTGGGCGTCGCAGGCCTGCTTGAGGGCGGCGTGGAACAGCGCCGCGTCCGGGGCGTCCTGGCGGCGCTGTTCGTCCAGCACCGGGGTCAGGTCGGCGCCGCCGCCGAACCAGCTCTCCGCCGTCGACAGGAAGCGGGTGTTCATATGCACCGCCGGCACCCGGGGGGAGCGGGGGTGCACGATCAGGCTGATGCTGGTGGAGACGTAGTTCGGGTCCTTGTCACCGCCGGGCATGGTGGCGGCCATCTCCGGGCTGAAGCGGCCGTTGGCGGAGGAGGTGTGCACCCCGGCCTTCTCGAACAGCCGCCCATGCAGGAAGCCGCCCACCCCGCCGCCGGAGCCGGTCTCGCGGGTCCAGGGCCGGCGCTCGAAGCGGCCGGGCTCGCCGGGATAGAGGTCCGCGGACGCCGTGTCCTCCAGCGCCTCCATCGCCGCGAAGATCCGGTCGCGCAGAGATTCGAACCAGGCCCGGGCGCGGGTGCGGCGCTCTTCGATGATCGGATCTACGGTGGCGGCGGGGATCTGGGTCATGCAGGCCTCCTAACCCGCCCCGCCGCCCGCTGGAAACCCCTTCGTCTGCCGCAGGCCCTCCCCAAGGGCCAGGGTGGCCGCGGTGACTAGGTTCAGCGAGCGGGCAGGAGGGGCGATGGGAATCACCAGCCGCGCGTCGGCGGCGTCGTGAACGTACGGCGGCGCGCCGGCGCTCTCCGATCCGAACAGCAGGGTGTCGCCGGCCGCGAAGGTGAAGTCCAGGAAGGGGGTCGGCGCGGCGGTGGTGAAAAGCAGCAGGCGACCGTCCGCCCGTTCGGGGGCGGCCAGAAAATCCGTCCACGACGGACGACGGATCACCCGCGCCAAATCGCCGTAATCCATGGCCACCCGGCGGACCGCCCGGTCGGACAACGGAAACGCGCAGGGCTCGATGATTTCGAGAGCAACGTGCAAACAGGCGGTCAGACGGATGGCCGCGCCAATGTTTTGCGGAATGTCCGGTTGAAAAAGGGCGAGGCGCATTCTAAGCGAACCACTGCAAGACGCTGGCGGGGATGGCTGACTCGCGGGGGGATGATCGGGCTGCGAGATTCGCGGCGCGCTTTCCCTTTGATTCCGGCCAGTTGTCTTGTTGCAGGCGACCTGCGAAAGGTCGAGACCGTAGCCGTGCGACGTGGATTGTTTGCGTCGCGGCGAATCGAAGGGTGAGTTGAGGTGGCCGACGCCGTGGCAACGACCAATACCGACGGGCATGGCGCCCCGCCCGGGGACGATCCCAGCCGTCGGGATTTCATTCACATCGCCGCGACCGCGGCGGCGATCGGGGGCGTGGCCGCGGTGGCCTGGCCGCTGATCGACCAGATGAACCCCTCCGACGACACCCTCGCCCTCTCGTCCATCGAGTTCGACCTGACCAAGGTCACCGAGGGCCAGCAGGTCGTGGTCAAATGGCGCAGCCAGCCGGTGTTCGTGCGCTACCGCACGGCCAAGGAAATCAACGAAGCGGTCGCCGACGACCACAAGGAGCTGCGCGATCCGGCCACGGACGCCTCCCGGCACAAGCCCGGCAAGGCCCAGTGGCTGATCGTGGTCGGCGTCTGCACCCACCTGGGCTGCGTGCCCAACTTCGGCGGCGGCGACTACGGCGGCTGGTTCTGCCCCTGCCACGGGTCGCAGTACGACACCTCGGGACGCATCCGCAAAGGCCCGGCTCCGAAGAACCTCGCGGTTCCGGACTACGCCTTCCTCACTGACACCAAGGTCAAGATCGGCTGACATCCAGATGAGTGGACATTCGACCTACGAGCCGAAGACGGGGATCGAGCGCTGGCTCGACACCCGCCTGCCCATCATCCGCTTCGGCGCGGATCTGATGGACTTCCCGACGCCGAAGAACCTGAACTACTGGTGGACCTTCGGCGGCATCCTCGCCTTCTGCCTGGTGACCCAGATCGTCACCGGCGTCGTGCTGGCCATGCACTACGACGCCAACGCCGCCAACGCCTTCAACAGCGTCGAGCACATGATGCGCGACGTGAAGTACGGCTGGCTGATCCGCTTCATCCACGCCAACGGCGCGTCGATGTTCTTCCTGGCGGTCTACATCCACATGTTCCGGGGCATCTACTACGGCTCCTACAAGGCGCCGCGCGAGGTGCTGTGGATCCTCGGCGTGGTGATCTACCTGCTGATGGTGATCACGGCCTTCATGGGCTACGTCCTGCCCTGGGGTCAGATGAGCTTCTGGGGCGCGACGGTGATCACCAACATCCTCGGCGCCCTGCCGCTGGTGGGCGATCCGATCCACACCTGGTTGCTCGGCGGTTTCGCCATCGACGATCCGACCCTCAACCGCTTCTTCTCGCTGCACTACCTGCTGCCGTTCATGATCTTCGGGGTGGTGGTGCTGCACGTCTGGGCGCTGCACGTGCCGGGGAACAACAATCCCACCGGCATTGAGGTGAAGTCCAAGGCCGACACCCTGCCGTTCCACCCCTATTATACGGTCAAGGACGGCTTCGCGATCGCGGTCTTCGTGATCCTCTTCGCCGCCTTCGTGTTCTTCAACCCGGACGGCCTGGGTCACGCGGACAACTACATCCCGGCCAATCCGCTGGTGACGCCGCAGCACATCGTGCCGGAATGGTACCTGCTGCCGTTCTACGCCATCCTCCGGGCGGTGCCGAACAAGCTGATCGGCGTGCTGGCCATGTTCGCGGCCATCGCCGTGCTGTTCGTCCTGCCCTGGCTGGACACGGCCAAGACCAAGTCGATGCGCTACCGGCCGACGGCGCGGGTGTTCTTCGTGCTGTTCCTGATCACCTGCGTGATCCTGGGCTTCTGCGGCGCCCACGAGCCGGACGATCAGGTGATCAAGGGTCTCGCCACCTTCGAGCTCGGCGACGCCAAGCTGAACAGCTACGTCTGGCTCTCCCGCGTCTTCACCTTCTGCTACTTCGCCTACATGGTCGGGGTCATGCCGATCCTCGGCATGCTGGAAAAGCCGCTCCCGACGCCTGACTCCATCTCCTCGCCGGTGCTGCCAGCCGGCGCGGCCGCGACCGAAAAGAAGGGTTGAGCCTGATGCTGCGCAAAGCGCTCGTTATCGCGGCGGTTCTTGGGCTCGCCGGCGCGGCGGCCCAGCCCGCCGCCGCTGCGACCACGCAGAAGCAACTGAGGGAGGCCCACTGGAGCTTCGAAGGGCCCCTCGGCCGCTTCGACCAGGAGCAGCTCCAGCGGGGCTACAAGGTCTATCACGACGTCTGCTCGGCCTGTCACGCGATGAAGCTGATGTCGTACCGCAACCTCGGCCAGCCGGGCGGTCCGTTCTTCGCTCCGAAGTACAAGAAGAACCCCGGCGACAATCCGGTGGTGAAGGCGATCGCCAAGGACTTCCAGGTCGGGGACATCGATTCCGATACGGGCGATGCGATCAAGCGGCCGGCGACCCCCGCCGACCGGTTCGTCTCCCCCTTCGCCAACGACGAGGCCGCCCGCGCCGCCAACGGCGGGGGCCTGCCCCCCGACCTCACCTTGATCATCAAGGCGCGGGAAGACGGCGAGCGGTACGTCTATTCGCTCCTGACCGGGTATGCGCCGGCGCCGGTAGGGCTGAATGTGGCCGCCGGCAAGTCGTACAACCCCTATTTCCCTGGCGATCTGACCGCCACCTGGACTGGGCCGGCGGACAAGGTGCCCCCGGGCGGCACTATCGGCATGCCCCTGCAGCTGACCCAGGATCGCGTCACCTATGACGACGGCGTCAAGGCGACCCCCGATCAGGAGGCCAAGGACGTGGTGGCCTTCCTGGCCTGGGCGGCCGAACCCCATGCCGACGAGCGCAAGGAAATGGGCCTTGCGGTGATGATCTACCTGCTGCTGTTCGCCGGCGTGCTCTACGCCAGCTACCGGATGATCTGGCGCAAGGTCGGTCACTGACCGCCTGACCAAGCTGTCTGCAAGATTGGAAAGGCCGGGGTGAAAGCCCCGGCCTTTTTCATTGGGCGGCGGGGTGAGTTTCGGGGGGTGAGTTTCGGTGACAGTTTACCTAACTCGCGGACCGCCCGGCACCGCCGCGCAAGTCGTGGAACGCGTTAAGTAAACTGTCACCGAAACTCTTGCCGAACCTCAGGCCTCAATGCTCCGCCCGCACCCCGCTGGACCGCTGGAACAGCTGCAGGGTGCGCAGGCGGGCCAGGCGGGCGCTGTCGGCGTCGTAGTCGGCGCGGCGATCTGAATTGAACCCGTGGCCGGCGTCGTAGAGGTAGATCGGCAGGTCGGGATGGGCCGCCCCGATCGCCTCAACGGTCTGCTGCGGGATCGAGGCGTCCTTCTTGCCGAAATGCAGGATGGTCGGGCAGCGGGGCGTCTCGGCCAGCAACTCGGGAATGCGGCGGCCGTAGTAGCAGGACGCCGCCGCCACCCGATCACAGCGGCAGGCCGCCAGCCAGGCCGCGGTTCCGCCCCAGCAGTAGCCGGCGACAAACACCGGGCCGGCGAGGGCGTCGATGGTGGCCTGCAGGTCCCCCTGAACCTGATCCCAGGGCGTGGCCTGCGAATACCCGGCGCCCTTGGCGACGCTCTCGGCGCCGTAGTCGGCCTCGAACCCCGGCTCGAGCCGGTCGTAGAGGGACGGCGCAATCACCTCATAGCCCGCCTCGGCATAGCCGTCGGCGAGTTCGCGGATGTGGTCGGTGACCCCGAAGATCTCCTGGATCAGCACCAGCCCGCCCTGGCGGGCGTTTCCCGGCGGCGCGTGGTAGGCGCCGAAGGAAAACCCGTCGGCGGCGCTGGTGAGCCGCAGGACCGCGCCGCTGGCCGCCATTACCTGGCGCCGTTCTGTTCGAACAGCTCCAGGGTCCGCTTGCGCGCCAGGGCGGCGTCGCCGGGGTCGGAGTCCGGCCGGCCGTCGTTGTTGAACCCGTGGCCGGAGTGCTCGTAGATGTAGACGGGCACACTGGGCTGGGCGGCGTTGATCTTGGCCTTGGTCTCGCCGGCCGGGATGTGGCCGTCCTTGCGGCCGAAGTGGCAGATGATCGGGCATTTGGGGGTCAGATCCGCCGCCCCGGCGACGCCGCCGCCGTAGTAGCTGGACGCCGCCGACAGGCCTTCCAGCCGCCCCGCCGCCTGCCAGGTCATCGCCCCGCCGTAGCAGTAGCCGACCATGAACACCGGCCCGCGGGGCTTCAGGAAGGCGATGCAGGCGGCCAGGTCCGCCAGGGCGTCCTCGGGCTTGGCCGCGCGCATGGCGGCGAAGGCCATGGCCATGCCGGCGTCGTCGTGGCCGACGTCGAGGCCGGGGGCGCCCCGGTCGTACATGGAGGGGGCGACGGCCTCGAAGCCCAGCTTGGCCCAGCGCTCCACGTCGGCGCGGACGTACTGGTCGATGCCGAAGATCTCCTGGATCACCACCACCCCGCCGCGGCGCTGGCCCTCGGCCTCTGCATGATAGGCGCCGAATTCGAAGCCGTCGGCGGCCGTGGACTTAATCTTGATCATCTTGGCCATGCGCGGCGCTCCCTGGGATGTTCGGTTTCCTAGCTGAAGCCATAGTCGCGGGCGGCAGCCAAGTCGAAATTGGCAGGCCCAATCCCTATTCCGTCATGGCCGGGCTTGTCCCGGCCACGAGGGAACACGGGCGGAGGAGGCACGTCCCCGGTTCCGCCGCTGCGAGGGAGTCCCTGGCGGGCAATCGGGACACTACGGCCTGTCCCGTGATCCCTTGTCGCCGGGACAAGCCCGGCGATGACGGGGAGGGGGGTGAATGCACCCCAGCCCCCGCGCGCGCATGGCGAGGGGGGATCAGCCGTTGAACAGGAAGTTCATCACGTCCCCGTCGTGGACCACATAGTCCTTGCCCTCGGCGCGCAGCTTGCCGGCGTCCCGGGCTCCCGCCTCGCCGCCCAGGCGGATGTAGTCCTCGTAGGCGATGGTCTGGGCGCGGATGTAGCCCTTCTCGAAGTCGGTGTGGATCACCCCCGCCGCCTGTGGGCCCGTGGCGCCGACGGGGATCGTCCAGGCCCGGGTCTCCTTGGGGCCGACGGTGAAATAGGTCTGCAGGCCGAGAAGCTTGTAGGCCTCGCGGATCAGCCGGTTCAGGCCCGGCTCGTGCAGGCCGAGGGTCTCCAGGAACTCGGCCCGCTCCTCGGGATCGAGCAGGGCGATCTCGCTCTCGATTTTGGCGGAGATCACCACGCAGTTGGCCCGGTCCCGGGCGGCGCGTTCGGCGACCAGGGCCGACAGGGCGTTGCCGTCCTCGGCCGCGTCCTCCTCGACATTGCAGACATAGAGGGTGGGCTTGGAGGTCAGCAGCTGCAGCATCCGCCAGGCCTTCTCGTCGTCCGGGCCGATGTCGGCGGCGCGGGCGGGATGGCCGGCGTTCAGCTGCTCCAGGGCCAGCTTCACCAGGCGCAGGGTGTTGGCGCTCTCCTTGTCGCCGCCCTTGGCGCGCTTCTCGAGGGAATTGGTGCGCCGCTCCAGGCTTTCCAGGTCGGCCAGCATCAGCTCGGTCTCGATGATCTCCAGGTCGGAGATCGGGTCGATGCGGCCTTCC
Source organism: Caulobacteraceae bacterium (assembly GCA_003165275.1). Taxonomy (GTDB): domain Bacteria; phylum Pseudomonadota; class Alphaproteobacteria; order Caulobacterales; family Caulobacteraceae; genus Poindextera. The sequence goes on from PLSW01000077.1 coordinate 81,612, forward strand.
ACGTGGGTGATGTCGTCGTCGACGAAGCAGCGGGCGACGAAGGCGACGGCGTCGCAGTCGCGGATGGTGGCCAGGAACTGGTTGCCCAGGCCCTCGCCCTTGGAGGCGCCGCGCACGAGGCCGGCCACGTCGACGAAGTTGATCCGCGCCGGGATGATCTCCTTGGACCCGCCGATCCGCGCCAGCTCCGCCAGCCGCGGCTCAGGCACCGCCACGTCACCGACGTTTGGCTCGATGGTGCAGAACGGATAGTTGGCCGCCTGGGCCTGCGCCGTCTGGGTCAGGGCGTTGAACAGGGTCGACTTGCCGACATTGGGCAGGCCGACGATGGCGACTTTGAGGGCCATGGGGTCTCGGGAGCGTCAGGTTTCAGGAAGGGCGCGACCTAGCACGGACCGGCGCGCAATGAAAACAGAGGGGGGGACCTGAGGACCGATTGACGATGCGCTGGCCCGCATTCCCCTCCGTCCCCTCGCTCCGCTCGGGTCCACCTCTCCGCACGCGGGGAGGACTCAGAAATCTTGAGTGCTCCCCGCGTGCGGGGAGCTGTCGGCGAAGCCGACTGAGGGGCGTCGGTCCGCGGCAATGGCCACAGGGGCTAACCCGCCCGCTACCCCTGCGCCGCGATCGCCGCCGCGGCCAGATCCCGCCACTGGCGGCCTTCCTTGCGGAACACCGGGTCGGCGCGGGCGACGCGGCGGTCGATCTCCGCCAGGTGGGCCCGGGCCTCGTCCAGCTTGCCGGTGCGGGCCAGGAAGGCGGCGTAGCGCGCCGGGGCCTCCAGACCGGGCAGGCGGCCCGCGGCCCAGTCGTAGGCGGTGTCGGCCTCGGTGAAGCGGCCAAGGCCCTCGTAGGCCCGTCCCAGGGCCAGGGCGGCCTGGGGGGTGCGGCCCTGGGCCTTGTCCTTGCCCAGCCGATCCAGGTCCTCCAGGGCCTCGCCGTAGCGGCCCAGCTCAATCAGGGCGTTGGCGTGGCCGAGCAGCAGGGTGGGATCCTCGGCGTGAACCCCTTGCGCGGCCTCGCGGAACAGCCGTTCGGCGTCCTCGTGCCGGCCCATGCCGGCGGAGGCCTGGCCCAGGCGGATGGCGTTGGCGACGGTGGGGCTGTCGTCGTAGGCGGCCCGGGCCTGGCGATAGTCACGGGTGGGATCGAGGGTGTCGCGGGTGACGCTGGCCACCCGCCGCGCCGTGGTCCCGCCCAGCAGCTCCGGCAGCACGATGGCGAAGGCGTAGACCAGCGCGCCGAAGGGCTGGGCGATCAGGATGATGAAGATCCAATAGATCTCGCGGCCGGAGCGCACCACGTGCACGCACATCAGCAGCGAAAAGATCAGGGACAGACCGAAGACGGGAAGCATCAACCAGCTCGTGTGTTGGGTCCGCGCCTATCCCACATGGTGTCGCGGTGCGTCAATCTCAGTTGAGCGGGCCGTCGCGGGCGCTCTGCCGTGGATCCGACTTTTCGGCGGGCGCCAGCCGCATCACCTCGGCCTGATAGCGCTCGTCCTCCCCCGCCGCCAGGATCGGCAGGGCGTCGGCGCAGGCGTTGCACAGGGCGTTGACCCAATCGCGTTCGACCTTGTGAAAGTCCGACAGGACATGGCCCATGACCTTGTCCTTGTGCCCCGGATGACCGGTTCCCATGCGCGCGCGGCGAAAATCGGGCCCGATCTGGGCGGTGACCGAGCGGATGCCGTTGTTGCCCGCGGCGCCGCCGCCGGTCTTCATGCGGAAACGCCCCGGGGCGAGGTCGATCTCGTCGTAGAACACCACCACGTCGGCGGGGGTGAGCTTGTAGAACTTCATCGCCTCGGCCACGGCGCGGCCGCTCTCGTTGTAGTAGGTCTGCGGCTTGACCAGCAGGGCCTTGACCGGGCCGCCGGGGGTCTCGACGGCGCCTTCCGAGATCAAAGCGTTGAACTTGGTCCGCTCGGGGCCGAATCGCCAGCGCTGGGCGATGGCCCTCAGGGCCAGGAAGCCGATGTTGTGGCGGTTGTGGGCGTATTTCGCCCCGGGATTGCCGAGGCCGACGAGGATCAGCATGCCAGGTCCCCGGAGTTCGGGCGCTTAGCTCCTCCCCCATTTATGGGGGAGGTGCCCCCGAGCAATGCGAGGGGACGGAGGGGGCAAGTCAGCGGCCTCCACTTGCCCCTCCGTCACGTCGCTACGCTCGCGACACCTCCCCCGTAAACGGGGGAGGAGCGAAAAATCTTACGCCGCCGGTTCGGCCGCAGCCTCGTCGCCGGTCAGCGACTTCATCGCCGAGGAGGTGGCGACGGAGGCGACCGTCAGGTTGCGGTCGTGCGAGCTGACGGAGGCGCCCTTGGGCAGGGTCACATCGGAGGCGCGGACGGTATCGCCGATTTCCAGGCCGGTCAGGTCGATGACCAGTTCCTCCGGGATCGAGTCGGCAGGCACCATCAGTTCGATCTCGTGCAGCGCCACGTTCAGGGCGCCGCCACGCTTCAGGCCGGGGGAGGCTTCGTGGTTGGTGAAGTGCACCGGCACGGAGATCTTGATCAGCTGATGCTCGTCGACCCGGTAAAGGTCGAAGTGGGTCGCCTCGTCGGTGACCGGATGAAACTGGATGGCCTTGGCGATGACTGACTGGGCCGCGCCTTCGTGCTTCAGGGTCACCACGTGGCCCAGCAGCTTGCCCGAGTGCAGCGCCTTGCGGAATTCGTTGGCGCGCACGGCCACTGGCACCGGGCCGAGCGTTCCGCCGTAGAGGATGCCCGGGACTTTGCCGTCGCGGCGGGCCGCGCGGGCGCCCCCCGTGCCGGTGTTTTCGCGGAGTTCGACGTTCAGGACGATTTCGGCCATGGCCATGCTCTCGAAACGAAACGCCGCGCATTCACGCGCGGCGTTGGTCGGATGAATAGGGGCGGCTAATTACACGCTTAGCCGCCCGGGTGCAACGCCCGAGGGCTCAGGTTTTGTGACGGCGCTTTTTGGTCGGCTTGGGCTTGGCCACATAAGAGGTTTCGGTGGACGAAACCGCCATTGGCGCGACCACGGGCGGGACGGCGCCGGCGGCGAGGGTGACGCACTGGCCGGTGTCCATCAGCACGTGCTGGCCCAGGCAGAAGACGTCCTCGTAGTGCGGCTTGGAGACCGCCAGACACTGGTAGAGGTTCAGCTTGGCCATGTTCAGGCAGGCGGCGCTGGAGGGTTCGGAGAACAGGGGCGCCATCATCTCCACGTTCTCGTCGCCGCCCTGGCCGAGAATCGCCAGGGCCGCCACGGCCATGCCGCGCACCACCACCGGCGTATAGGGCGGCGGAGTGGGCGAGCCCGTGATCGCCATGGGCGCGGCGCCGATGGCGGCCTGTTGCAGGCGTGAGACGTCCTCGCTGGTCGACATCAGTGACGCCGCGGAGGTGGCCTTGGCGTCGATCAGCCGCTGTTCGCGGTTGGTCACCGTTTCCTTCGACCAGGCCTGGTGCTGGATGTCATAGGCGGACTGCTTCACCGCCCCGCCGGTGTCCACCAGCTTCTGGCCCTGGGCCATCAGCGCGGCCATGACCAGGCCCGCGGCGCTGTCGGAGCCCTTGAGGGCGACCACATAGGCCGGGTCCCGCAGAATGGCTTCGGTCATCTGCCGGCGGGAGGCGGGATCGGCCGCATAGATCCGCACGCCGGCGATGAAGGCGGGGTCCTGCAGGGCGGCCACGGCGCCGTAGGCGATCTCGCCGCGCAGCAACAGTTGCGGATCATAGCCGTCGCCAAAACGGAGGGACTGGGCGACGTCGGAGCCGCTCTTGAAGTCGCCCCGCATGGCGCCGGCCTTCTCCATGTAGGTCGCGTAGGCGGCGGCGCTCTCGATCACATTGCTGGAAAGGGTGACGGTGGGGAATGCCGGCGGCGGCGCGACCGCCTCGGGCTTGGGTCGGGTGGCGGCCGCGGTGGCGACCGCGGTCAGGGCCGCGGCGCCGACGACGACGGCGGCGTAGCGCACAATCCGACGAGAGGGCCGAAGAGAGTGGAAGTTGGACACGGCGCGGCCTCCCCTTTGATACAAACGCTTCGGCGACCCCTGGAGGCGCCCGCCCGACCGGCAAGAGGGCTCTAGCGGCCGGAGGCGACAACAATGTGGCGGTCTTTTGACTTAACCCATTGAGGGCATTGAGGCGACCGGCCCGGCAATCAGCCTAGACCTAGTCGAACAGTTTGGACACCGACTCTTCGTTGGCGATTCGGCGGATCGCCTCGCCGATGAGCGGGGCGACGCTGACCACGCGAATCTTCTCAGCGGAGGTGACGACGTCGGAGGCTTCGATGGAATCGGTGATCACCAGCTCCTTCAGCACCGAGGTCTTCACCCGCTCGGTGGCGGCGCCGGACAGCACCCCGTGAGTGACATAGGCCGAAACCTCCGCCGCCCCCTGCTCTGCGAGGGCCGCCGCCGCGCTGACCAGGGTGGTGCCGCCGTCGATGATGTCGTCGAACAGCACGCAGCGCCGGCCCGTCACGTCGCCGATGATGTTCATGACCTCGCTGACCCCGGGACCGGAGCGGCGCTTGTCGACGATGGCGAGGTCGGCGTTCAGCCGGTTGGCCAGGGTGCGCGCGCGCACCACCCCGCCCACGTCGGGGGAGACGATCATCAGCTCCCTGGGGCGCTCATGGTTTTCCCGGATATCTTCGGCCAGGACGGGGGTGGCGAGCAGGTTGTCGGTGGGGATGTCGAAGAAGCCCTGAATCTGACCCGCATGCAGGTCCATGGTCAGCACCCGGTCCGCGCCGGCCCGGGTGACTAGGTTGGCCACGAGCTTGGCGGAGATCGGCGTGCGTCCGCCCATCTTCCGGTCCTGCCGCGCATAGCCGAAATAGGGCATCACCGCGGTGATCCGCCTTGCCGAGGCCCGGGTCAGGGCGTCGATGCAGATCAGCAGCTCCATCAGATTGTCGTTGGCCGGGAAGCTGGTCGACTGGATGATGAAGACGTCCTCGCCGCGGACATTCTCGTCGATGGTGACGAAGACCTCGTTGTCGGCGAAACGCCGGACCTGGGCGCGGGTGAGCGGTATATCCAGGTAGTCGGCGATGGCCTCGGCCAGGATGCGGTTGGAGTTGCCGGCGAGCAGCTTCATGATCGGATCCATGGGGCGGGCTGTTGTCGCGGCTTCTAACAGCCGCGGGCGTGGGAGCAAGCCCTTGTGATACGCGGACGGACGGTTTGTCGCGCCCCGTGGCCGGGGCGCCGGCGGCAACTTCAGGAGATCAGCATGATCGCCGACAGCAGCCGGCCGTAGTCCCCCTCGCTCCGCAGCACGGCGCGGCGGTTGGAATAGAACAGGGCGGCGTCGGCGCAGGTGTCCGCGCCGATCCATTCGGCCCTGGCGATCCCGGCGGCGGCGAGGCGGCCCAGCACGAAGCCCGGCAGGTCGAACTGGCGCTTTTCCGGCGAGACGCCGGGGGCGAAGAAACCCTCGAAATCGGCGTCGGCGGTGGTGAAGCAGTCCAGAAAATCGACGCCGACCTCATAGGACGCCTGGCCGATACACGGACCCACGGCGGCAGTCATCCGCTCGGGGTCGGCGCCCAGTTTGCGCATGGCCTCCACCGCCGAGGCCACCACTCCGCCCAGCGCCCCGCGCCAGCCGGCATGGACGGCGGCGACGATGCGGGCCTGGCTGTCGGCGATGAGCACCGGGGCGCAGTCGGCCGACAGGGCCGCGCAGATCAGCCCCGGGGTCGCGGTGACGACCCCGTCGCCGTCCGGCGCGGCTGCGGGGGCGCGGACGAGGACGTGGGCGACGGCGGAATGGGTCTGGTAGACCGTGGCCAGGGCCTCGACGCCCAGGCCAAACCAGCCGGCGGCCAGGACGCGGTTGGCCTCCACCGCCGCGGGCTCGTCACGGGAGCCGCGCCCGACGTTGAGCCCGGCGTAGAGGCCCGTCGAGACGCCGCCCTCGCGGGTGAAGAAGGCGTGGCGCACCCCGGGCTCGGCGGCGAGCAGGGCGGACTGCAGGGGAGCGGGACCGGTCATGGCGCATCCTCAAAGCCGGGGGGCGGCGAGGCGGGGGGATAGAGCGCCGCCGCCTTGAACAATCGCCCCATCTGGTCCGCATCGGTCAATCGCGCAAGCTGGCGGGCGATCACCGCCGCCTGGTCTGGCCGGGCGGCGCTTAGGGCGGCGGCGCGGGCCTCGATCCCCAGCCGCCGCAGGAAGGCGCCCTGTTCCAGCAGCCCAAAGCCGGCGCCCTCGGCCGCGGCGGCGGTGCGGACGGCTCGGAAGTCGGCGTGGATGGTCAGGTCGGCCTCGCCGGGGGAGTCCAGAGGGCCTTCCTTCGCATGGCCCTTCACCGCCTGCAGGGTATCGCCAGGGCCGGCCTCGTCGCCATAGTCGAACAGCAAGGCGGCTCCGCCCTGGCGCACTACGCGGTGGGCGATCTCGGCGGCAAAGGCCTGCTGGGCCGGCGAGGTCTCGGCGACCTGTCCGATTTCGGCGGCGATGGCGGCGACGCCGTCCGGGGCGTTGGGGTCCGGCGGGGCGAGGCCGAAGGCGAGGTCGCCGGCGTCATCCAGCCCTACCGCCCGCTCGGCCCAGCCTTCCGCGACGCGGACGAACTGGCGGGCAGGCAGGCAATCGAGCACCTCGTTGGCGATGAGGATCAACGGCGCGTCCGTGGGCGCCCCATCGAGGCTCGCCGTCCAGCGGGGGGCGGGCATGAGCCCCGACAGTCGGGCCCGCTGCTGTTCAACCAGGGGCGCGCTGATCTCCACCAGCCAGACCTCCACCGCCGCCAGGAAGCCCGGATCGAGCCGCGCCGCGCGCAGGGCGTCGCTGATCAGCGACCCGTCCCCGGGGCCCATCTCCGCCAGCACCACCCGGGGCGGGCGGCCCAGGCGCCGCCAGACCTCCACCGCCCAGGCGCCGACCAGCTCGCCGAACATCTGCGAGACC
>PLSW01000124.1 GCA_003165275.1 Caulobacteraceae bacterium
GCCGGGGCGGCGGCGATCCGCGGCGCCCTGGCCGCCGTCGCCGGGGAGGGCCACGCCACCCTGGTGCGCGCCCCGGCGGGCCTGGACGGCTCCGCGCCACGGTTCCACCCCGAACCCCGGGGCGTCGCGCGCCTTTCCGCCCGCATCCGCGCCCAGTTCGATCCTCAGGGCCTGTTCAATCCGGGCCGGATGGGGCCCGGCCGGATAGAGGACGCGGCCTGATGCGCACCCAGTTCACCCCGGCCCAGCTCGCCGACCCGGCCATCGCCGAGGCCGAGACCATCCTGCGCAAATGCGTCCACTGCGGCTTCTGCACCGCGACCTNNCATTGCGGCTTCTGCACCGCGACCTGCCCCACCTACCTGCTCCTCGGCGACGAGCTGGACAGCCCCCGGGGCCGCATCAGCCAGATCCAGGCGATGCTGGAGAGCGACTCCGCGCCCACGCCGCAGACGGTGAAGCATGTCGACCGCTGCCTCTCGTGCCTCGCCTGCGCCACCACCTGCCCGTCGGGGGTGACCTACGGCCACCTGATCGACCAGGCCCGGGCGCATATCGAGGCCCGCTATCGTCGTCCCCTGACCGAGCGGTGGCTGCGAGGGTTGGTGAGCGCGGTGTTGACCCGGCCGCGGCTGTTCCGCGCCGCCGCGCGGGCCTCCGCGCTATTCGCGCCGATGGCTCCTTTCGCGCCAGGGCGGCTGCAGGGGATGATGCGGATGGCGCCGCCGCGCCTGCCTCCCGCCCAGCCCACCGACAGGCCGGGGGTCCATCCGGCGGCGGGGGCGCGGCGAATGCGGGTGGCCTTGCTGGGCGGCTGCGTCCAGCCGGGCCTGGCGCCGCAGATCAACGCCGCCGCCGTGCGGCTGCTGACCCGGCTGGGGGCGGAGGTGGTGATCACGCCCGCCGACGGCTGTTGCGGCAGCCTGCCCCTGCACCTGGGCCAGACGGAGCGCGCCCGCGCCCTCGCCCGCCGGCAGATAGAGGGCTGGATCGCCGAGATGGAGGGGCCGGGCCTCGACGCCATCGTGGTCACCGCCTCGGGCTGCGGCTCGGCCCTGAAGGACTACGGCCACCTGTTCCAGGACGATCCGGCCTGGGCGGAACGCGCCGCCCGGGTCTCGGCCCTGGCGGCGGATGTCACCGAACTGGTCGGGCGGCTGGGCCTGGGCGCGGCCGGCCAGGCGCCGCCGCTGACCGTGGCCTACCATTCCGCCTGTTCGCTGCAGCACGGCCAGGGCCTGCGCCGCGAGCCCCAGGCGCTGCTGGTCCAGGCGGGGTTCACCGTCGTCGAGCCCCGGGAGGCGCATGTCTGCTGCGGATCGGCGGGGACCTATAACCTGCTGCAGCCCGAGATCGCCGGCCGGCTGAAGACCCGCAAGGCCGAACACCTGGCCGCCACCGGGGCCGAGGTGATCGCCGCCGGCAACATCGGCTGCCTCACCCAGATCGGGCATGCCGCGGGGCTGCCCATCGTTCATACGGTGGAGCTGCTGGACTGGGCCACAGGCGGGCCGGCGCCCCAGTTCGGACCGCCCCGCGTCAGGCGCGGGGTTGGGGCGGCGTCCCCCGACAGGGAGCCAGAATAGCGAAGCACTCTTGCAGGCGGAATTGAGGCGTTTCCCGTGGGCTGCCTAGCCGCATCGCCGGCAATCCACCGTTCGTGGAAAGTGGATCCCGCTACCGGAAGCTTCCGTTAACGTCAACAACAGTCGACCGGTCCACTTGAACCGTAATCCGGCCGACAAGTACCTCCGTTATGCTTCAACGCAATAGTCGAGAACAAGTCGCATTCTCCAACTGGGCAGGTGTCTTTTACAGAAATTGAGGAAGATCAATTCGGCGACCCGGAAAGAAGCGCCGCCTTCCTAGCGGGAGCAAAGTTCGAAAACACAATCGGACGCGTCCCTAGAGGGAGAAACCAAATGTCGAACGCGCGCATCGCGCTCTTTGCGTCTGTGGCCTTTGCGGCCGGCTTCACGGCGGGGGGCGTCCAGGCCCAGACCGCGACGGGCGCGGCGCCCGCGGCCGGGAACGTCCCCGCCGAGGTCATCGTCACCGCCCAGAAGCGGACCCAGAACCTGCAGGACGTTCCGGTCGTCGTCACCGTGCTCAACGCCACCCAGCTGCAGGACGCCGGGGTGCGCGACATCAAGGACCTGACCATCCTCACCCCCGGCCTGACCGTGACCAGCACGGGCAGCGAGGGCAGCACCACCGCCCGCATCCGCGGAATCGGCACCGTGTCCGACAACGTCGGCCTGGAGGACTCGGTGGGGGTCTACATCGACGGGGTCTATCGGCCCCGTAACGGGGTGGCCTTCGACGATCTCGGCGAAATGTCCGACATCGAGGTGCTCAAGGGCCCGCAGGGCACCCTGTTCGGCAAGAACACCACCGCCGGCGTGATCCAGATCAGCACCAAGCGCCCGAGCTTCGTGTTCGGCGCCCAGGGTGAGGCGACGGTGAGCAACTACGACGGCTACGGCGGCTCGGTGTCGGTCACCGGCCCGATCGTGCCCGACAAGATCGCCGGCCGGCTCTACCTGGCCGACCGCCAGCGCGACGGCTTCATCACCGTGGCCCAGGCGCCCGGCGCCGGCATCCCCAACCAGAACGACGAGCACCTGTTCACCGTCCGCGGCCAGGCGCTGGTGGACTTCACCCCTACCTTCGACGTCAACTTCATCGGCGACTACACCAAGCGCAACGACCACTGCTGCGTGGCCCTGGCCTACGCAAACTCCTCGTCGCCGACCTCGCCGGCCTCCCTGCTCAACCTCGTCGTCCCCGGATCGACGCAGATCCCGGCCAACGCCAGTAACTTCCGGGCCAATCTCAACGAAAGCGACGTCGAGAACATCACCGACCAGGGGCTGTCGGCGGAGGCAAACTGGAAGACGCCCTGGCTGAACAACGCCACCCTGACCTCGATCACCGCCGCCCGCTCCTGGCGCGACAGCGGCGGCGGCGACGCTGACGCTTCCGGCGCCGACCTGCTGGTCACCACCCCCAACAGCTACACCCAGTTCACCCAGTACAGCGAGGAACTGCGCTATCACGGCAGCACCGACCGCCTGGACTGGATGGTGGGCGGCTTCTTCTCCCGCGAACTCCTTGACCACGCGGTGGGCACGGTGGCCGGGACGGACCTGGGGGTGTGGCAGGACTTCCTGATCGGCGCCCTCTACGGGCCCGCCTACGGGGCGCTGTTGCCGCACATCGTGCCCGGCCTGTCGCCGGCGTCATTCCCGGCCGGGTCCGGCGCCTTCGACGTCTACCATCAGGTGGAGCACAGCGAATCGGTCTTCACCCAGGAGACCTTCAAGATCACCGACAGCCTCGAACTGACCGGCGGCCTGCGCTACACGTCCGAGAACAAGGTGTTGAACTCGGTGTCGAAGACCCTGCTCGATCCGGGGACCTGTTCGACCGCCATCGCCAATGCGACCTTCTTCGGCGTGCCGGCCAACAAGTCGACCCTGGGCCTGTTCTGCGCCATCGTCCCCGGTTTCAACGGCTTCACCAACCACCAGAGCATCACCGAGGATGCGGTCACCGGGACGGTCAAGCTGGCCTACCGGTTCAACCCGCAGGTCATGGCCTACGCCAACTATTCCCGGGGCAATCTGGCCGGCGGCTTCAACGAGGCGGAGGTCACCACCGCCGCGCCGGGGCTGGGTCCCAATACCTCCTTCACCCCGGACCCCAACACCAGCTTCAATCCGGAATTCGTCGATGCTTATGAAATCGGCGAAAAGTCGACGCTGTTCGATCGGCGGGTGCTGCTCGACGCGGCGATCTTCTATCAGAAATACCAGAACTTCCAGCTCAACACCTTCACCGGCACGGAGTTCATCGTCACCAACATCCCCGACGTGGTCAGCCAAGGGGCCGAGTTCGAGATGAACTACTTCGTCGGCCGCGGCTTCACCGTGAACCTGGGCGCGACCTACGCCGACACCTACTACGTCAACAGCGCCGCCAATATCACCGCCCTGGCCGGCACGCCGCTGGCGCAAAACCCAGGCAAGCGGCTTTCACTGGCGCCCCTCTGGTCGGTGGCGGGCGGGGTCAGCTACGCCCACGACCTGACCGACAACCTGCGCTGGCACGTGGCGGTGGACGCCAAGTGGATGTCGACCATGATCACCGGCTCGGACCTCGATCCGGAGAAGACCCAGCCGGCCTTCGCCCTGGTCAACGCCCGGCTGGGCCTGAGCGGGCCGAAGGATCGCTGGACGGTGGAGGCCTGGTCGAACAACCTGTTCAACCAGTTCTACCAGCAGGTCGCCTATGACGGCGCCTACCAGTCCTTCGCGCCGGGCCCCGGCAACGGCGGCACCGCCAGCAACGCCTACTACGCCTTCCCGGGCATGCCGCGCACCTACGGGCTGACGCTGCGCTACAAATACTAGGGCGGCGAGCCAGCCTCCTCCTCCGTCCGCGGGGGAGGAGGACGGTCGCCGTGACGCAATCGGGCCGTTGGCCTGAGCATGGATGGCGTCAGGCGTGTCGCTACGCAGGCGGACGTTGAACGCTTGGTCACGACCGGTCGGCTGGCGGGGCCGACGCGACGTCCTCCCCACGTCGGACTGATGGTCACCCACTGGCGGAGGTGGTGGTTGAGCGCATCCCGCAGCGCCCGACGGGACCAGCGGCGGCGGCCAACCCTACTTGCGTACGATCAGCACCGGGCACGGCGCATGACGGGCGACTCCTTCCGCGACGCTGCCGAGCAGAACGCGATCGACGCCGCCGCGGCCATGGCTGCCGATCACGACAAGGTCGGCCGGCCAGTCGCGGGCGGCTTGGGTGATGCAGTTCGCGGGGTCGCCGACGGGGACGAACCTTACCGTTTCCGCGGGAATTGGCGCGCGCCCCTGCAGGCTGGCCAGGACCTGCAATATCTCGCCACCCTGTGGCTGGGTCAGCTCGGGCGACGCGACCGCGAACCACCCCGCATCGGTAACGGCCGGGGCGACGACATGAATGAAGGCGACTTTGGCGCCAAGCGCCGCCGCCAATTCAAGACCGGCGACCGTCGCATTGACGCCGATCTCGCTGGTGTCGACCGCGATCAGAATGCGGTTGAAGGTCATGACGAAAGCAATTCCCTTTGCCGAACCTCGCGGGTCGGTCGATTAGCCGCCGCGGACCGACAGCATGATGGCGCATCGACGCCGCGTCATTGCGGTAGGTCTACAACATCGACGCAGGGTCAAGGCACGAGCACCGCGGCGCCGTCGAACCGACCAGCCCGCAAATCCTCCAGCGCCGTGTTGGCCTGCTCGAGCGGGTAGACCGTCGTCTTGACGACAATGCCCATTTTCGGGACCTGCCCGAGGAAATCGATCCCGTCCTGCCGGGTCAGATTGGCCACCGACAGCAGCCGCCGCTCCTCCCAGAGACTGCTGTACGGGAAGCTGGGGATGTCGCTCATATGGATTCCGGCGCAAACGACACGGCCGCCCTTGCGAACAGCCTTCAGCGCCCGCGGGACGAGGTCCCCGACGGTCGCGAAGATGATGGCAGCGTCGAGTTGCTCCGGCGGCGTTTCGTCCGAACCACCTGCCCAGGCGGCCCCGAGCGTTCGGGCGAAGGCCTGAGTGGCGACGTCTCCGGGGCGCGTGAAGCCAAATACCGATCGCCCCTGCCACCGCGCGACTTGGGCAATGATGTGAGCGGCGGCGCCGAAGC
>PLSW01000065.1 GCA_003165275.1 Caulobacteraceae bacterium
CACACAGGCTCCACCCTTAGCGGAAATTGCTGCAATCGAACAAGCCTCGAGAATAACCCGCTCATCCCGGCGAAGGCCGGGACCCAGATCATATGGCTGGATGTCGAATATTGTTCCGGAAACGCCGCTTTCAGCCTCTGGTCCGCCGCCACCGCTTTATGATCTGGGTCCCGGCATTCGCCGGGATGAGCGGGGCTTAAAGGCGTAGTTCTGGGGGCGGGCGGGATAACGATTACTGAGGCGGGCGGGCCGTCGCCCTCGCCGCCTACCGCTGCGCCTCGGTCATCGGCGTCGGTCCGGTGATGGTTTCCAGGGCCGCCGCCTCGTCGACGCCGGCCTCGCGGGCGTCCAGGGCGGCGCGGACCTCGGCGTGGCGTTTGGCGTCGAGGGTGTAGCCGAAGAACATGCTGGCCCCCAGGAACACCAGGATGATCGGCGCGAAGAGGTAGCACATCTCCAGGCCGAGGATGGCGTGGGGGGTGTTCACCGCCCCTTCCTTGCCGTTGTAGCCGATCACTTTCAGGATCGGGAAGATGATCGCCACGATGATCGCCGTGCCGAACTTGGTGGTGGTGGTGACCATGGAATAGAGCAGGGCGGTGAGGTCCTGGCCGGTGATCAACCGCGCCTCGTCCACCACGTCGGCGACCATGGCCCGCAACAGGGGCACGAAGGACGAGGCCATGAAGCCCACGGCGAACATGCCGCCGACCGTGGGCAGGGCGTCCAGGAAGCCGTAGCCCGGCCAGACCCGGGGGATGGCCATCAGCCCGGCCTGGGCGACGGCGTAGAGGACGCAGGCGATCTGCACGGTGCGGTGCTTGCCGAGGCTGCGCGCGATCATGCCCCAGACCGGGGCGCCGATCAGGCCGGAGCCGATGTAGGCGATGAGCAGCATGCCCACGTCGCGGACGTTGAAGCCCTTGGCGTCCTTGAAGAAATAGACATAGATCGGCGCTGTGGCGCCGGCGCCCAGGGTGAGGATCAGGTCGGCGAGGATGATCCGCCACATGGCCGGCAGGGTGATGGCCCTGCCGTAGTCCTTCAGGGAAAACCGCGCCCGCTGGCCCGTGGGCCTGGTCCGGTCGGGGGTGAAGAGGGCGGCGATCAGCACGGTGATCGGCAGGGCGATGATCAGGATCCAGCCGATGGTCGGCATGCTGGCGCCCCGGCCCACCATCACCGCGCCGTGGGTGTAGTAGGGCAGGGTGAGCAGGCCCACCGAGCCGACCACGGTCATGCCCTGGGTCCAGCCGTAGACCCGGCTGCGGTCGTTGAATCCGGTGGCCAGGACCGCGGCCCAGGAGGCGATGCCCAGGGTCAGCATGGAGTTGCCGGCATAGGTCACCAGCAGCCAGAGGATCAGGTCCCACGGCTGGTTCGTCCCATGCATCACCAGCACGTGGTAGACGCCGACCATGGCGATCGGCGTGCCCATCAGCAGCCAGGGCCGAAACCGCCCGATCGGCGTCTTGGTGCGGTCCATGATCAGGGCCAGCAGCGGATCGAGGAAGACGTCCAGCACGCGGACAACCAGGATGGCGAAGGCGACGACGGCGAAATCCACCCCCAGGCCCGCGTAGTAGCGGGGCACATAGACCGCCAGGATCAGCAGCAGCCCGGCGATCGGCATGCCCGGCATGCCGAAGGCGAACACGGTCGATAGGGGAACCTTGCTGGGCGCGGGCGTTGAGGGGGCGGTGGTCACTGGCGTCTCCCGGGTCCGTCGCCGGCGCCTCTAACGGGCCCGTAACGACGACAAAAATTTCGAAGTTTCAGTATGGCGCGGATCACCGACCTTGGACAGTCTTCGGTCAGCCTGGCTCGACGATGGGGCCAGCGGCGGGGCCGCCAATCCCCTCAAGGATGGAGGCTTCCTCGCCCATGGCGTCGCGCTCGTCCAGGGCGGCGCGGATCTCGCCGTGGCGTTTGTCGTCGAGCTGGTAGCCGATGTAACAGGCCGCCCCGAGCAAGACGAACACCACCGGTCCGATCAGATAGACCAGCTCCAGGTTATGGATGACGGCGGGGCTGTTGAAGGCGCCCTCCTTGGCCTTGTAGCCGATGGCGCCGAGGATGGTCAGGGTCAGGGTGATGCTGAGGGCGTTGGCGATCTTCTGGACGCTGGTGATCATCGCGAAGAGCAGCCCGATCCGGTGCATGCCCTGTTCCAGCCGCACCGCGTCGCCCACGTCGGCGACCATGGCCCGGTCGAGCAGGGGAAAGCTTGACGCCAGGAAGCCCATCACGAACATGAACGGCGCCACCAGGGTGAAGGCGTTCCTGGGCATGAAGGACATGCCGACAAGGCCGAGGGAATAGCCGGCCGCCGAAACCATCAGCGTGCGGTGCTTGCCGAAGCGGGTGGCGATCCAGGACAGGACCCCCGCCCCCAGCACGCCCGCGACGATATAGAGGCCCAGCAATACGCTGGACGCGCCGATGGTGAAGCCGCGGGCGTCGTGGAAGTAGAAGAGGTAGATCGCCGCCATCCAGCCCGGACCCAGCGCCAGGCAGAAGTCGGCGAAAATGATCCGCCGCATGTCGGGGCGGGAGACCATGGACCAGTAGTCGCGCAAGGTGACCTTCTGATCCGCCGCGTGCTGGATGATGCGCTCCGGCGTGCGCAGGATCGCCAGGAAGACGCCGATGGGAACGGCGAGGAAGATGAACCAGCCCATGATGTTCACATCGCCGGCACCGCTGGTTCCATCCCGTTTGGCCATGACGATCGGGATGGCGATCACCGCCGTGGCGCCGAGAACGCCGATCACCTGGATCACGCCGAAAACGCGGGAGCGCTCGTGGTATTTGTGCGCGATCGCCGAGGCCCAGGACGAGTGGGACAGGGTGATCAGCGAGGTGCCGATATAGTAGATGAACAGCCAGCCGATCAGATAGGCGTAGCTGACCCCGCCTGGCGGGATGAACAGCATGTAGACCGCCAGCATCAGCACCGGGGCGCCGAACATCAGCCACATGCGGTAGCGGCCGAAACGGCTGTGGGTGCGGTCCATCGCAATGCCGATGAACGGATCGAAGGTCATGTCGATCAGGCGCACGATGCCGAAGGCGGCGCCGACGACCCCCAGGGCGATGCCGAAATGGCTGGCGTAATAGCGTGGGAGGTAAACCGTCAGGGCGATCGCGAGGGCGCCGATGGCGACATTGGGCATCCCGAAGGCGATCAGGCCCGGCAGCGATAGTCGGGGAATAGGGGAGGTCGCGGTGGGCGCTGATGTCACTCTGAGGTCCTGGACGTTCGGGTTTGCATTGGCGGCTTCTACGGCGCGCCTAGGCAAACTGAACGCGGGTTACCCTTCCCGTGCAAGCGAATTCGGCGCCTGGGGCGGATACGAAAAACCCCTCCTCCCGGAGGGGAGAAGGGGCTTTTCGACTTCCGGTCGGTATTGGTCAGGCGGGACTACGCGCCCAGCTTGCGGAAGATCTTCCCGCCCTGTTCGCCGCCGTTGAAATAGGCCTTCTGGCCCGCCTCATCGGTGATCTTCGACCAGTTGTCACGGACCTCCTCGGCGGACAGGCCGCCTTCGCCCAGGTTCACGCCCTCGGTCTCGTAGATGCGGGCCAGGGCGAAGACGCCGGCGCCGGCGGCCAGGATGCAGCCGGTGGGGGCCTCTTCCGAGGCTAGGTAGACCACGCCCGGGGTCACGTATTCCGGCTTCAGCTTTTCCAGCGTGGCCGGGGGCATCAGGCCCTCGGTCATCCGGGTCGCGGCCACCGGGGAGATGGCGTTGATGTGGATGTTGTTCTTCTGGCCCTCGAGCTTGATGGTGTTCATGAAGCCGATGATGCCCAGCTTGGCCGCGCCGTAGTTGGACTGGCCGAAGTTGCCGTAGAGGCCCGAGGACGAGGTGGTCACCACGATCCGCCCGTAGTTCTGGGTCTTCATGATCTCCCAGACCGCCTTGGTCGGCTTCACCGTGCCCATCAGGTGGACGTTCAGCACCAGTTCGAAATCGGCGATCTCCATCTTGGAGAAGGACTTGTCGCGCAGGATGCCGGCGTTGGCGATCAGCACGTCGATGCGGCCCCATTGGTCCATGGTCTGCTGGACCAGATGGGCGACGCCGGCGTCGTCGGTCACCGAGGCGCCGTTGGCGATGGCCTCGCCGCCGCCGGCCTTGATCTCGGCCACCACGGCGTCCGCCGCCGCCGAGGATCCGCCCGAGCCGTCCATCGAGCCGCCGAGGTCGTTGACCACCACCTTGGCGCCCCGACGGGCCAGCTCCAGCGCATGCTGCTTGCCCAGGCCGCCGCCCGCGCCCGTGACGATCGCCACCTTGCCGTCAAACCGCAGGTCCGCCATGTGCCTTGTTCCTTACGTCCGTTTGAAAAAGGAATTCGGCGAGCCGTTTGGCGCCCGCGAAGACAGGCGTCAAGGCTTGGGCGCAAGGGCGGCCCTCCTCGCGGAGCGCGTGCAGGGCGAAACTGGCGACCCGCGGGTCCTCGCACTGCACAATTCACGGGCGGGAGGGCGTCAACCCTGACGCCGTTATGCTAGGCCGTTGAGATGTCCGCCGATGTCATCACACCCTGGTTGGAACGCTGGGGCCTCGACCCGGACGGCGAGCCGTTCACCACCCGCTTCGGCAGCCGCCTGGCCCCCGTGCGCCATCTCGGCGAGCCCGCCATGCTGAAGATCGCCGGGCACGAAGACGAGCGTCGGGGCGGTGCGCTGATGGACTGGTGGGGCGCAGAGGGCGCGGCGCGGGTGCTGCGCCGCGCGGAGGACGCCATCCTGCTGGAGCGCGTTTGCGGCCCGCGAAGCCTGGCCGCCATGGCCCTGGGCGGCCGCGACGACGAGGCCACGGCCGTTCTCTGCGAGACCGCGATGCGGCTGCATGCGCCGCGCGCCAAGCCGGCGCCGGAGGCCCTGGTTCCCCTCGATAGCTGGTTTCATGCCCTGGACGTCGCCGCGCGGCGAGACGGCGGCGTGTTCGCCGCGGCGCAGCCCTTCGCCGCAAGGCTCCTGGCCGAGCCCCGCGACATCGTCGTCCTGCACGGCGACCTCCACCACGACAATGTCCTCGACGGCGGCGATCGGGGCTGGTTGGCGATCGACCCCAAGGGGCTGATCGGCGAGCGGGGCTTCGACTACGCCAACCTGTTCCGCAACCCGACCGCCGAACTGGCCCTGGCGCCGGGGATCATGGAGCGGCGGGTGGCGGTGGTGGCCGAGACGGCGCGGCTCGAACCGGTCCGCCTGCTGCAATGGGTGTTCGCCTACGCCGCCCTCGGCGCCGCCTGGAGCCTGGACAGCGGCCACGATCCGGGACCGGGCCTGGCGATCGCCCAGATGGCGGCTGGACGGATCGGCGTCGCCGTCTAGCCCTCCATTGAACACCGCCAGCGCCCGGGCGAACAGGTCGTCCAGGCTGGAGATGCGAAGTCGTGCAGCATTGAGGATTTTACCGTCAGCCCCGGGCTTGTCCCGGGGCCAAGGGATCACAGGCCGCGAAGTCGTCGCATCAACGCGAACCGTCTCCCGTTCGTGTTCCCCCGCCCCCGGGACAAGCCCGGGGGTGACGGAAAAATCGAGTGAACCCACGGTAGGCTGACCCGGAGATCGGCCGGCGGCTCGCCAAGCATTCCGAAGATCGCCCACGCCGCCGCCGTGCTAAGCATTGGCCATGGTCCCGCTCCCACCCCTCGAAACCGGCGACGTCGTCATCGGCCCCGACTACGCCCCGGCGCCCGACGCCGTGGCCGACCCCGATGTCCCGGCCGGCGTCGTCCACGCCTTTACGATGCCGTCCCGCGACAGCGTGCTCTTTCCGGGGATCAAGCGCCTCGACAATGCGATCACCCGCCGCCGGGACCCGTTCGGCAACCGCATCGCCGCCGCCGAGCACGAGCAGTCCGTCCCCGCGCCCTACACGCGGACGGTATGGGTCTACGTCCCGGCGCAGTACCGTCCAGGAACGCCGGCGCCGTTCATCGTGGCGCAGGACGGCTACCTCTACCTGAACCGCCTGCCCCGGGTGCTCGACCGCCTGATCGCCGCCGGCCGCGCCCCGGCCGTGATCGCCATCCTCGTCGACAGCGGCGGCGGCGACGCCCAGGGCTCCCAGCGCGGGCTGGAGTACGACACCCTGTCCGGCCGCTACAGCGACTTCATCGAGACCGAGGTGCTGCCGCGGGTGACCGCCGAAATCGGCGTGACCCTCACCGACGACCCGGAGGGCCGGGCGACGATGGGGGTCAGTTCCGGCGCCGCCTGCGCCTTCACCATGGCCTGGTTCCACCCGGAGCGGTACCGGCGGGTGCTCTCCTACTCCGGCACCTATGTGAACCAGCAGTCGCCCCCCGACCCGGCGAGCCCGCGCGGCGCCTGGGAATACCATGCGAGCCTGATCCCGGCGGC
Organism: Caulobacteraceae bacterium; assembly: GCA_003165275.1. Taxonomy (GTDB): domain Bacteria; phylum Pseudomonadota; class Alphaproteobacteria; order Caulobacterales; family Caulobacteraceae; genus Poindextera. The sequence goes on from PLSW01000065.1 coordinate 6,386, forward strand.
GGAGCGCAAGCCGCTGCGGATCTGGCTGGAGGTCGGCGAGGCCGATCTGCATCCCGACGATCCCGAGGAGACCTTTCACAACTGGCCCCTGGCCAATCGGCGCATGGCCGCCGCCCTGGCCGCCAAGGGCTACCCCTACCGCTTCACCCTGTCCCTGGGCGGCCGCCACAACGATCCGCGGGTGCTCGAACAGACCCTGCCGGGCGCCCTGGAATGGCTGTGGCGGGACTATCCGCGCTGACGCCGCGCGGCCGTGTTCTTCGATGGGAGAGTGTTGCATTTAGAGCGTGCGTGGTTCGAGACGCTCCCTTTGTTCGCTCCTCACCATGACTAGGATACTGGACCGCAAAAGATATCAGCCATGGTGAGGAGCGCGCTCTTCGCGCGCGTCTCGAACCACGCACGCTGTTGCAGGAGTCCCTTATTGGCCAAGGGTTCGCATCGCCTGCGACAATTGGCGCTTGTATTGGGCGCGCCAATTCCTTTCCGACAGGATTGGAATCGAACCCTAGTGTTGCGGGATCGCTGAACTCGGAGCTCGATTTATGGTCGACGCCACGCTTGTTTCCTTCGTTCCCACCGAGAAATGTCTGAAGTTGCGCAAGACGTTGGAGACCGAAGACACCGGTCTACTGCGCTGGAGTGAGGTCGCCACCCTGTTCGGCAGCGAGTTCTGCTTCACCGGCCCCGCAGACCTGGCCCGCAAGACCCACGCCTTCATCAACCGGTGGGCGTCGGCGGAGTAGATCGAACTGGCGAATTGCGACGGACCGACGCCCCCTCCGTCAGCGCTTCGCGCGGACACCTCCCCCGCTGCGCGGTGGAGGACAAACGATCGCTTTGCTCCACCGTGAAACGGGGGAGCTGTCAGCGAAGCTGACTGAGGGGCGTCAGGCCGACGTAACCCGCGTCCCGAGCAGGTCCAAGGTGGTCTAGGGTCCGTTCGACTGCCCTAGCCGCGCCCCGTGCGCCCGGCCACGTGCCCGGGCTTGACGAACTTCACCAGCACCCGCTGGCCGACCAGGAAGGGCGCGGTGTCGGCGCTGACCACCACCTCGACCACCCGCTCGTCTGTGGCCTCTGAGGGATCGTCGGACTGCAGCTTGCGGGCGCCGAAGACGCCGGAGCGGCGCAGCACCTGGCCGACATAGACCTTGTTGGGGTCCGCCTCGGGGACCAGCTCAACCTGCTGGCCGATGGTGACGCTCGGCAAGGCGCTTTCGGAGATTTCGGCGCGCACGATGTGCTCGGTGTCGGGCTCCAGGTCGAACATGGTCGAAACGTTCAGGGTCGAGGCGCCGGCGCCGGGGTTGGCGTAGCGGCGCAGGATCAGGCCGTTGGCCGGGGCGCGGATCACCGTCAGTTCCTGGTTGTACTGGGCCTGGGCCAGGCGCGCCTGGGCGGCGACGATGGCCGCCCTCTGCAGGGCGAGGGCGGCGTCGGCGGCGTGGATGGCGTCGGCGGCCTGGTCGACCTGCTGGCGGGCGACGAAGTTGGTGGGGATCAGCCGCTCCAGCCGGACGTATTCCCGGTGGGCGGTGGCGATCTGCACGTCGATGGCGGCGACCTGGGCCTGGGCCTGGGCGAGATCGGCCCGGGCGGACTGGGCGGCCAGGCGCGCCTGGTCGTCCTCCTGGCGGGCCAGCACCTCGCCCTTGGTCACCCGGTCGCCTTCGGACACGTCCACCTCGCGGACGGTGCCGGGGGCGCGGGCGGCGACCTGGATCACCCCGCCCTCGATATCCGCCTTGCCGCCGGCGATGGCGGCGTAGGGGCTCTCCGGCGGCGCGGCGTGGGCGACCTTGGCGACCTGGTCGGCCTTCGACTTGGCGTTGACGAACATCAGCCCGACGGCGAGCACGGCGAGGACGCCAAGGATCACCAGCCAGGTCATGGGGCGGCGAAGGGAGTTCAACATCAGGCCGGGGCTCCGATTGGGGCGGTCGTATCAAGCGAATTGACGACGGCGGGGGCGTCGGTGATGCGCCCGTCCTCGATGTGGATCACCCGGTCGGCATAGGCCTCCAGGCGGGTGTCGTGGGTCACGCAGACCACCGCGGCGTCGTGGGCCTTGGCGGCGCGCTGCAGGAGGCGGATCACCACCTGGCCGTTCTCCCCGTCCAGGGCCGAGGTCGGCTCGTCGGCGAACAGCAGGCGCGGCTTCTTGGCGATGCAGCGGGCGATGGCCACGCGCTGCTTCTCGCCGCCGGATAGCTCCGACGGCCGCTGGTGCATCCGCGGCTTCATCCCGACCTCGGTCAGGGCCTCGATCGCCACCGCCCGCGCCTCGCCGCGGGGCAGGCCCTGATACTTCAGCACGGTGGTCACCTGCTGCAGGGCGGTGAGGGCCGCGAAGAGGTTGAAGCCCTGGAAGATGAAGCCGCAATGGTCCAGGCGGAACCGGTCGATGCGGCCGGCCGACTTGGCCCAGAGCGGCTCGCCCAGGGCCAGGACCTCGCCCGCGTCCGGGCGCAGGAGGCCCGAGAGCGCCGCCACCAGGGTCGATTTGCCCGAGCCGGAGGGACCCATGATCAGGGTCAGTTCCCCGTGGCGGGCCTCGAAGTCGACCCCGTGCAGCACGTCGATGTAGCTGCGCCCGGTCTTGAACCGCTTCTTGATCCCGCGCGCCACCAGGGCGCGGCCGTCGGCGGCCAGCAGTGGCTTGGCGGAGGGCGGGCTCATCGCAGCAGATCCGCGGGCTGGCTTTGCTTGAGGACGCCCAGGGACAGGAAGCCGGAGAGGACTGCGATCGCGATCAGCACGACCGCTCCCACGGCCATGACCGGGATCGGAAAGTCGAGGGGCAGGCCGCCGGCGTGGGCGAGGGCGTCGACGCCCCAGATGAAGAGGCCGGCCACCGCGACCCCGACCACGCCGACCCAGAAGCTGAGCTCCATCACCACCAGCCGCAGCGAGCCCATGGAGACTCCCAGCGCCCGCAACGAGGCGAACTCCTTGATGTTGGCGAAGATCGCGCCCCGCAGGGTCTGCCAGGTGATGCCCATGCCCACCGCGGACCCCACCGATACCGCGAAGAACAGGATCACACCGATGATCTGCTCCTTCATGATGGCGCTCTCATTGGCCTTGGACAGCTCCGCGCGGGTCCAGGCCCGGTACTTGCCGTCGCTGATGGCGTTCAGCTGGTCGCGCACCTGCTCGGCCATTTCCGGATGGTAGAGCTGGACCATCAGCGGCCCGCCGCGCTGGCCCTTGGACTGTAGATCGAGCAGCTCCTCGGTCTGGTCGGAGATCACCACCGTCGGCTGGGTCACGCTGGGATAGCCGTGCAGGATCGCGCGCACCGTCACCGAGCGCCGGTTCATGGTCGCCGTGTCGCCCAGCTTGACGCCCAGCTGCGGAAGCACGCTCTCGTCGACGGCCACGGCGTAGGGCTCGGACAAGGCCAGGCGCGTCGCCTCGGGATAGTCGACGGGCAGTGTGACCGCGCCGGGCGTGGTGCTGACCACCCAGATCTGCACAAAGGTGCCGGTGCGCTTCATGTTCGGGCCGGGCCGGTTGGACCACATGGCGCCGTCGCCGCCCAGCTCTCCGACCGCCTTCACCCCGGGGTTGAGGTAGATCAGCGGCTTGATCCGCTTGGGCAGGCCCGAATTGCCGCCGCTGTTGATCAGGCTCTCGGACTTCGGCCCCAGCACCATGATGTCGGCGCGGGAGCGGTCGATGGTGGCGGTGATCGCCTTGCCGATGCCCAGGAACAGACCGATGAAGGCCATGACCAGCAGTCCGGACAAGGCGAGGGCGATGATCGCCGCCATGTAACGGCGCCACTCGTAGATCAGCGTGGATAAGGCTAGCGACACGACATCCCCGATTTTTCGCCCGTCGACCCCACGCGGGGGGCGAACACCCGCGACCTACCCCTGATCAATTCGTATGCGGCGGGCTAAACCAAGTTAATTCGGGGTAAGGGTCGGGCGTCATGCTCGCATAAGAGGAGGTCAGGATGAAACTTTACGACAGCCGCAGGGCTCCCAATCCGCGCCGGGTACGCTGGTTCATGGCCGAAAAAGGCATAGAAAACATCGAGGTGATCGATGTCGATCTGTTCAAGGGCGAACATCGCGAGGCCGGGTATCTGGCCAAAACCGGCGCGGCCAACGTGCCGGCCCTGGAAATCGACGATGACCTGACGATCACCGAATCCCTGGCCATCTGCCGCTATCTGGAGAGCCTTTATTCCGAGCCGAACATGTTCGGCCGCGATCCCCGGGAGACCGCGGTGATCGAGATGTGGACCCGGCGGGCGGAGATGCTGCTGGCCACCCCGCTGATGATGACCGTGCGCCATAGCCACCCGGCCCTGGCCGCCCTGGAGACCCAGGTCCCGGAAGTGGCGGAGAACAATCGCGGCTCCGCGACCAAGGCGCTGAAATTCTTCGACCGGCGCCTGGGCGAGAGCCCTTTCATCGCCGCCGAGCGGGTCACCATCGCCGACATCGTCGCGGCGATCAGCTTCGATTTCGCCAAGATGGCGCGGTTTGCGATTCCGGAGGAATTCGAGAACCTGATCCGCTGGCGCACGGAAATGCTGGACCGGCCCGCGGCGAAGGCGGGGGTTTAGGGCGCGCGACAGGGGCGACCCAGCAACCCGGCCAGCAGGCGGCCCGGGTTCTCAAGGTCGTGATGGTCCGGAAAAGCATTGCGTTTAGATAGAACCAGCGCTGTGCGGCGGACCGACGCCCCCTCCGTCGCATCGCTTCGCGCTGCGCCACCTCCCCCGCTACGCGGTGGAGGACATCGAACGCTTTGCTCCACCGTGAAACGGGGGAGCTGTCGGCGAAGCCGACTGAGGGGGCGTCGGGCCGCCGCAACCCTGTTGTTGATTCCGGCTAAGGCAAACGCGCTCAAGAAGCGGATTGGCGCCGGGCGTCAGGCCTCTTCGGCGACGGGCTCGGCGACCACCTTGGCCTTGCGGGTCGAGGGCTTCTTCGGGGCCGCGGCGCGCTTGGCGGCGAGGGCTTCCAGGTGGGCGACCTTGCGGATGGCCAGTTCGGCCTCGGCGGCGGTGACCACTTCGCCGGCCGTGGCCTGCTGGGGCGCCGTGCCGTTGACCAGCATGCGCTTGGCGTTGGCGAGCAGGGTGACCAGATGCTGGTCGCTCATATGCGGGACTTTTTCGACGAGGGTCATGATCAGGCTTCCAGCTGGATACGCGAGGGGCGGAAAACGACGCATGCTGAGCGTGGCGCCGACGCACATCTTCCACTCCTCATCGCATGGAACGCTGCCGTGAGAAAATATTTCCCGTGAGAAGCTTGCAATTTTTCCCCAATCGAGGCATATCAGGCCATCGAATAACGTTCGGCTCGGCCGCTCTCCTCTGCTTGATTTCGATCGAGCCCCGAGCCTGATCTTCCGATCCACTCGAAATTTGATCCGCTGATGATCGTCATCGGCGCGCAAATACTTATGTCTAAGGGACTAAATATGGCTACTGGAACCGTTAAGTGGTTCAACGAACAAAAGGGCTTCGGCTTCATCCAACCGGATGAAGGCGGCGCTGATGTTTTCGTGCACATCTCCGCGGTCGAGCGTTCGCCGCTGGGAACCCTGCGCGAAGGCCAAAAGGTCGGCTACGAGCTGGAGCGTGATAAGCGCAGCGGCAAGATGTCCGCGGGCAACCTCTCGGCGGCCTAACCGACCGCACCGGAGAATTCCCGAATGGGCGGGCCGGCGGAAACGCCGGTCCGCCTATTTTTTGCCAGAAGCATCAAGCGGTTCGCGCGTCCGCCAGATCCGTGCGGCTGAAATCGTCGCCCACGTAGAGCAAGTTGCAGTCGTTGTCCTTGGCGACGGCGTAGGCGAAACAGTCGCCGAAATTCAGTCCCGCCGGGTGAACCCCCTTGCCCCAGCGGGCATAGGCCTGGGCGACGCCGCGGGCGGCGGCGGCGGTCACCGGGATGATGGTGAGCCCCAGGCCCTCGATCAGCTCGGCCATCTCGGTCGCGACATTGCGCCGGGCGGCCACAATCAGCGCTTCCGCCACCGTGGCCGCCGAGACGAGGACCTCGGTCTCGGCTTCCAGAACATCGATACAGACGCCGCAATCGGCCTCGCCCAGGGCGATCGCCATCAGGGCCGAGGTGTCGACCGCGATCATTCGGGAAGGCCGTCGTCGCCGTAGAGGAAGTCCTGGCTGCGCGCCGCGCCGGGACCCTGCACCGACTTGGCGGCGCCCGCGCGGGCGACCGCCTCCATGATCTTGCGCCGCCCCGCCCGATCCGGCGACGCCTGGATCGCCACCAGCCGGACGGCGGGCTGGCCGTGGCGGGTGAGAATGACCTCGTCGCCGGCCTCGGCGCGGCGAACCAGGTCCGTCAGTTTTCCCTTGGCGTCGGAAACGGAGACCCGCATGGCAATCGCCTTGATTGAACTACCGCCTAGTCCAGAAGCTCAGATATGATCTAATATATAGTCCAAATCAAGACGCTGGCGTCCCCCCCCTTGGCCTTGCCAGTCAGCGCCCGAGTCGTTTGGGTTCATCCCGCTCCTCGGCGTCGGCGGTCTCGCCGTGGACCTCCTCGCGGATCACCCGCTCGGTGATCTCCGACAGATAGGCCACCAGGGCGCCGCTCAATTCCTGAAATTCCGGCCACAGCACCGCCTCGACGAAGCTGCGCGGGGCGGTGACGATCACCGTCTGCTTGTGCATGCGCCGATAGCGGAAGGGCGTGATCCCGTAGCGCCGGCACAGGGCCATGAACAGCTGGCGGGACCAGATGTCGTTGATGGAAAACCGGATCTCCACCGGCTTTTCCGCCCCCGCCTCCTTGCGCAGCCGCGCCCGGATCCGGTCCGCCGCCGCCCCGGCCGCGGCCTTCTCCCCGGCCGTTCCCGCCCCGGCGAACAGGGCCTCGATCTTGCGCAGCTTGTCGCGGAGGGTGGATTCGGCGGTCATGTGGGAGTTTGGCGCCGATGGCATCGGGATTGTCGAGCCGAAAATCGTCAACCGCGCCGACGGTTCTATTCCCGTGCGCCATGCCGAATCCGCAAGATCGTTCCAGCTGCGCAGAGACGCGATAGCGAACGATGTAGGGCCAGATGGCGGTAAGATCGCGCCGCCCGCCGCCTACCGGCCGACCTCGATCTGGATGTTCGGCAAGGGTCTCGACCGCATCGACCAGTTTCGCCGAGAACCGCTGCGCGTTGAGCGGGCTGAACTGGTCGATGTACTCGCGGATCGCCGCAAGGTTGGCGAGGGCCTCGCTGGTCCAAACGACCTTTCGCAAACCCCGTCAGTCGCCGATTTTCGGCGGCGGCTGTTCGCCGTCCGTCCCCCACGACAGGAGCCAAGCCTTCATCACCTCATGGCTGATGGTTCGGCCCGCGGCGACGTCAGCATCCGCGCGGGCGTCGGCGGCATCTTCCGACGCGTCGTCGACGTGATCAAAGATGGATGGCTCTGGCGAGGACACGCGTCAAGTTACCACAGTCGCGCGCCACGGGAAACGGCGCGGGCGGGAGCGTGATCACCGCTTTCTGACCCCCTTCACAAGCCATTGGAGGCGGTGTGAATATATCATACCCTCTGCCCGCCCACCGATGGAGATCGCCCGATGGCCGCCGCCGAGAAACGCACCTTCAGCCTGCCGACCGAACAGGCGCACTACATAGACAATCTCGTGGCGTCTGGAACCTACGCCACCAGCAGCGAGGTCATTCGCGCCGGCCTGCGCGCCTTGCAGGAGCGCGACGCCGCCATGGACCGCTGGCTGCGCGAGGAGGTGGTTCCGGTGGCCACCGCGATGCAGGCCGATCCGAGCCGGGCGATCGCCGCCGACCAGGTCTTCGACGAAATCCGCGCCCTGCATGCCGAGCGGTCGCGGGACCGGACCCGTGGCGCGTAGGCTCGTCTTCGCCCCGGAAGCGCGAGACGACCTGCGGGGCCTCTATCTGTTCATCGCTGAGCGCGACGGCGAGGATCGCGCGATGGCCTATATCGAACGGATCGAGGCTCACTGCCGCGGATTCGCCGACTTTCCCGAGCGGGGGACGCGGCGGGATGACCTGCTGCCGGGGCTGCGCATCACGGGATTTGAGCGGCGGGTCACGATCGCCTTCCACGTCAGCACCGATACGGTGACCGTCGACAGAATCCTGTATGGCGGGAGAAATTTGGACGCCCTTAGCGAAGCTTAAGTCCGCCGGGTCATCACCGCTTCCTGACCCGCTTCACCACCCCCGAAAACGTCATCATCGGCGTCCCGCCGGTGGAGATCAGCCCCCGCAGGAAGACCAGGGAGCCACCGGCCCGCACCACTTCGCCGGTGGCCTCGACCAGGTCGCCCACATTCGCCGGGCCGACGAATTCGCCGTTCAGCGACACCGTCACCGCATGACCGCCCTGCAGGGCCTCGCGCCCGATGACGAACAGGGAATAGTCCGCGAAGGTCAGCATGCAGCCGCCGTGCATGAAGCCGCCGCCGTTCATGTGCTTGGTCTCGGCCCGAAAGGCGCAGACCATGCCCCGCACCGGGTCCTCGCGGAAATAGAAGGGGCCGGCGAGGTCTTCGTAAGGATCGCCCCCTACCCACTGGCGCCAGCCCGCCCACTCGCCCTCAGTCACCAGGAAGGGACCCGAGGGCCCCGCATTGTCGCCGCCGTCCGCCATGTTTGCTCCCGCTCGCGCCGCGCCTTAAGAGTGCGCGGGTTCTGCATAGCCGCAAGCCCCAGGAAAACGCCATGGCCCTCGATCCGGAAACCCGAGACCAGCTCATCGACGGCGTGCGCCGGTTCGTGGCCGAGCGGCTGCGGCCCATTGAGGCGCAGGTGGCGGAGAACGACGCCATCCCCGACCATATCGTCGGCGAGATGCGGGAGCTGGGCCTGTTCGGCCTATCCATACCGGAGGAATACGGCGGCCTCGGCCTGACCATGGAGGAGGAGTGCCTGGTGGGGATCGAGCTGGGCCGCACCTCGCCGGCCTTCCGCTCCGCCTTCGGCACCAATGTGGGCATCGGCAGCCAGGGGTTGGTGATGTTCGGCAACGACGCCCAGAAGGCCAAGTGGCTGCCGGGGATCGCCTCGGGGGAAATCGTCACCTCCTTCGCCCTCACCGAGCCCGAGGCCGGCTCGGATTCGGCGGCGGTGCAGACCCGGGCCCGGCGGGACGGGGACGTCTATGTCCTCGACGGCGCCAAGCGCTACATCACCAACGCCAACAAGGCGGGCCTGTTCACGGTGATGGCCCGCACTAATCCCGACATCAAGGGCGGCGGCGGGGTCTCGGCCTTCCTGGTGCCGCGGGACCTGCCGGGGCTCTCCGTCGGCAAGCCCGAGAAGAAGATGGGCCAGCAGGGGGCCCACATCTGCGACGTGATTTTCGAGGGGGTGCGGGTGCCCGCCGAGAACCGCCTGGGCGCCGAGGGCGAGGGCTTCAAGGTGGCCATGCAGGTGCTGGACCGCGGCCGGCTGCACATCGCCGGGGTCTGCGTCGGCGTCGCCGAACGGCTGATCGCCGACTGCGTGGCCTATGCGTCCGAGCGCAAACAGTTCGGCCAGGCCCTGGCCAACTTCCAGCTGATCCAGGCGATGATCGCGGACTCCAAGACAGAATCCCTGGCGGCCAAGGCCCTGGTGCTGGACAGCGCCCGCAAGCGCGACGCCGGCGAGGGGGTGACCCTGGAGGCCGCCGCCTCCAAGCTGTTCGCCTCGGAGATGGTCGGCCGGGTCGCCGACCGGGCCGTGCAGATCTTCGGCGGCGCCGGCTATGTCGCCGACTACGGCATCGAGCGGCTCTATCGCGACGTGCGCATCTTCCGCATCTACGAGGGCACCAGCCAGATCCAGCAGCTGGTGATCGCCCGGGAGACCATGAAGCGGGGCGGATAGGGCGCCTTCGTCAGGTCGGCCCCCTCAGCTAGGCCTTACGTCAGGTAGGAATGCACGATCGCCACCAGCTCCTCGGCGGCCTGCACCCGCGGGTCGTCCCGGGGGGCCGAGGGATCGATCATGTGCTCGCGGATGTGGTCCTCGATCACCTCGCCGATGAAGCCGTCCAGGGCCCCGCGGCAGGCGGTGGCCTGCTGCAGCACCCGGGCGCACTCGCCGTCGGCCTCGACGGCGCGCTCGATGGCCTCGACCTGGCCCTTTATGCGTTTGATTCGATTGAGGAGTTTGACCTTCTCGCTGGCGACGTGCGGCATCGTTCCTTGTCCTTGTAATATAGTGGGGTAGGGTATATATGACCGCCTCCGCTGTAAAGCCCGGCGCCGAAACGCCCCGGGGGCGCTTCGTACCAGGACTGTCGCATTGGCCCCTTAGAGGTGGCCGGGCGAACCTTTTCGGCGGCGGACGCGTTGGCGGGCGGGTTTTGGGTTTCGATGGGCGGGGGGTGTCCGATGTTTGAAAACAAGGCTCGCCGCGCATTGGCCTGTCCGCTGCTGATGCTGGCGATCATCAGCCTGCCCACCTCGGTCCTCGCCCAGGTCGCCCGCGGCTCGCCGCCGGCGGCGAATCCGCCCAGCAGCGCGCCCCAGGTCAGCACGCCCGAGGCCATCGGGCTCAAGATCGGCACCGACGCGGCGGCAGCCGCGGATCAACCTGTCAGGCCGCCGAAGGCCGGGGAGCCCGCGCCCGCGGCCGCCGCGCCCGTCGATCAGCGCTGGGCGATCCACGGGCAGGCCACCTTCGTCGACCAGGGGACCCTGCCGTTCCGCTCGCCCTATCGCGGCCCGAACAGCCTCGATGCCGGCGCGCGGGGCCGCGAGACCATCGACGCCACGGTCTATCTCGGCTTCAAGCCCTGGACCGGCGCGGAGATCTGGGTGAACCAGGAGGTCGACCAGGGGTTCGGTCTGAACGACACCCTCGGCGCCGCCGGATTTCCGAGCGCGGAGGCCTATAAGGTCGGCAAGAGCGATCCCTACCTTCGCCTGCAGCGGGCCTTCATTCGCCAAACCCTCGACCTGGGGGGCGAGCGGGAAACGGCCGATCCGGATCAGAACCAGTTCGGCGGCTCGCGAACGGCCGACCGGCTGGTGTTCACCGTCGGCAAGTTCGGCGCCGTCGACATCTTCGACAACAACAGGTTCGCCCATGATCCGCGCGGGGATTTCCTCAACTGGTCGGTGGACGACACCGGCAGCTTCGACTACGCCGCCGACGCCTGGGGCTATACGGTCGGCGCCGCGGCGGAGTGGTACCAGGGCCAGTGGACCGTGCGGGCCGCGGTGTTCGACCTGTCCGACGTCCCCAACAGCACCACCCTCGACGGCCGCTTCAGCCAGTTCCAGCTGGTGGGGGAGCTGGAGCGGCGGTTCAAGATCGCAGGCCGCGACGGCAAGGTCGAGGTGACCGGATTCCTGAGCCGTGGCCGCATGGGCACGTACGCCGACGCCATCGCCGCGGCCGGCGGCGGCGCGCCGGACACGGCGAGCGTTCGCCGTTACGCCAGCCGGCCGGGCGTCAGCGCCAATCTCGAACAGCGGCTCACCGACCATCTCGGCTTCTTCGCCCGGGCGGGGGTCTCCAACGGCGATTATGAAACCTACGAATTCACCGACATCGACGCCAGCGTGGCGGCCGGCCTGTCCCTGAGCGGCGATCGCTGGGGACGAAAGGACGACACCGTCGCCCTGGCGGTCGTCCAGAACGAGATCTCAAAGATCCACCGGCAGTATCTTGCCGATGGCGGCCTGGGGGTGCTGATCGGCGATGGCCGGCTGCCGCACTATGGACCGGAGCGGATCGTGGAGGCCTATTACACCGCCGCGGTGAGCAAGGCCCTGAAGATCACTTTCGATGGCCAGGTGATCGACAATATCGCCTACAATCGCGATCGAGGCCCGGCCGCCATCCTGGCCGTTCGCCTGCACGCGCAACTCTGATGACCGAAACCCAACCCCAACCCCACGATTCGCCCATCGAAATCGCCCTGTTCGCGCTGCTGGCCGAGGCGGGTCCGGGCAAGAGCGTCTCCCCCGAGGCGGTCGCCCGCGCCGTCGATGCGGAGAACTGGCGGCGGGTCCTCGCCCAGGTCCGCGCCACCGCCGTGGGCCTGGCGCGGCAGGGTCGGGTGGTGATCACCCGCCACGGCAAGCCGGCCGATCCAAACGCCTTCAAGGGTGTCTACCGGCTGAAGGCGCCGGACTGAGGCCGTTCTGCGGCTGACCGCCATCAATCCGGAGCGGCGAGGGGATCGACGGCCGGCAAAGGCGGTCGCTCGCCAGGCGTCAGCGGGGGGGTAGGCGGGGCGCCGCCGGCGGCGGTCCAACGCGCCGCGGCGCCGCTGACCGCGTCATACCATGTGTCGTCCCCGCCGGGCGGAAAGCCGTTGCCCTGTTCCAGGTCGCGCCAGTCCGGGCCGGCGAACTCCAGGTGCGGAGCTTCGAACGATAGCGGGCGAAGCCCGTGGCTCTCGCCGACGGTGTGCAGCTGGGTCCAGAGAGCCGCGTCGGCTCCCGCCGTGCTCCAGCTCCATGCGCCATCCCTGAACAGCACCAGATCGGCGGCCAGTCCGTATTGATGGTAGGACTGCCAAGCCTGCGCATTGGTGACGATTCCGCCCGGCCGCGTCCGGCCCTGGGCGTAGAGATAGGCTTGGCGCTCCGGGGTGCGAAACGCCTCGAACACCTGGAAGGGCGCGCCCGCCTGATTCAATTCGGCCACCGTCGCCGTGATCGCCTGGCGCACCAGGGGATGCAGCTTGCTCAGATCCTGATCCCGCTCGCCATTCGGCGGCGCCGGGACGATGTCGTCCGGAGCGGGCGGCGAGGCGGCGGTGGATGGGCCCGCGGACTGGGGCTCAAGCCATTGGCTTGAGGCGAAGCCCTGGGCGCCGTTGTAGGCGACGTTCAGCCAGCCGGCCGTGTCGCAGTCGGCCACCGCGGCGACAATGCTGTCGCTCGGCATGACCGCGAGGATGGCGGCGCCGCTGGACGGCGAGGCGCGCAGGTTGAGCGCGGTGGCCGTAACCCGATAGGTGGTCGTGTCGGCCATGGATCAACCCTCCGCCGTCGCGTTGGTCAGCGCCTGGACCTGCTGGGTCAGGGTCGCGCTGAGGGCGCTGAGTTGAGCAAGGCTGTCGCCCGCCGTCTTCAGGGCGCCGCTGGCCGTCGCGGCGTCCGCCCCAGCCCCGCCGGAGGGGCTTATCGCGGAGTCGGCGGTCGCCAGTGCGGCCTGAATCGCCGTCCTGGCGGCGTCCAGGCTCTTTCTGGTGGTCGCCGCCGCGGTCTGCAGCTGCTGGCGATTGGCCTCGGCCGCGGGGTCGGGCAACGCCGGCTTGGCCGTGATCAGATCGAGCTGCTGCTCCGCCTTTTGGGCTGGGCCGTCGGCGGCGGCGAAACTGTCGCCCACCTGCTTGCGCTGGAGCGCCAATTGCGGGGTAGGGCCGGGCAGGGTGGGCGCTGGGGGTGAGGTCGGCGGCGGGGCGCCGGCCTTCAGGCCGTCCGTGGTCCCCTTGCTCCCAAAGTAGAAGCCCACAACGCTGGTCAGCAGGGTGATCAGCGCGGTCATGAGCTGTTTCATCAGGTCGGTTTCGTCGGCCGGGCGCGCCGCCGTCTTGGGATAGAGTTCGAGTCGGGCCGGCGCGGGGACCTTTGCCGCGGCCGGCGCGGCGCCCGGCGCGGCGACCAACTCGCCTTCGTTCACCTGGACAACCGTGAAGCCCGCGCTTTCATAGGCCTTTTTCAGATCGTCCACGGCCTTTTGATCCGCGGTGGGCGCAATCACGGTCGGCAGGGATTGATCGGCCATCTTGGCGACCTTGTCGTCCCCGTTCAGGAACTTCAGTCCGAAGACGACCAACAGCACCATGATGCCGATGGCGATAAGCGCGCGGATCGAACCTGACGGCAGGCCGAACGCCTCTTTGGGCGAGGCCAGCTTCAGACCGGCGAACACCGCCGCGGCGGCCGCCAGCGCCGACAGGGCCATCACCAGCAGTCCGACGAACCAGATGCCTGGAAATCCTGGTTCCGCCCCCTTTAGCCCCAGCAGAATCGACGCCAGCACCAGCACGGCCAGTCCGACGAAAATCAGAATTCGGCGCCCCTTCGCCGGGTTTATGGAAACTTGGCCCGCGTTCGCCATTGTTCGCCCCCCCGCTTCAGGCCAGTCGAACCGGCCTGTTTGGTCTCCCATTACCGTCTACGATTAGGGGATTGTTGACAAAACGCAACCACGAATTCCGGTGCGCGCCTGGCCCAATTCGAGAGGCCCGAACCAGACGCCTGAATAAGTCGCCCTGCCGCTAGGCGCCGACGCCGGACAGCGGCTAGACACCACGGCATGTCCCTCGACGCCGTCCTCGCCGACATCCGCGCCTGCCGCGCCTGCGCCGGCGAGTTCCGGCACGAGCCGCGGCCGGTGGTGCGGGTCACATCGCAGACGCGCCTGCTGATCTGCGGCCAGGCGCCGGGCCGCCGGGTGCACGAGAGCGGCCTGCCCTTCGATGATCCCTCCGGGGACCGCCTGCGCGACTGGATGGGGGTGGACCGGGCCACCTTCTACGACCACCCCGCCATCGGCGTCGCCGCCATGGCCTTCTGCTTTCCCGGCGCCGACCCCAAGGGCGGCGACTATCCGCCGCCGCCCCGCTGCGCGGCGCTGTGGCGGCCGAGGTTGCTGGCCCAGTTGCCGAAGGTCGAGCTGACCCTGCTGGTCGGGCTGCCGGCCCAGCGCTGGGCCCTGGGCGCGGCGGCGACACGGTCGATGACTGAGACCGTCGCTGGCTGGCGGGAGCATCCCCCCGAGCGCCTGCCCCTGCCGCATCCCTCCTGGCGCAACACCGCCTGGCTGCGCCGCCATCCCTGGTTCGAGGCCGAGGTGGTCCCCTATCTGCGACAGCGGGTCGCCGCGATGCTGACCGAGCCGGCGGCGGTTGCGTCTTAATCCCACGCCAAAGACGGGATAGAGATCGCCCATGAACCGGTCCGCGATTCTGGCGATGCTCGCCCTTCTCCTGCTGCCGGCCTGCGCGCCGGTGATCCAGCAGGCGGCGCGGCCGGAGGCGGGATTCTCCGGTTCGCGGCTGGAGGACCACGATTTCGTCGCCGCCGACGGCGCCCCTATCGCCATGACAAGCTGGCTGCCGCAGACCCCCGACGGCGCGCCCCGCGAGCCCTGGGCGGTCGTTATCGGCGTCCACGGCATGAACGACTACTCCAACGCCTTCCATCTGGCCGCCCCCTACTGGGCCGCGGACGGGATCGCCACCTACGCCTATGACCAGCGCGGCTTCGGCCGCTCGCCGGGCCGCGGGGTCTGGGGCGGGGACGCGCTGATGACCGAGGACCTGCGCACCCTCACCGCCCTGGTGCGCCAGCGCTATCCGCGCGCGATCATCGCCGTGGCCGGAGTCAGCCTGGGGGGCGCGGTGGCCATCGAGGCCTTCGCCTCGGACCGGCCCCCTGTCGCCGACCGGCTGGTGCTGCTGGCGCCGGCGGTGTGGGGCTGGTCCAGCCAGCCGATCCCCTACAAGAGCGCGCTCTGGCTGACGGCCCATGTGGTCCCGGCCGCGGTAATCGAGCCGCCGCGGTTCGTGACCCTGAACATCCGCCCCTCCGACAATGACGACGAACTGCGCCGCATGGGCCGCGATCCGCAGATGCTGTGGGGGACGCGAACCGACGCCCTGTTCGGCCTGGTGAACACCATGCAGCACGCCTGGGCGGAGGTGGGCGACATCAAGGCGCCCGTGCTCTACCTGGCCGGCGCCCGCGACGAGATCATTCCCAAGACCCCGATGAAGCAGGCCGCGCGCCGGCTGAAGCCTGCCGATCGCTCCGGCTACTACGCCCACGGCTGGCACCTGCTGCTGGTCGACCATCAGGCCGAGACCGTCTGGCGGGATGTGGAAAGTTTCATTCGCGACCCGCACCAACCCCTGCCTTCGGGCGTTCCGGCAATCCCCGGCGCGCCGACGCCGTCCAATGCGCCCGCTGCGGACGCCCCAATGAAAGCCGCCCCATGAGCGTGTTCGACTCGCCCGCCTTCGAGAGTCACGAGGCGGTCCACGCCTTCCACGACGCCGCGACCGGCCTCAAGGCGATCATCGCCATCCATTCCACCGCCCGGGGCCCCGCCGCCGGCGGCTGCCGGATGTGGCCCTATCCCAGCGACCAGGCGGCCATCGACGACGCCCTGCGCCTGTCCCGGGCCATGTCCTACAAGAACGCCGTCGCCGACCTGGACCTGGGCGGCGGCAAGTCGGTGATCATCGGCGACAGCCGCACCGAGAAGACCCCGGCCCTGTTCGAGGCCTTCGGCGCGGCCGTGGAGGCCGTGGGGGGCCGCTACTGGACGGCGGAGGATGTCGGGGTCTCGCCGGCGGACCTGGCGGCCAGCCGGCGCCGCACCCGCTTCGTCGCCGGCCTGGAGGGCCATCCCGCCGCCTCCGGCGATCCCAGCCCGATCACGGCGGAGGGGATCTTCCGCGGCATCGCGCTCTGCGTGAGGCGGGCGATGCAGCGTGATCTGGAGGGGGTGACGGTGGCCCTGCAGGGCGTCGGCCATGTGGGGTCGATCCTCGCCGGCAAGCTCCACGCGGCCGGCGCGCGGTTGATCATCACCGATGTCGACGAGGCGGCGCTCAGCGCTGTCGCGCGCCGCACGGGGGCGGAAATCGTCCCGCCGGGGGCGATCTTCGACGTGGAGGCCGACGTCTTCGCCCCCTGCGCCATGGGCGGCGCCATCTCGGTGGAGACCCTGGCCCGCCTGCGCCCCCGGATCATCGCCGGCGGCGCCAACAACCAGCTGGCCACCCCCGAGGCCGGCCAGGCCCTCTACGAGAAGGGCCTGTTGTATGCCCCGGACTATGTGATCAACGGCGGTGGCATCATCAATGTGGCGGCGGAAATCCGCGCCCTGGAAGCGGGCGAGGCCTTTGATCCCAGTTGGGTCGAGGCCAAGCTGGAGCGGCTGATGGGAACCCTGGACGAGATCCTCGGCCGCTCCCTGGCCGAAGCGCGGCCCACTCACGCGGTCGCCAACGAGATCGCCCGCGCGCGGATCGCGGGGGGGCGGGGGTAGGGGAACAGTCTAACCAAATTATCCCCTCCGTTCCTGCCCCATTTATGGGCTGGGCGATTCAGGCGTCTCTAATAATACCTATAAAACAATAGCTTATGGCCATTGCGAAATGGGGCCTTCTCCCCTCGAGGGAGAAGGTGGCGCGCGAATGCGCGACGGATGAGGGGCCGCGCCGGCCCATCCGACTTGTTCTGCAAACTGAATTTGAGAGTTGAAAATAAGACGGCGATCGCCGGCGCGGCCCCTCATCCGGNNGCCACCTTCTCCCTCGAGGGGAGAAGGCCTCGGTCAAATGGACCTTTAGTTCGACCGAACGCCCCCTATGCAGATGATTGCATCCCCAAGCATTTTTGGGGAGGAGAGGGGAACTCGATCGTAAGCAAATTCAACGCAATCAATACCCCCTCACCACCTCGGCCATCACCGGCCCGATTTCGTCGTGCAGCGCCAGGTCAGCGTAACCGTCCTGCTCCGTCGGCTCGCGGTTGACGATGGCCAGCCGCGCGCCGTTGCGCTTGGCGATGAGCGGGAAGCTGGCGGCCGGGAAGACCACCAGGGACGAGCCCAGCACCAGGAAGAGGTCGCAGTCCAGGGTCGCGGCCTTGGCCCGGACCATGGGGCCTTCCGGCATCGCCTGGCCGAAGGAGATGGTGGCGGTCTTGACCAGGCCGCCGCACGCCCGGCAGGTCGGGATTTCATCGCGCTCAAGAAAACCGGCCTTCAGGTCCGCCAGTTCATGGCGCAGGCCGCAGTCCAGGCAGGTGGCGTAGCTGCCGTTGCCGTGCAGCTCGATCACCTGGTCCTCCGGCACGCCGGAATCCTGGTGCAGGTTGTCGACGTTCTGGGTGATGACGGCGCTGCACTTGCCGGCCGCCACCAGCCGGGCCACGGCGGCGTGGCCGATGTTGGGCTTGGCGCCGACCCAGCCGGCCTTGCCGGTGAAGGCGCGGGTCCAGGCCTCCCGGCGGCGATCTTCGCTGGCGACGAAATCCTGGAAATAGATCGGCTTCATCCTGCTCCACACCCCGCCGGGGCTGCGGAAGTCGGGCACGCCGGATTCGGTGGAGATCCCCGCGCCGGTGAAGATCACCAGCCGCCGGAACTCGGCGATCATCCGGGCAAGGTCGGCTCTAGCCGTCATGGGCCAAGACCTAGCCGAGGACGCGGCCCCGGCAAAGGGGTGGGATCAGGCGCCCACCCACTGGCGGACCGGGCCGACGTCCACGTGGACGAAGCCGGACTTGGGATAGAAGCCGACGCCGCCGGCCTTCAGCGACAGGGCGGCCTGCCGCAGGTGGGTCAGGTCGACCCCGGGCAGGACGATGTCCAGGGCCTTGCCCAGCATGTGCTGGCTGTGCTGCGCGACCTGCTCGGAATGCGAATGCAGCATGGCGTTGGTCGCCTTCGACCGGTAGCCGGACAGGATCTGGAACGGCCCCTTGGCCTTCACCCGGTCGCTGATGGCGTGCAGGACGTCGAAGAGGCCAGCGTCCATGACGTGCTCTTCATTGTTGCGCCAGTCGCGCAGCACCCGCCGCGCCTGGGCCAGGGCGTCGGGCATGTAGTGGCCGTCGGCGTAGTAGACCGTGTCGAGCTCCTCGCCAGTGTGCAGGTTGTGCACGTGAGCGCGGCGCACCAGGCGGGCGGCGAGCCGCTTCACCACCGCGGGGGAGGCCGGCGTGGGGGCGGGCGCCGCGGCGGCGAACGCCGGCGAGGCCGCGGCGACGGCGGGGATGAGCTCGACGGTGCGGATCGGCGGCGGCGGCGTCAGGGCGCGGATCAGTCCGAAGACCGGCAGGGCGGATGCGCCGGCGATGGCCGCCGATACGCCGCTGAACTCGAGGATATTGCGTCTGTTTATGTTCATGCACTCGCCCTTGAAGCCGGCCGGGGAGGGCCGAAGATCAAGGTCCCAAGATTGATGACCGGGCCTCAATGGCACGCCGGGGTTAACGAAGTGGGGCGACTTCGCAGGTCTTGCGGCGTTGCGCCACCCCCTTTCGCTATACCCGCGCCATTTCACCGCACTCTGCCTACGACCAGGGTTGGGGCCTGGAAGGGGATTGCGTGAAAGTTCTGATTCATCAAACTTAACAGTAGTTTGAGAATGGGACGCAGTTGCTCGGGCGTCCCTGACGCGTCCACTGCATCCGGGCGGCTTGCCGATCGGCCGCGCCACGGGTGATTATGGGCGTCATGGCCGCGCTCGCGGGCGGCCAAACCGGGGAGGCGGCATGATGAAGGCGCTGGCTTTGGCGGTGGGCTTTGCCGCGTCATCCGTGATCGCCGCCCAGGCGGCCGACGCCTCGGGGGACAAGCCGGCCGGGGCGCCGGAGGGATGCGTCTGGCGCGCGGCCGATGGTCCCGCCGCGCCGCCCGCGCTCTATTGCCGAACCCGTTCCGGGGACCTGGAGTCCGTCCGCCGCCCGGCTTTGGCCCTGACACCCTCGCCGCAGCAAGGGCGGGGGATCGTGCGGCGATGACCGCCCTGGGGCGGTTCTATCTCAACGGACCGGCAGCTCAGCGGGACGACGCCGAGGCGGCGCGCTGGTTTCACCGGGCCGCGGACAAGGGCGATCCGGACGCCATGGTCGAACTCGGGCGGATGATCGGTCAGCACCGCGGCCTGCCGCAGGACCGGTCGGCGGCCGTGCAGTGGAAGAGCCTGCCGAGCGAGGACGACCTGATGCTCGCCTATCCCACCGAGGCCGCCGCGGCGGATGTGACGGGGGAGGCCATGCTGCGGTGCCGGCTGGACGCCGAGCATGTGCCGCAGCAGTGCGGTGTTCTGTGGGAACGCCCCGCCGGCTACGGATTCGGGGCGGCCGGCCTTAGCCTCGTCGGGCGGTTCCGTCTCAAAGACGGCCTCCCCGCCGGGGCCGCGATCAACCTGCCGATCCGTTTCCAACTCCAGCTGGGCGACGCCTCGCGCACGGTCACCGACCAGTGCGCCGCCTACGCAATCGCCCTGACCCAAACGACCCCATTGGCCGGCCTCGCGGACTGGCGCGCGCGCTATTGGATCGCCCGGTCGCGCCAGCTTGCGCTGGCGGCGGGGCGGGCGGATACCCCGGATCGGCTGGCGAGCGCCGTCGCCGCCGATTCGTCGCTCATCGCCGGGGGGAAGGACAAGGGGCTGTTCGGGTTGCGCGTGCGATGCTCGATGTAGGGCCGCGCTCCATACCCCCAGGCGGCCGGGCCTGAAATTCTTACTTTCCGACTTTCCGCAGTCACGGCCCGCTCAACCGCCGTTTCGGCCCCTTGCCGCTGGACCCGACCCATGGACCTCGCCAACCACGTCCGCACGATTCCCGACTATCCCAAGCCGGGGATCCTCTTCCGCGACATCACCACCCTGTTGGGCGACGCCGCCGCGCTGCGGGTGGCGGTGGACCGGCTGGTGGAGGCCTGCGTCGGCCTGCGGGTGGACAAGGTGGCGGGGATCGAGGCGCGCGGCTTCATCCTCGGCGGCGCCGTGGCCCACCAGCTCGGCGCTGGGTTCATCCCCCTGCGCAAGAAGGGCAAGCTGCCGCACCACACCATCGCCGTGGAGTACGCCCTGGAATACGGAGTCGATTCCATCGAGATGCATCAGGACGCCTGCGCGGCGGGGGAGCGGATCGCCCTGATCGATGACCTGATCGCCACCGGCGGCACCGCCATGGCCGCCCTGGAGCTGCTCGGCCGGACGGGGGCGCAGGTGGTCGCCGCCGGTTTCGTCATCGACCTGCCGGATCTTGGCGGGTCGGCGCGGTTGCGGGGGCGGGAGGTTCCGGTGACGGCGCTGATCGACTTTCCGGGGCATTAGGGGGCGGGATCGAGGCCTCTTCTCCTCCCCCATTTATGGCTAGGGGATGCACACATCTCGCACGGCCGGTCGTGAGAATCCTTCTCCCACGAGGCTCGGCGATTCACACATCTCAAATGATGCCCATGAAACCAAGGCTTATGGGCGTTGCGAAGGAGGCCTTCTCCCCTCGAGGGAGAAGGTGGCGCGCGAATGCGCGACGGATGAGGGGCCGCGCCGGCCCATCCGACTTTCTCGTTGGACCTGGTAACCGGGGCAGATTCCCGGGCG
>PLSW01000014.1 GCA_003165275.1 Caulobacteraceae bacterium
CTCGACCATCTACCGCACCAAGAAGCGCTTCGTGGAGATCAGCCTGGAGGCCGCCCTCAGCGAAGAGCCGCGTCCAGGCGCGGCGCGCAAACTGAGCGGCAAGCAGGAGGCGCAGTTGGTGGCGCTGGCCTGTTCGGATCCGCCGCCGGGATGCGCCCGGTGGACCTTGAAGCTGTTGGTGGGCGGCCTGGCCGAAGTGATCGAAGAACCGAGCGTCTCGCGCGAGACCGTCCGTCGCCGGTTGGACGACAACGATCTGAAGCCCTGGCAACAGAAGATGTGGTGCATCGCCAAGATCGATGGCGAATACATCGCCCGTATGGAGGATCTGCTCGATCTCTATGCCGAGCCGCATGACCCCAAGCGACCGGTGGTCTGCTTCGATGAAAGTCCAATCCAGCTCATCGGCGAGGTGCGCGTGCCCATCACCCCGAAGCCCGGAAAGCGATACCGCTACGACTCCGAGTACAAGCGCAACGGCACGGCCAACCTCTTTGTCACGGTGGACGCCAACCGGTCGTGGCGCAAAGTTAAGGTCACCGATCGGCGCGCCAACGAGGACTTCGCCGTATGCATGCGCGACCTGGTCAATGTGGACTATCCAGACGCCGACAAGGTCCGCGTCGTGATGGATAACCTGTCGACCCACACGGCCTCAGCCATCTATCAGACCTTCCCCCCCGCCGAGGCGCGTCGGATCCTGCGACGCCTGGAGTTCCACTTCACCCCCAAGCACGCGAGTTGGCTCAACATGGCCGAGATCGAGATCGGCGTGCTGCGACGACAATGTCTCGACCGACGGATCAGCAATCGCGACCTGCTCGAAACCGAGGTCCGCGCCTGGGAGCGACGCCGCACACAAAGCGGCGCCAAAATCCGCTGGATGTTCTCCACAGATCAGGCTCGAGCAACGATGGCAAAATCCTACCCCACCCCCTCGCTCAAAGAGCCATAATCACTGCGACGGGTCGACTAGGCGCGGCGCTCAGGCGTGATCCAACACGGGCTTCGGCTTGTAAGGCTTCTCCAGCGCCGCGACCTCGTCGTCGGTGAGGGTGATCGCCAGGGCGTCGAAGGCGTCTTTGAGGTGGTGGGTCTTGGTCGCACCGATGATCGGCGCGGTGATGGCCGGATTTCGGCGCACCCAGGCCAGGGCGACCTGCATGTTGGAAACGCCCCGGGCCTTGGCGACGGCCTCCACCGCCTCCACCACCGCGAAGTCGGGTTCACGATAGTAGAGCCTGGGCGCGAACTCGTCGGAGCGGGCGCGCTCGGTGTTTCCCTCGCCCGGCTTTGAACGGCCGCCAGCCAGGAAGCCCCGCGCCAGGGGCGACCAGGGAATGACGCCGATCCCCTGATCCTTGCAGAGCGGCAGCATCTCCCGCTCCTCCTCGCGATAGACCAGGTTGTAGTNNCGAACTGCCAGGCGAACATGGAGGAGGCGCCGATGTAGCGGGCCTTGCCGGCGCGCACGACATCGTTCAGCGCCTCCAGCGTCTCCTCGATCGGGGTCTCCGGATCGAAGCGGTGGATCTGGTAGAGGTCGACATAGTCGGTCTGCAGGCGCTTCAGGCTGCGGTCGATCCCGTCCATGATGTGCTTGCGGGAAAGACCGCGGTTGTTGGCGTCCTTGCCCATGGGGCCATTGACCTTGGTGGCGATCACCACCTCGTGGCGCTTGGCGAAGTCTTTCAGGGCCTGGCCCACGACCTTTTCACTCTCGCCCTGGGAATAGACGTCGGCGGTGTCGAAGAAGTTGATCCCGCCCTCCAGCGCCGCCTTCACGAACGGCCGGCTCGCCTCCTCGTCCAGCACCCAGGGACGCCATTTGGGCGTCCCGTAGCTCATGCAGCCGAGACAGAGCTTGGAGACCTTGAGGCCTGTGGTTCCGAGGCGGACGTAGTCCATGGCGCGGCTCCCTGGGTTTTTATTGAGGTGGGGCGCGGGCGGCGAAGACGCAAGACGGGAGCCTTCCTTGCGGGGAGCGGATTCACCGCTCCAGCCGCCCGTCCTCCAGCGCGTCCTCGTCGAACACGTACAGCACCCCAGGATCCGGGGCGGGAACGTCCTGGCGGATGTGGGCGGGGGCGAGGGTGTGCAGGATATGCTGGATGGTGGCGAGGCGCGCCCGCTTCTTGTGGTCGGTGTGCACGCAGACCCAGGGGGCGATGGCCGAGTGGGTGCGGGTGAGCATCACGTCGCGGGCCTTGGAGTAGGCCTTCCACTTCTTCTGCGCGACCGCGTCGAGGTCGCTGACCTTGAGCGTCTTCAGGGGGTCGGATCGCCGGTCGTCGAGCCTGGAGGCCTGTTCCTTCTTGGAGATGTCGAGCCAGAACTTGACGATGCGGATGTCGGTCTCCGCCAGCATCCGCTCGAAGGTAGGGGCGTCGCGCAGGAAGTCCTCCTGTTCGCGGTCGGTGGAAAAGTCCATCACCACCTCGACCCCGGCGCGGTTATACCAGGAGCGGTTGAACAGGACGAGTTCGCCCGCCGCCGGCAGAAAGCGCACATAGCGCTGGAAATACCATTCCGTGCGCTGGCGGTCGGAGGGCTTGGGCAGGGCGATGACGCGGGTGTTGCGCGGGGCGAGATGTTCGGTGATGCGCTTGATCGTCCCGTCCTTGCCGGCGCCGTCACGCCCTTCGAAGATGATCAGGGTTTTCTCGCCCTTCTCCACCGCCCATTGCTGCCACCGGACCAGATGGGCCTGGAGATCGACCAGCTGGGCCTTGTAGTGATCGGGGCGGGGCATCGCTTGATCTCCATCCGCCGCACGAGGAGAGCCTCGCACGGTGCGTCGGCGAAAGGTTAGGGTGGGCGGATCGTCCGCGCCAAGACCTTATCGATATACGGAGACTTCAGCGTCGTGATCCGGCTTTTCGTTCCCGACCCGCTGGCCATGGCCGCCGAAATCACCCCCGCGCCGGATCAGGCCCGCTACCTCGGCGCGGTGATGCGCCAGACGGTGGGCGACGTGGTGGCCCTGTTCAACGGTCGCGACGGGGAATGGGCGGGGCGGCTGGTTGAGGTGTCCAAGCGCGGCTGCCGGCTGCGGCTGGAGCAACAGTTGAGGCCGCAGGTCTTCGGGCCGGACCTTGATCTCGTCGTCGCCCTGATCAAGCGGGGGCGGCTGGAGACCATTGTCGAGAAGGCCGCCGAACTGGGGGCGCGGCGGGTGCGGCTGGCGGTCACCCGCAGATCCAACGCCGACCACACGAATGTGGCGCGCCTGCAGGCGATCGCGGTGGAGGCGGCGGAGCAGACCGGGCGGCTGGACACGCCGCAGGTCTTGGCGCCGGAGAAGCTGGACCGGCTGCTCGACGGCTGGGATCCGGGACGGGCGCTGATGTTCTGCGACGAGGGGGGCGACGCTCGCCCGGTTCTGGGGGCCCTCGACGGCCCCGCCCCCTCCAGCGCCGCCATCCTGATCGGACCGGAGGGCGGCTTCGATCCGGCGGAGCGCGAACGGTTGCGCGCCCTGCCTTTCGTCACCCCGGTGACCCTCGGTCCGCGCATCCTGCGCGCCGACACCGCCGCCATCAGCGCCCTGACCCTGTGGCAGGCCGCGGTCGGCGATTGGCGGGCGTAGACGCGGCTGCCCCTTGAGCCGGGCGGCTTTGGCGCCTAACTGCGTTCAGCGTAGAGCCCGATGCCTTCGATGGAGGCTGATTCCGGCTCTGCACTTTTTACTGGAGAGCAGGATTCCTGGCCCACGGCGGTTCCGCCTGCGGTCAACCTGCTCTAGACAACGCGCCGCGCCGGTGAGCATCACCCCGCCGGCCGAGGGGAGCGCTAGATGGCCGACGCCGCAAACGACGGACGATCCCTCACGGTCGAAGACCTGGCCGCGCATCTGGCGAGCGGGTGCAAGCCGCAGAGCGCCTTTCGCGTCGGCTCCGAACACGAAAAGTTCGTCTTCCGCACCGGCTCTCACGCCCCCGTTCCCTACGGTGTCGACGCCGACGGCCGCGGCGGCATCCAGGCGCTGATGGAAGGGCTGATGCGGTTCGGCTGGAGTGGAGTCTATGAGGACTCAAGCCCCGGGCCGACCTTGATTGGCCTTCACCGGGGCGGCGGCGCCATCAGCCTTGAACCCGGCGGCCAGTTCGAGCTCTCCGGCGCGCCGTTGGAGACTGTCCACGCCATCTGCGAGGAAATCGACCAGCACCTGGACGAGGCGCGCGCAGTCGCCGCTGAACTGGATCTCGGCTTCCTGGCCCTGGGCCACACGCCGGTGTGGAAGCGCGAAGAGGTGCCGGTGATGCCCAAGGGCCGCTACGCCATCATGCGCGGCTACATGCCCAAGGTCGGCGGCATGGGCCTGGACATGATGTTCCGCACCTGCACCGTCCAGGCCAATCTCGACTTCGGCTCCGAGGCGGACATGGTGGCCAAGTATCGGCTGAGCCTGGCCCTGCAGCCCGTCGCCACCGCCCTCTTCGCCAATTCACCGTTCGTGGAGGGCAGGCCCACCGGCTTCCTTTCCAGCCGCGCCCGGGTGTGGACCGATACCGATCCAGATCGCACCGGCATGCTAGGCTTCGTCTTCGAAGACGGCTTCGGTTTCGAGACCTACGCCCGCTACGCCCTCGACGTGCCGATGTATTTCGTCAAGCGCAATGGCCGCTACCTCGACGCCTCGGGCCTCTCGTTCCGAGACTTCATGAACGGCGAGCTTTCCGTTCTGCCGGGCGAGAAGCCGACGATGTCGGATTGGGAGGATCACCTCACCACCCTCTTTCCCGAGGTTAGGCTGAAGACCTACCTGGAGATGCGCGGCGCCGACACGGCCAAGCCCGCCGGCCTCTGCGCCCTGGCGGCCTTCTGGATCGGCCTGCTTTACGACCCCGCCGCCCAGGCGGCGGCCTGGGACCTCTGCAAGGCTTGGAAGATTGAGGACCACGAGCGCCTGCGGCTTGACGCCGCCCGCCTGGGCCTGAAGGCGCAGGTCGCCGGCCGCAGCCTGCAGGCGGTGGCGCGGGACGTCCTCGCCATTGCGCGCGAAGGCCTGAAACGCCGCAACCGGCTGAGCGGCGGAATGCTCGACGAGACGGGCTACCTGGCGGAACTGGAAGAGATCGCCGACAGCGGCATGACCCCGGCGGATCGGCTGCTCGACCTCTACAACGGCGAATGGCGCGGGGATGTGACCCCGGTGTTCGAGGCGGCGGCGTACTGAGGGCGGCGCTTCAGATGCCCTTCAAACCGTCTTGGCCGGGCTTGTCCCGGCCAAGACGGAAAAGTAAGATTGCACCCCTACCCGCACGCCAGTGAGAGCGTGGCCTCGATGAGCGTCGCCTCCACCTCCGGTATGGTCAGCGGCCCCAGCATGAATTCCTTGAACCGGTGCGCACGGCTGAGGGCGATGTAGCCGTAGATCGTCGACCAGACGACTATGGTGCGGGCCTTGATCGCGGGTTCGTCCGCGCCCGGGCAGGCCGCCTCCATTGCCCGCCAGAGCAGGTTATAGGCCTTGTCCGCCGGACCGATCAGCACCTCGGGCGGCCGGTCACGGCCCAGGAAGTCGCTTTCGAACATCAGTTGGAACAGGCCCGGCCGGCGGCGGGCGAAGTCCAGGTAGACGCGGCCCGCGGCGCGCAGCTTTTCGCCCCCGCCGCCCTCCGCCGCCAGGGCGGCCTCGTAGCCGATGTTTAGGTCGTCGAAGCCCCGCGCGGCCACGGAAGCCAGCAAGGCGTCGCGATCGGCGAAATGGCGGTAGGGCGCGGCGCGGGAGACGCCGAGGGTCTGGGCCAGGTCGCGCAGAGAGACCGCATCGGGCCCGTCCTGCTCCACCGCCGCCAGGGCCGCGGCGATCAGGGCGTTGGCGAGGTCGCCGTGGTGATAGTTCGGTTTGTCCATGCGGACCATGTTGACACGGCTTACATTCCCACGCAATGTCAGCGCCGACAACATTGGGAGGCGATGATGTACATCCGAGCTCTACTGGCGGCGCTTTTCCTGCTGATCGGCGTCGGCGCGGCGCGCGCGGGCGACGTCGGCTTCACGGAGATCCGAATCGCCAATGGCGCCGACAAGCCCCTGGTGGTGGGGATCTGGTATCCGACCCACGACAAGACCGCGCCCACGCCCTTGTCCGCCTTCGTCCAGGATGTCGCGCCCGGCGGCGCGGTGGCTGGCGATCACCTGCCGCTCGTCGTCATGTCGCACGGCAACGGCGGCTGGTACGGGGAGCACATCGACACCGCCCTCGCCCTCGCCCACGCCGGCTTCGTGGTGGCGGCGGTCAGCCATACCGGCGACACCTTCGACGACCAGAGCCGCGCCACGCGGATGGTCGACCGGCCGGCCCACATCAAGCGGTTGATCGACTCCATGACCGGCGAATGGGCCGAGCGCGCCCATATCGACCAGGGGCGAATCGGCGCCTTCGGCTTTTCCTCCGGCGGCTTCACCACCCTGGTGGCGATCGGCGGGAACCCGGATTTCCGGCTGATCCCGGACCACTGCCGGCAACACCCCGACTACTACGACTGCGGAATCCTGAAGGCCCACCCCCAGAGCGCCGACGCGATCTTGGCCGCCGCCCCCACCATGGTATGGCCCCACGATTCGCGCATCCGCGCCGCCGTGGTCGCCGCCCCGGCCCTGGGCTTCACCTTCGGTCGCGAGGGACTGAAGGATATTCACATTCCGGTTCAGCTGTGGCGGGCGGAGAACGATCACGTACTGCCCCACCCCCTCTACGCCGAAGCGGTGCGGGTGAACCTGCCCTCCCCGCCCGAATTCCACCTGGTCCCGGGCGCCGACCACTTCGACTTCCTGGCGCCGTGCACCGAGCGCCTGGCCGCGGCGGCGCCGGCCATCTGCCGGTCGGCGCCGGGCTTCGACCGGACGGCCTTCCACGCCGACTTCGACGCGGCGGTGGTGGCGTTCTTTGAACGCACGCTGGGGTAGGCGGGCGCCGACGCCCGGCCTCGCCGACCGCTGCGAGGTCGTGGCGAACAATCAGCTGCGGCAGGGCGGCGCCGCCTTGAAGCGACCGGGTCGCGGCATCGCCGCCGGCCCGGATTCGCATTCCCCCCGCCGCCCTGCTTGGGAACTAGCGTCGCCTTTTCGCGCTTAGCGCCGACGAGGTGGTAGGCGGCGCGATCACTGCACCATGCTGATTTGGGACCGACGCCGGGCATCCGGGGCAGGTCCGCATTCGATTGAAGGGTGGGAGTAATGACGACGATGGCGGGGTGGACGCGCTTTAGAAGCTGTCGTTCATCGCCGACTGGAACATCTCCATCACCTCGCGGGCCTCGCGCTCTTCCGGCGTAAGCCCGGCGTCGGGGTCCAGGTCGGGCGGGGCGAAGGCGGACTCGGGGACGAGACGGGCGACGGCCGCGCCGTCCTTGAGGAAGATCACCCCGAAGCCGGCGGCGATGGTGGCCATCACCTCGGCGAAGCGGGCGGGGACCTCGGCGATGTCGATTTCCAGCAGCATTCACCCAGCTTACGGCGAGCCCGCCCCGCCGCAAAGGCGTGACAGGCCCCGCGGCGCGCCCTAGCTTCCGCGCCGCATCACGCGGAGCGCCCCATGGCCTATCGGTCCCTTCGAGACTTCATCGCCAAGCTGGAGGCGGCGGGGGAGCTGGTGCGCGTGGCCGAGCCGGTCTCCACGGTGCTTGAAATGACCGAGATCTGCACCCGGCTGCTGGCCGAGGGCGGGCCGGCGGTGCTGTTCGAGAACCCTGTCCGGGCGGACGGGACCCCCTCGCCCATCCCCTGCCTCGCCAACCTCTTCGGCACGGTCAAGCGGGTGGCCATGGGGGTGACCCTGGACGACGTGGAGCGCACCACCGCCGCCGAGCTGCGCCAGGTGGGGGAATTGCTGGCCTTCCTGCGCCAACCCGAGCCGCCGCGGGGGCTGAAGGACGCCTGGGACATGCTACCCCTGGCCAGGACGGTCATGGGCATGCGGCCCAAGATCGTGAAGTCCGCCCCCGTGCAGGAGGTGCTGCTGACCGGAGACCAGATCGACCTGAACGCCCTGCCGATCCAGACCTGCTGGCCCGGCGAGCCCGCGCCCCTGATCACCTGGCCGCTGATCGTCACCAAGGGGCCGTCTGAATCCCGCGAGGACGACTTCAACCTCGGCATCTACCGCATGCAGGTGCTGGGCAAGGACCGGGCGATCATGCGCTGGCTGGCGCACCGGGGCGGGGCGCAGCATCACCGGCGCTGGAAGGCCGCCGGCAAGCCCGACCCCCTGCCCGCCTGCGTGGTCCTGGGCGCCGATCCCGGCCTGATCCTGGCCGCCGTCACGCCGGTGCCGGACACCCTGTCCGAATACCAGTTCGCCGGCCTGCTGCGCGGGGCCAAGGCCGAGCTGGTCAAGGCCAAGACCGTCGACCTGCTGGTGCCCGCGGAAGCCGAGATCGTCATCGAGGGCCATGTGCTGCTGGACGACTACGCCGACGAGGGCCCCTACGGCGACCACACCGGCTACTACAACTCCGTCGAAAAGTTTCCGGTGTTCCAGGTCAGCTGCATCACCATGCGCCGCAACCCCATCTACCTGACCACCTTCACCGGCCGGCCGCCCGACGAGCCCAGCGTGCTGGGCGAGGCGCTGAACGAGGTGTTCATTCCCCTGCTGCAGCAGCAGTTTCCGGAGATCGTCGACTTCTGGCTGCCGCCGGAGGGCTGCAGCTACCGCATCGCCGTGGTGTCGATGAAGAAGGCCTATCCGGGCCACGCCAAGCGGGTGATGCTGGGCGTGTGGTCGTACCTGCGCCAGTTCATGTACACCAAATGGGTGATTGTCGTGGACGCGGACGTGAACGCGCGCGACTGGAAAGATGTGATGTGGGCCGTGTCCACGCGAATGGACCCTTCCCGCGACATAACCGTTATCGAGAATACGCCCATCGACTATCTGGATTTCGCCTCGCCGGAGTCCGGCCTTGGGTCGAAGATAGGTTTGGACGCGACCGACAAGTGGCCGCCGGAGACGAAACGCGAATGGGGAACGCGGCTGAGCATGGACCCTTCGGTGGTGGAGGCGGTCACCGAAAAGTGGGCGCGTCTGGGACTGCCTGGCACGGGGCGTTCGATCTGGAGCTGATCGCGGCGATGGTCAGGATGTGGCTGGCGGCCTGAGGGTCGGGGTCATTGCGCCCGCCACGACCGGAAGGCCCCTCAGTCGGCTTCGCCGACAGCTCCCCGCACGCGGGGAGCAACCCATTCCCGAGTCCTCCCCGCTTGCGGGGAGGTGGACCGAGCGAAGCGAGGGGCCGGAGGGGAAGTCGCACGACGCCCCCCGCGACCGCATACCCTGTTGCCCCGCCCTCGGACCATCGGCCATAAGGACCCATGGACGAAAATCTGTTGCATGACGTCGTCGCCGCCGCGCTGAAGGCCGGCGCCGATGGGGCGGAGGCCGTGATGGCCGAACGCCAATCCCTGTCGGTCACCGTGCGCCTGGGGGCGCTGGAGGAGGTCGAGCGGGAGGAGTCCCGCGACCTGGGCCTGCGGGTGTTCGTGGGCCGCAAACAGGCGGCGGTGTCCGGCTCGGACATTTCCAGCAACGCCCGAGCCAAGCTCATCGAGCGGGCGGTGGCCATGGCCCGGCTGGCGCCCGACGAGCCCTACGCCGGCTTCGCGCCGCGGGACAGGCTGGCCAAGGGGCCGCTGCCGGACCTGGACCTGTTCGATCCCGCCCAGCCGACGCCGGACTCCCTGGAGGAGCAGGCCCGCGCCAGCGAAGCCGCCGCCCGCGCCGTCGAGGGCGTGACCAACAGCGACGGCGGCTCGGCGACCTGGTCGGCCTCGCAGTGGCGGCTGATTACCAGCGAAGGCTTCAACGGCCTGCACAAGGCGAGCGGCTTTTCCATCTACGCCTCCGCCGTCGCCGGCGAGGGCTCCGGCATGGAGACCGGCGGCGAGGGCCGCTCGACCCGCTGGCGGTCAGACCTGCCGGCCTCGGACTGGGTGGGCGCCGAAGCGGGCCGCCGGGCCGTGGCAAGGCTCAATCCGCGCAAGATCAACTCCACCACCGCCCCGGTGATCTTCGACAACCGGCTGGCCACGTCGCTGATCGGCCCGTTGATCGGCGCCATCGCCGGTCCCTCGATCGCCCGGGGAACGTCATTCCTGAAGAGCAAGCTCGGCGAGGCGGTGTTCTCGCCGGCGATCACCATCACCGACGACCCGCACCGCATGCGCGGCCTCGGCTCCAGCCCCTTCGACGACGAGGGCGTCGCCAACCGGCCGCGCAACCTGATCGACAAGGGCGTGCTGACCACCTGGCTGCTCAACGCCGCCTCGGCCCGCCAACTGGGCCTGGAGACCACCGGCCACGCCTCCCGGGGCCTGGCGGGTCCGCCGGGGGTGTCGCCCGCCAACATCACCCTGCTGCCCGGGGATCGCACCCAGGCCGAGCTGATGAAGGACGTGGGCGAGGGCCTGCTGGTCACCTCGACCTTCGGCCCGTCCCTGAACGGCAACACCGGCGACTGGTCGATGGGGGTGTCGGGCTTCTGGTTCGTGGGCGGCGAGTTGGCCTATCCGGTCACCGAGATCACCGTCGCCGGCAACCTGATCGACATCTACGCCCGGCTGATCCCCGGGTCGGACCTGGAGTTCCGCGGCTCGGCCAATTCGCCGTCCATCCTCGTCGACGCCATGCCGATCGCGGGTCTGTGAGCGGGACCGCCGAAGACCTCGCCCTGATCGTCGAGACCGCCCTGGCCGCCGGCGAGGTGGCCGTGGCCATGCGCGCCGCCGGCCTGCGGACGACCTACAAGGCCGACAAGACCCCGGTGACCGACGCGGACCTCGCCGTCGACACCCTGATCAAGACGGCCCTGCGCGCCGCGCGGCCGGACTACGGCTGGCTGTCGGAGGAGACCGCCGACGATCCGGAGCGGCTGTCGCGCCGGCGCCTGTTCGTGGTCGACCCCATCGACGGCACCCGCGCCTATCTGAAGGGCCGACCCTGGTGGGGGGTCTCCATCGCCGTGGTCGAGGACGGCGCCGCCGTCGCCGGCGTCGTCCATGTCCCCGACCGGGGCGAAACCTACGTGGCGACCCTGGGCGGCGGAGCGCGGCTGAACGACGCGCCCATCACCCCCAGCCAAACCGCCGCCGTCGAGGGCTGCGCCATGCTGGCCGACGCGCCGATGTTCAGGCATCCCGCCTGGCCCATCCCCTGGCCGGCCATGCGCATCGAGAGCCGCAATTCGGTGGCCTACCGCCTGTGCAGCGTGGCCAGCGGCGAATTCGACGCCACCCTGGCCCTCTCGTCCAAGAGCGAATGGGACCTAGCCGCCGCCGGCCTGATCGCCCAGGAGGCCGGCTGCCTGGTCACCGATCACAAGGGCCGGCCCTTCACCTACAATCGCCCCGATCCGAAGATGCGCAGCCTGGTTTGCGCCGGCCCGCGCCTGCATCGGTTGATCTTGCAGCGCGTCGAGCCTATCGACCTGCCGGACTGACCGCCCCGATTCCGCCCCGCTTCCAAGGAACCCGCATGCCCGACAGACAACTCCTTCACCTGGTCATCGGCGGCGAACTGAAGGACATCGGCCTGCACGAGTTCAAGGACCTGACCAAGGTCGAGTTCGTCGGCGCCTTCCCCAGCTACTCCGCGGCGCACACCGCCTGGAAGGCGCGGGCCCAGGCCACGGTGGACAACGCCCTGGTGCGCTACTTCATCATCCACGCCCACAAGCTGCTCGATCCGAATGAGGAAGGCCACGCGCACTGAGGGATGGCGAGCGCGCACCGAGCTTAGGTCGAACGGACGCCTTCTAGCGCCTCCCCCATAAATGGGGGAGGAGAAGAGGTCATGGCGTGAATATTAGCATTGGCGACGCTCCCGCCCATCGCACGTCGCCCCCCTCACGGCCCCGGCCCGCAACCCGCCATCCACTCGAGCTCCCCGTCCGCCTCGGCGATCGCCCAGGGCGCGTCCTTCCAGCGGTCCCAGTCCAGGGTCAGGCCCAGCATCGTGCACAGGCGCTCGGCATTGGCCCGGATGGTGAAATTCAGCATCTCGAACCGCTCGAACTCCAACAGCCGGTCGTTCAGGGCCCGGGCCATCAGCTCGGCCCTCACATCGGGGTGCTGGGTGGCCAGGGCGTCATGGACCACGTCGACCACAAGGTCCTTGCGCGACAGCAGCAGCGCCCAGCGCGCCTGGATCTTGGCCTTGCGCTCCGGGGTCATCTCCAGATCGTACGCCGGCTGGGCGGCCGCCTCCGCCGCCGCCTGCGCCGCGGCCTCGCCCTCGGCGAGGCGCTCAGAGCCGGCCCGGAGAATCTGGACAGTGGGTTAAGTGGAGTTTCTGCCTGAAGGCGGCGAGAATGCCGTAGCTCAGGAGAGACGATGACGAAGCGGACGAGACGGAACCACACGCCGGCCTTCAAGGCTAAGGTGGCGCTTGCGGCGCTGAAGGGTGAGAAGACGCTGGCGGAGTTGGCGTCGTTTTTCGATGTTCACCCGAACCAGATCACCACCTGGAAGGCGCAACTTCTGGAGGGGGCGGCGGGGGTGTTCGGCCCGGGCTGGTCGGCTGCGGAGGCCGCGCCGGCGGTGGACGTGAAGACGCTGCACGCCAAGATCGGCGAGTTGACGCTGGAGAACGATTTTTTAGCCGGCGCGCTCACCAAGGCCGGCATGCTGAGCGCAAAGCGATGATTGACCGATCGCACGACCTGCCCGTGACCCGGCAGGCGCAGGTTCTGAAGCTCAGCCGCAGCAGCGTCTACTACCAGGCTCGCCCGGTGTCGGCGGCCGACCTGGCGATCATGCGGCGGATCGACGAACTGCACCTGGACTACCCGTTCGCGGGCAGCCGGATGTTGCGCGACCTGCTGCGCGGCGAGGGCGTGGCGATCGGCCGGGCGCACGTCATCACGCTGATGAAGCGGATGGGGATCGAGGCCATCTACCGGCGGCCGAACACCTCCAAGCCCGCGCCAGGGCACAAGATTCACCCCTATCTGCTGCGCGGCCTGACGGTGGATCGGCCCGATCAGGTGTGGGCGATGGATATCAGCTACATCCCGATGAAGCGCGGCTTCGTCTACCTGGCCGCCGTGATCGACTGGCACACCCGCCGGGTTCTGGCCTGGCGGGTCTCGATCACGATGGAGGTGGATTTCTGCCTGGAGGCCGTCGAAGAGGCCATGGCCCGGCACGGCAAGCCGGAGATCTTCAACACCGACCAAGGCAGCCAGTTCACCAGCGCAGCCTTCACCGGCCTGCTGGCTGACAACGGCGTGCGGATCAGCATGGACGGCAAGGGCGCCTGGCGCGACAACGTCTTCGTCGAGCGGCTCTGGCGATCGGTCAAGTACGAGGAGGTCTATCTGCGGGCCTATGACAGCGTGGCCGACGCCCGCGCCTCGATCGGCCGCTATCTGGACTTCTACAACCGCAAGCGTCCGCATTCGAGCCTGGGCGCCCGCACCCCGGATCAGGCCTATTTCGATCACCAGCCTCTGTCCAAGGCGGCATGAAATTTCGCCGCCGGGGTTGGCGCGTCACTCCAGTCGGGCTACGCCCTCCCTGCGTGACGCGCCAACCCCGGCCAAACACAACCGGCAGCGATTCCACTTAACCGACGCCGATCCCTGTCCAGACAATCCCGGCCACCGCTGTCGGCATCTTCCTAAAGGCGAAATTCGGAGAGAGCTACGACCCGGAAACGCTGTTCAACCCTGGGCTTGCTTCCATCGCACGGGAAATCTTCGCTCATTCGCTTTTCCCATCAGCCGCTGCCGAAGGCCCCTTCCCAAAGGAAATGCTATTCAAGATCGCTCGCCGGATCGTTGAGCAAAGTTGGCATACGGCGTGGTGGGAAAAATCTGCGGACGAACGCGTGGCCTACCTGCAAGAGGTGGTGGCATCGCCATTCACATTCACCGACGAACAGATCGGCTACATTCTTGAGGCAATAGAACGCGAGCTATATTTGCGCCGCCGGGTGGCCCACGCCGCAGATGCCGCAGGTGAGCCAAGTGAGCGAGCAAACCGCATCGAATAGCTCCGGGGGTAGTTGAACTTCCGCAATGGGTGGTTAGTTGAAGTTGGCTAAT
>PLSW01000264.1 GCA_003165275.1 Caulobacteraceae bacterium
TCTGCCGCACCCTCAACCAGGGGGGGGCTGAACGGTTACCCCACGGGGTGCTGCATACGGTCGCCTTTTCACTAATGTGAGATAAACACCGGGATGTTCGATGACAGCAGAGCCATGATCGTCGACCCACCGAAGATAAATTCCATCCATCTGGGATGAGAATAACCCCCCATCACCACAAGATCATAGCTGCCTTCGTCGATGTTTCTTTGAAGCGCTCTGTGCTCATCATAATTTTGTGCGCACTCGACTTTGGCTTCGATGGAGACTCCGTGGTGGGTGAGGTGTGCGACCAGATCATTCACGTCAGCGTCTATGGTTGTGTCAGACGGCTCGATCACCGCGACCAAGTGGACGGTCTGAGCCATTTTCAACAGTGGTAGAGCGTCATGGACCGCTCTAACCGCTTCTCGGCTGCCATCCCAGGCCACGGCGACCTTGGGAAACACAGACGACGCTACACCCACAGGCACCACCAAAACCGGGCGGCCACAGCGTAGCACCACCGTGTGGGCGACAGGCAGCACGTGGACTTCCAGAGGATCCTGCCATTCGTCGTGTTCCAGAATCACAAGGTCAGCGAAGCGCGCCCGGAGCACGATGCCATCGGCGACATCGCCTTCCCCTTCGAACCAGCGCGCATCCGACAGGGCGCGGACTTCGTCCTCGAATATCCTCTTGGCGACTCTGGCATTGGCGGCGAGCCGAGCCGCTGATCGCGCGAGAGCGGCCTCGACTTGGCTGGGCTTGTAGTGGGGCGAGACCGCGGCGGGCGGTCTTATGTGCAGGCCGGTTAGGCGAGCGTCAGTGCGTCGAGCAAGATCGGTCGCCAAACGGGCGCAATCACGCCGGGCTTCGTTGCCTTCAACATGCACCAATAGATCGCGAAACATGGCCGCACTCCGAACATAGGGAGCCGCACCGGCATCCAAGACTCTAACGGCCCAACGATCGACTCGCCCATCGAGGCGTAGAACGCATTGCACCAGATCAATTTGGCCCGCGGGGTCTTGGGCGGCCCCGTTCTTCATTCGCGCTGTTGCGGGTCCCATCGGGATTGCCGAGACAACGACAGGGTTTTTCGTAGTCGGTAAAATGAGCGCCGGATGCAGAAGTGGTCAGCATATTCGCCCCCACCCCGCGCCTCCTTGCCCGCGCACGAGACTATAGACGTCCGCCTCACCAACTGCGGCTTCCCACCCGCCAGCCGGGAACCGGTTCGGCAAAATCGATCAGGGCTTGTCCTGGAACGAAGGGGCCCATGTTCAGCAAGAGCGGCGGCGCGCCCGTCAGTGACCGCAGCCTAGGGGCCGAGAAACCCGTCCGCTCACGAACCCGCGCCCAATAGTATTCCAGCGTCCCGATCGGACGGCGGGTGGAGCGGGCTAAGCTTGATGACGACGCGCCGCCAGGAACGCGCCTCATCCAATATAGCGCATGTTGCGCTGTGTCAGTCGAAGCTGCCGCCAAATTGATGGGCCGATCGGCGGTTTGTGGGGGTTTGAATGGGTAATGATCGAAATTTACACTTAACCATTTGTTTTAAGAAAAACCCTTAACTTCGCGAAGGCGACAGCAAAGCACCGCGCCGAGGGAACAATGGATCAGACCTCCAGCGAGAGCGCCGGCAAAGCGCTGGTGCGGCATGTCATGCGATTGGCGAGGAATGCGCTGGCGGGCTTCGCAACCGGCGTCGCCCTTGTCGACGCCCAGGGAACCTGGCGCCTCGCCGAAGGGGACCTGGCCGAGGCGGCCCCACTCATACAGGCGGCGATCGACGGAGGCGAGGCGCTCTGGCTTGCCGATTGCGCGGCCGGGCCAGACATCGGCTGTTTCATCGCCGCTCCCATCGTTTCCCCTGGCGGTGAGATTGGCGGGGTGATCTTCGGCTACTCGCCGCGCCCGCGCGCCTTTGACCAGACCACCGCCGAGATGCTGAACGATCTGGCCGCCCTGTTCTGCTTGACGTCCGCGAGGCTGGCCAAGGTCGACAGCCTCAAGGGCGCCATCGCTACGCTCGAGCGGCGCCAGGATGAACTGAACGTCTTCGCGGCCATCACGCCGATCTCCAACGTTATGACCGACCGCCAGATGCGGGTGGTGAAGGCCACCGGCCAATGGCTGACCAATCGGCGCATGTCCGAGGAACAGGTCATCGGCCGGTCGGTGTTTGAGCTCGTTCCCGGCTACGAAGTGTACCGCGAGACCTACAACCAGGTCCTCGCCACGGGCCAAGCCTACAAGGACGACCGGGTCGAATGGGAACTGCACGGTAGGATGCTTTGGATGCAGTTGATTGTGCTTCCCTGGTTCGACCGCAATGGCGAGGTCGGCGGAATCCACATCGCCGCACACGACGTCACCGAACTGGTCGAGGCGATGGACCGCACCAAACGGTCCGAGGCGCGCCTGAAACTCGCGCTTGAAATGGCCGACATGCACGTGTTCGAACTGGACCTCGCCCGCGGGGTCCTGGAGAAGGCCGGCGTGGAAGATCGGTTCTTCGACCGGCCGCAGACCTTCGAGGATATTACCGCCGACAACCTCTCCGCCGTTCACCCGGAAGACCGCGAGCGCGTCGGCGCACTCCTGGTTCAGCACCTTGAGCAGGGGGCGCCGTTCAGCGCCGAGTTCAGGATCAACCGCCAGGACCGAGAGGTCTGGGCCGCCAGCGTCAGTCAAATCGACCGCAACGAGAATGGCGAAATCGCGCGCTTCATGGCCGCCATGCAGGACATCACCCAGCGCAAGGTGAGCGAACGCGCGCTGCTGCAGGCCAAGGAGGCCGCCGAGGCCGCCAACCGCGCCAAGAGCACCTTCCTGGCCACCATGAGCCATGAGATTCGCACGCCCTTGAACGGCGTCCTCGGGATGGCGCAGGCGATGGCGAACGACGCGCTGTGCCCGGTCCAGCGCGAGCGGCTGGATGTGGTCCGCCAGTCCGGCGAGACCCTGCTGGCCATCCTCAACGACGTGCTGGACCTGTCGAAGATCGAGGCCGGCAAGCTGGAGCTGGAGGCGGTCGAGTTCGACGTCTCCGAACTGGCCCAGGGCGCCCACGCCGCCTTCACCGCCCTGGCCAACAAGAAGGGCCTGTCCTTCGATCTCGCGATCGAGAGGCGCGCTCGCGGGGTCTATCGCGGCGATTCCACCCGCATCCGCCAGATCATCTACAACCTGGTCTCCAACGGCCTGAAGTTCACCGAGCGTGGCGAGGTGAGGGTGGTGATCAGCCGTGGCGGCGGCGAGTTGAACATCCAGGTTCGCGACACCGGCATGGGGATTGCGCCCGAGCGGCTGGCGCGGCTGTTCCAGAAGTTCGAGCAGGCCGACGCCTCGACCACCCGCCAGTTCGGCGGCACGGGCCTGGGCCTGGCCATCTGCCGGGAGCTTGCGACTCTCATGGGCGGGGCGATCACGGCCACAAGCGAGCCCGGCAAGGGCACGACCTTCGAGGTGCGGTTGCCGATC
The DNA here is from genome assembly GCA_003165275.1 of Caulobacteraceae bacterium. Lineage (GTDB taxonomy): Bacteria > Pseudomonadota > Alphaproteobacteria > Caulobacterales > Caulobacteraceae > Poindextera. The sequence continues at coordinate 3,472 of PLSW01000264.1, forward strand.
GCGCGGATTTCCGCCTCGACCCGACGCGCCGAACCCATGGCCGCGCCCGCCGCGCCGACGGCGCCGGTTCCGGTCGCCGAAGGCGAGGCGTTGCGCGTGCTGGCGGCCGAGGACAACACGGTCAACCAACTTGTCCTGAAGACTTTGCTGCATCAGATCGGCGTCGATCCCGTTGTTGTGGACAACGGCGAGGACGCGGTCGCGGCCTGGGAAAACGAAACCTGGGACCTTATCCTGATGGACGTGCAGATGCCGCGCATGGACGGGCCCACCGCCACCCGGCGAATCCGTCAGCTCGAGGCGTCCCTGGGCCGCGAGCGCACGCCGATCATCGCCCTGACCGCCAACGCCATGTCGCACCAGGTCGCCGAGTACGCCGCCTGTGGGATGGACGGCTTCGTGGCGAAGCCTATCGAGATCGGCCGCCTGTTCGCCGCCATGCGCGAGGCCCTGGGCGAAAGCGGCGAGAACAACACGACCAAAGTGGCTTAGCCGGGCAGGTTGGGCGTCCTGTCCCGAACCAAGGCAATCGTCGCCTTTTGTTCCCGATCCGCCACCAGCAGGGCATCGAGCGAGTTTAGAAAATCCCTTATTCTGTAAGGGAAATCTTGGTGCCGGTTAGAGGGCTCGAACCCCTGACCCCCTGATTACAAATCAGGTGCTCTACCAGCTGAGCTAAACCGGCGCGGGGGGGGTTATGCCCCGGCGGGGCGGGGGGACGCAACGGCGGCGTCGCGTGGCGCTGCGCCGATCTTTACGTTCCGCTTATGCGACGGGGCGAGGCGACCATCGTTCCTTTATGCGGATCGGGCCTAGGCTTGGCCTTGATCGAAACGTACAGGCCCGCTGCGTGGGGCCCGCGGGCGGCGATCGATGCGACGTCGAAAGGTCTCGCCATGCTTTACTCCAAACAAATGGAAGCCCAGCCCCGCGCCTTCGGGCGCGCCGCCGGCCTCGGCCAGCGCGCCCGGCTGACGCGGCTGCGCATCGTCGTCTGGCTGGCCGGGGTCTTCGGCTTCATCGGCCTGCTGCTCGGCGCGCGCTATCTGCCGCACCCCGACGCCTGGCGGGCCGTGGCCATCGTCTGGTTCCTGGTCGCGGGCGTGCTCAACACCTATTTCGCCCTGAAGCGGCCCTAGGGAAGGGCGGGCCCGCGCGCACGCCGCTTTGGCGTTTCGCCCGGCTCGCCTTATATGCGCGCTCCCTCTGCATCGAGCGCTCCATGGCCCGCATCCTCATCACCTCGGCTCTGCCCTACATCAACGGCGTCAAGCACCTGGGCAATCTGGCGGGCTCCATGCTGCCGGCGGACGTCTATGCGCGCTTCGAGCGGGCCCGGGGCAACGAGACCCTCTACATCTGCGCCACCGACGAGCACGGTACTCCGGCGGAGCTGGCGGCGGCGGCGGCGGGCCAGGACATCCTCACCTATTGCGAGGAGTGGCACCGCAGCCAGCACGACCTCGGCCGCGCCTTCGGCCTGTCCTGGGACTGGTTCGGCCGCTCGTCGTCGCCGCAGAACCGGGCGCTGACCCAGCACTTCGCCGACGTGCTGGAGGACAACGGCCTGATCGAGGAGCGCCTCGACCGGATGATCTATTCCATCGACGACGGGCGCTTCCTGCCCGACCGCTACATTGAGGGCATCTGCCCCATCTGCGGCTTCGGCGCGGCCCGGGGCGACCAGTGCGACAACTGCGGCAGCCTGCTCGACCCCATCGAGCTGAAGGAGCCCTATTCGGTGATCTCCGGCTCGCGGAACCTGGAGGTGCGCGAGACCCGCCACCTCTATCAGCTGCATTCGAAGATGCAGGACCGCATCCGCGCCTGGGTGGATTCCAAGGCTGAATGGCCGAGTCTCGCCCGGTCCATCGCCTACAAGCACCTGGACGAGGGGCTGATCGACCGGGGCATCACCCGCGACCTGGCCTGGGGCGTGCCGGTGACGCGCGGCGGCCTGCCGCGGCCGGGGTTCGAGGACAAGGTGTTCTACGTCTGGTTCGACGCCCC
>PLSW01000049.1 GCA_003165275.1 Caulobacteraceae bacterium
GTCCGTCCAGGAACTGGTTCGCCGAAGACGCCACCCGAACGTCGCCGAACAGCGGCCGCATCCGCGCCTTCACATCCCGAAGTGAGGACGCCCATAGCTCCAGCGTTGTCTCGATCGATGCGCCCGACATTCCATGACCTCCGAATCATGGTCGCCCATCGATTCAGATGTCGATCGCCCGTGCAACTGTAATGCTAGGCTTCCGCCAGGGCGGCGATCTTCTGGACCGTGTTCCAGTTGCGGCCGGTGCCGCGAACCCCGAGGCGACGCTCGATGACGGTGTTGGTCAGGCGCGAGTCGCCGATACCGTCCGGATAGACGAGATAGGCCTGGGCGCCGTGCAGATGGACGACCTCGCGCCCAGTGATCGCGGCGCGCAGGTCGTCGATCGCGCCGGTGGCGGGCGGCGCCTTCAGGAAGAAGACCAACAGGTGGCCGGGATCCGTTTCGGCGGCTTCGCCGAAGGGGTTCGCCTCGATCACGGCGCGCCACGCCTGGGATGTGCGCGTGACGAAATCCACGGTAACGCCTAGCCGGCTAACCGCCTCGGCCTGGAGGCGCTGCTCCAAGTCCTCGCCGCCATCGCCGCCGTCCATGACGAGGTTGCCGCTCTGCAGGAGGGTGCGCGGCTCAGTGAAGCCAAGATCGAGGGCGAACCTGCGCAGGTCAGCCATGGCGACGCGTGGTCCCCGCGCTCCCACGTTGATACCGCGCAAAAGGACGATCCGACGCAACCCGCTAGGCCGCGATGGCCGCCGGGTCCAACCCCAGTCGCTGCATCATCTCTGCGCGGTCGGGACCCAGCGGCGGCGGATAGAGATCGGCGTTGCGCGCCTTGCCCCGCGACCACCAGCGCATGATCCGCGCCAGGTTGCCGGGCTTGCGGATCCAGGCGCCCGGCGGATCCATCATATGGAAGTCCCGCAGGGCGGAGCGCAGCAGGTCCAGGTCGGATCGGACCGCGATGCGCACGCCGTCGTTCAGGAAGCTGGTCAGGATCTGCGAGCGCAGGGGCGCCTTGAAGGCCGGGTCGAGGGCGTTGCGCGCCCGCCGGGCCGCCGCCCGATCCTGGGCGCGCATGTTGGTGTAGTAGGGGGTCAGCTCGGCCTTCACCCGGCTGTCGTAGACCCGGGCCCTGGCGGCGGGGTCGGTGGTGGTCTCCAGGACCTGCCGCAGGATGTCCGCCTCGATGGCGGCAAATGAGCAACCGCGACCATAGAGGGGATTGGTCCGCACCAGGCTGTCGCCGACGGCGAAGAAGCCGACCGTCGCGCGCTGGTCGGCGCTGACGAAGCTGCGCCACCGGCTCTTCAGGTCGCCCATCCCGAACACCTTGCTGATCGGCTCGGCGGTCGCCGGATCGGTCCAAAGGGCGAGGCCCGGCAGCAGGCGGCAGATGGTGTCAAAGGCCTTGGGGTCGACCACCGCCGCCCTCAGGCCCATCTCGATGTCCGGCACCGCCAGGGTGATCGAGAAGCAGCCGTTGTCGCCGGGAAACAGCCCGTATTTCACGAAGGTCAGGTCGCCGGTTCCGGAGGTCCGCCCCCTCGCGGGCTCGCCGACCCCAGGCAGGAACCGGTAGTGGCGGGTGTAGTAGAGAATGCCGCAGTCCTCCGCCTCCTCGGTGACGGCCCCCCCGGCCGCCTTGATCTGTTCGTGGATGTCCGAGGTCCGGCCGGCGGCGTCGACGGTCAGGTCGCCGCGCCATTCCCGGCTCTCGCCGGCCTGCTCGCCGCGCACCCCGGCGACGCGCAACTGGCCGCCGTCCAGGGTCTCGATGATCGCTTCACGCACGAAGGCGCCGGAATGGATGGTGACGTTCGCCAAGCCCTCCACGTAGCGCCGCATCACCAGCTCCAGGGTGGTGCGCCGGCTGGTCAGCACCGCCATGTCGGCGTCGCCGGGCGCCGGCTGGTAGTCGACCTTGAGGGCGTCGGGCAGCATGTCGACGAAGTTGATCTCCCGGCAACCGGCCTCGCGCAGCCGTTCCAGCAGGGCCGGATGGTGGTACTTGATGATGGTTCGCAGTCGGGCGAGGAAGGCGTGGCTATGCCGCAGCTGGCCGACGCCGCGCCGGTTCCAGTGTTCGAACGCCGCGTCGGCGTCGCCCTCCGGCGGCGCCTCGTCGCGTTCCAGCAGGTGCAACTCACGCCCTGTCGGCGCTAGCGACAGGGCCGTGCAGAGCCCGGCCATGCCCGCCCCGATCACCACCACGCATTCGACCATCGCATTCGCCTTCGGTTTCGGCTTTTCCCGCGCCGTGCCGGCGGACTATCGCGCAGCAAGCCCAAAGGAAACAAGGGTTCGTGTGTGGCGAAGCGGCAGGTGGACAACATCCGGACGGTGAGAATTCGCCTTCCGCAAGGTCCGATTGGGGAAACGCGGCGGCCCGATTTGACCATCCGCATGAAATCATATGGGGGCCGCGGCCGACGGCTTTACCGCGCGGTTCGGCGTTCCGCGCAGAAGGCTTGCGCCGGCCGCGGCAAGGGCCAGGCCTGCGCCGATCGCCAGGGTCAACGGTCCGGCTCGCAGGCCGGCGATCTGCAGCAGGATCGCCGTCAGCACCGCGCCGGCGGTCTGGCCTGTCAGACGCGCGGTGGCCAGCATGCCCCCCGCGGCGCCGGCCCGCTCGCGGGGGGCCGTGGACAGCATCAGCCGATTGTTCGGGGCCTGGAAGAAGCCGAATCCGAAACCGCAGAGCGCCATCCGCCAGACGATCTGCAGATCCGACGCGTGGGGCGACAGGGTCGCCATCAGCGCCAGTCCCGCCGCCAGGATCGCCATCCCCGCGCCGCCCAGGACCGCCGCCGACCAGCGATCCGCCAGCATCCCCGCCAACGGCGCCGCCACCGCCACCGCCAGCGGCCAGGGGGTCATGAGCAACCCCGTCTGCACCTCCGTCCGGCCCAGGACGCTCTGGAAGTAGAAGGGCAGGGCGACGAAGGTGGCCATCTGCGCCGAGAAGGCGGCGACGGAGGCGGTGCAGGAGAGGGCGAAGACCCGGTCGCGCAGCAGATCGATCGGCACCAGCGGCCGGGCCTGGCGCAACTCCCGGCGCACGAGCAGCACGCCCGTCGCGACCCCGGCCGCCAGGGTGAGCGCGCCGCTGATCTTCGCGGCCGTCCGCGTCATCGCGTCCACCCCGCTCACGACAAGTCCGAAGGTCACCGCGTTCAGCAGCCCGCTGACGAAGTCGAACCGCCGCTCGATGCGCGGCGACGCCGGCAGCGAGCGGGCGGCGATCAAAAAGGTCGTTAGACCGATCGGTACATTGACCAGGAACAGCCACTGCCAATGCGCCACCGCCAGGATGCCGGCGGCCACGGTCGGGCCCACCGCGGCCGCCGTGGCCACGACCAGGGCGTTCAGGCCGACTCCGCGGCCCAAAAGGCGGTTGGGATAGGTGAAGCGCACCAGGGCGCCGTTGACGCTCATCACGCCGGCGGCGCCCAGCCCCTGCAGTGTGCGCGCCAGGGTCAGCGCGACGAGGGAATGCGAGAGGGCGCAGGCCAGGGAGGCGACGGTGAAGACGGCCAGCCCCGCCTGATAGATGCGCCGATACCCGACGATCTCCCCCAGGGACGCCAGCGGCAGCAGGGAGATGACGATGGCCAGCTGGTAGGCGTTGACGATCCAGATCGAATCCGCCGGCGGCGCGTTGAGGTCGTGGGCGATGGTGGGCAGGGCGACATTGGCGATCGCCCCGTCCAGCACCGTCATGGCGATGGCGAGCCATATCGTCGCCGCGGCCCAGTTGCGCTGCGGTTGCGGAAGCCCGTCGGGGTGGGTCGCCATCGGTGGGGTCGAGGATGCGGCTTGGCCACTCAAGGAAAAACGTCTCCGTCCCGTCGCCCGCGGGCGCGTCGTGGGGGAACGAGCGACCGTGCAAGCTGTTTCGCCCGGTCAGGCGCTTTTGTCCTGGCTTCATTGCGCCGGGGGTCGCATCGTCGGGGCCGCGGCGCTGGCGCCGCCCTCCGCGCCGCGTTGTTGGCCGGGATGTATTTTCTGTGTTCGCGTCTGAGCTGAGCAATAATCTATCGTGACATCTCGCTTTCGCGCAGCTAATGAACCGCCAATTCCGTCCTAGAGGGTCCAATGGTGCGAACGGCATGAAGAACAGCATTCCGCTCTCCTTGCACATCCCCGAGCCCAAGTACCGCCCCGGCGACACGCCCGATTTCAGCGACATGGTCCTCCCCGAGGCCGGCGCTGTGGCCCGTCCGGACATCGCCACCACGCCGCGGGATATGAGCGACCTGGCCTACCAGTTGATCCGCGTCCTGGCGCCGGACGGCTCGGCCATCGGCCCATGGAATCCGCGGCTGGACGCTGATGTGTTGCGCGAGGGCCTGCGCTGCATGCTCGTCACCCGGGCGATGGACGACCGGCTCTATCGCGCCCAGCGCCAGGGCAAGACGTCCTTCTACATGAAGTGTTCGGGGGAGGAGGCCGTGGCCATCGCCCAGGCCATGGCCCTCGATCGCGACGACATGTGCTTTCCCACCTACCGCCAGCAGGGCCTGCTCATCGCGCGGGGCTATCCGCTGCTGGACATGATGTGTCAGGTCTATTCCAACGTTCGTGACCCCCTGAAGGGCCGCCAGCTGCCCAGCCTCTATTCCAGCGGCCCGTTCGGCTTCTTCTCGATCTCGGGAAACCTGGGCACCCAGTTCAGCCAGGCCGTCGGTTGGGCCATGGGCTCTGCCTACAAGGGCGACACCCGCATCGCCGCCGCCTGGATCGGCGACGGCGCCACCGCCGAGGCGGACTTTCACCACGCCCTGACCTTCGCCTCGGTCTACCGGGCGCCGGTGGTGCTCAACATCGTCAACAACCAGTGGGCCATTTCGTCCTTCCAGGGGATAGCCGGGGGCGAGCAGACCACATTTGCGGCCAGGGCGATCGGCTACGGCCTGCCCGGCCTTCGGGTCGACGGCAACGACTTCCTGGCCGTGCACGCCGCCACCACCTGGGCGGCCGAGCGGGCGCGGGCCAACCTGGGCGCCACGGTGATCGAGCACTTCACCTATCGGGCCGAGGGTCACTCCACCAGCGACGACCCCAACCGCTATCGCCCCACGGACGAGGCCAAGACCTGGCCCCTGGGCGACCCGGTCGAACGGCTGAAGACCCACCTGATCGCCTACGGCGAATGGAGCGAAGAGCGCCACAAGGCGCTGGAGGAGGCCTGCGCGGCCATGGTGCGCGCCACCCAGCGCGAGGCCGAGGCCATCGCGCCCCTGGCGTCCGACAAGTCCGCGCGCACCGAGTCCATGTTCGGCCAAGTCTACGCCGAAATGCCCTGGCATCTGCGCGCCCAGGCCGACGCCCTGGAGCGCATGTGATGGCCAAGATGAACATGATCCAGGCGCTGAACTCGGCCATGGACGTGATGATGGACCGTGACCCCGACGTCCTGACCTTCGGCGAGGACGTGGGCTTCTTCGGCGGCGTTTTTCGCGCCACCGAGGGCTTGCAGAAGAAGTACGGCCGCACCCGCTGCTTCGATACGCCGATCGGGGAGGCCGGCATCATCGCCATCGCCATCGGCATGGGCTCGTACGGCCTGCGCCCGGTCGCGGAGATCCAGTTCGCCGACTACATCTATCCGGCCTACGACCAGCTGGTCTCCGAGGCCGCCCGCCTGCGGTTCCGGTCGGCGGGGGACTTCACCGCGCCGATTACCGTGCGCACCCCCTACGGCGGCGGGATCTTCGGCGGCCAGACCCACAGCCAGAGCCCGGAAGCCCTGTTCACCCACGTGACCGGCCTGGTGACGGTGATCCCGTCCAATCCCTACGACGCCAAGGGCCTGCTGATCAGCGCCATCGAGTCCGATGATCCGGTGATCTTCCTTGAGCCCAAGCGGATCTACAATGGACCATTCGACGGCCACCACGACCGGCCGGTGACCTCCTGGACCGGCCACCCCGCGTCCGAATGCCCCGAGGGCTACTACACCGTGCCCCTGGGCAAGGCGGCGACGGCCCGAGCCGGCGAGGCGGTGACGGTGCTCGCCTACGGCACCATGGTGCACGTGGCCCTGGCCGCGGCGCTCGACAGCGGCATCGACGCGGAGGTCATCGACCTGCGCACCCTCATTCCGGTGGACATCGAGGCGATCACCGCCTCGGTGCGCAAGACCGGCCGCTGCGTGATCGTGCACGAGGCGACGCGCACCAGCGGGTTCGGCGCGGAACTGTCCGCCCTGGTGCAGGAACACTGCTTCCACCACCTCGAGGCCCCGATCGAGCGGGTGGCGGGCTGGGACACCCCCTATCCGCACGCTTTTGAGTGGGACTATTTCCCCGGCCCGGCCCGGGTGATCGCGGCCATGCGCCGGACCTTGGAGGGCTGAGATGGCCGAGTACGTCTTCAAGCTGCCCGACGTGGGCGAAGGCATCGCCGAAGCCGAAATCGTCCAGTGGTATGTCGCCCCCGGCGATGTGGTCAGCGAGGACCAGCCCCTCGTCGACGTCATGACCGACAAGGCCACCGTGGAGATGACGTCGCCCGTCAACGGGGTGATCAAGTCCATCCATGGCGCCATGGGCGACTTGGCCCCGGTGGGGTCGGTGCTGATCACCTTCGAGGTCGACGGCGCCGAGCCGGCGCATCCGGGCCACGGCGGGGCGCATCTGGTTTCCGAGCAGCCCGCGGCCGAACCGTCCGTCGCTCGGGCGCCGACAGCCATCCAAGAGCCGTCCGATGAGGCCGCTCAGGTTGCGGAGCATGTCACCACGGCTTCGGCGTTCACCGCGCCGACCGCCTTCAATGTGGAGCCCGAGCCGGACGAGGTCGCGGTGAGCGCGCCGACCCGCTCAAGCCACGTGCTGGCCTCGCCCGCAGTCCGCGCCCGCGGGAAGGACCTCGATCTGGACCTGTCGACCGTTCCAGGCACGGGGCCGGAGGGCCGCATCGAGCACCGCGACCTTGACCGGGTGCTGCGCAGCGGCGCGCCAGCGACGTCGGCGCCCACGGCGGCCTTGGCTCAGCGTGAGGGCGAGACCGAAATCAAGGTCATCGGCCTTCGCCGCCGAATCGCCGAGAAGATGCAGGAGGCCAAGCGCCGCATACCCCACTTCACCTATGTGGAGGCGGTGGATGTCACCGAGCTGGAGGCCCTGCGCGCCCACATGAACGCTGAGCGCAGCCCCGACCAGCCCAAGCTCAGCCTGCCGCCCTTCCTGATCCGCGCCCTGGTCAAGGTCCTGCCGGACTTCCCGCAGATCAACGCCACCTTCGACGACGAAGCCGGCGTGGTGACCCGCCACGCCGCCGTCCACATGGGCGTCGCGACGCGGACCGACAACGGCCTGATGGTGCCGGTGATCCGCCATGCCGAGGCCCGCACCGTCTGGGACCTCGCCCGGGAAATCACCCGTCTGGCCGCCGCCGCGCGGGACGGCTCGGCCAAGCGTGAGGAGCTTTCCGGCTCGACCCTGACCCTCACCAGCCTTGGGGCCCTTGGCGGGGTCACCACGACCCCGGTGATCAACCGGCCCGAGGTGGGCATCATCGGCCCGAACAACATCGTGGAAACACCGGTGGTGCGCGGTGGTCAGGTAACGGTGCGCAAGATGATGAACATCTCCTCGTCCTTCGACCACCGGGTGGTCGACGGATATGACGCGGCCCTGTTCATCTCCAAGGTGAAGGGCGTGTTGGAGCATCCGGCGACGATCTTCATGAGCTGAGGCGCTCAGGTCGGGTGATCTTGTCAGGGCGCAGCCCTTGCGGAAGACTGCCAAGCTCGTCCGGGAGGAGCCAAGCCGTGTCCATTCGTCTGCTGATGCTCGTCGCAACCGGCGCAGCCCTGACCGCCTTGCCGGTCTACGCCGCCGACATGTCGGTCAAGGACCAGCTGATCGCCGTCGACAACGCCTTTGCGGCCGAGGCCAAGGCGAAGGGGGGCGCTGTTGCGTTCCGCGATTATATGGACCCGACGGACGGCTTGCAGTTCGCCGGCGGCAAACAGCCGATCCGGGGCGCGGAGGCGATCTTCCAGGCCGAAGGCGGCGGCAAGCCCGCCGGCGATCTTGTCTGGACGCCCTCGGAGGCCCTTGCCGGCGCGGCCGGCGACATGGGCGTGACCTGGGGGCGTTGGTCCTTCACCCCGCTGGTCAAGGGCGCAAAGGCGGTCACGGGCCTCTATGTCACGGTCTGGCGCAAGGATGCCGCCGGCCACTGGAAGGGCCTCATCGACATCGGCAATCCCGATTGATCTCGCGTAAAGCCCTATCCCTGCAAGGCCGGCCTCGCGTACCATGGGCCAAGAGGCCGCATTGGCGGCCCGACGAGGGGAGTGAAGGGCGCTCATGCTGCAGGGTTTCAAGGTCGTCGAACTGTCCACCCATATCGCCGCCCCCGGCGCCGGCGGCATGCTAGCCGACTGGGGCGCTGAAGTGATCAAGGTGGAGGGGCCGGAGGGCGATCCGATCCGCCGCGGCTTCGAACACCTGACCCCGGACGGCGAAAATCCGGGCTTCCAGCTCGACAATCGCGGCAAGCGCTCGGTGGTGCTGGACATTCGCAAGCCCGAGGGGCGCGAGGCCCTGGTGCGGCTGATCCGCGAGGCGGACATCTTCATCACCAACCGCCGGCCCAGCGCCCTGAAGGCGGCGCGGGTCGACTACGAGACCATGAAGCTGGAGAACCCGCGGCTGATCTACGCCAGCGTCACCGGCTACGGGCTTGAGGGCGCCGAGGCGGACCTGCCCGGCTTCGACGTGGCCGCCTTCTGGTCGCGAGCCGGCGTCGCGTCCCTGACCATCCCCAAGGGCGAGGATCCCTTCGCCCTGCGCACGGGAGTGGGCGACCACACCTGCACCCTGGCCACGGTCAGCGCTGTCCTCGCCGCGGCCCTGGAGCGCGGCCGTACCGGGGTCGGCCGACTGGTGGAGACCTCGCTGATCCGCTCCGGCGTCTATTCGGTGGGGGCGGACATGGCCATCTACCTGCGCCTGGGCCGCATCGCCTCCAACCGGCCGCGCAAGGAGACCATCGCGCCCCTGGTGAACTTCTTCAAAAGCGCCGAGGGCCGCTGGATCTGCCTGATGCCCCGCGACAACCGCACCGACTGGCCGAAGATCGCCGCCGCCGCCGACCGCGAGGATCTGATCGACCATCCCGACTACGCCACCGATGGCCTGCGCCGAAAGCATGTGGCCGCCCTGGTGACCGAACTCGACGGCGCGTTCGGCAAACTGCCCTTCGACGTCATCACCCGGCGCCTGACCGAGCACGACGTGGTCTGGGCCGGGGTGCAGACCGCCGCCGAGGTCGCCGCCGATCCCCAGGCCGCCGCGGCCGGGTGTTTCGTCGACATGCCGGATCGCGAAGGCGGCAGCTTTCGCGCGCCCGCCAGCCCGGTGCGGTTCCCGGGGGCGGATCTGCCGGTTCGGGGGCCCGCGCCGGCGATCGGCGAGCATACCGACGCCGTCCTCAGCGAGATCGGCTTCAGCGAGGCCGAGATCGCGGCGATGCGCGTCGCGAAGGCGACCGTCTAGTCGAATCGTCCAGTGCGGCGGAAGGATTCCGTCGCGGCGATCTTGGCCGCGCGGATGCCCGGTTCGCGCTCCAGGTGGCCGGCGTCCGGGATGACAACATAACGCGCCTCGGGCCACGCGCGCGCCAGTGCGTCCGCGGTGCGGATTGGGCAGATCACGTCATAGCGGCCCTGGATGATGATCGCCGGCAGATGCCGGATCTTGTCGATGTGATCCAGGATCGGCCGTTCGGCGAAATAGGTGTCGCTGGTGAAGTAGTGGGCCTCGATCCGCCCGAGGCCCAGAGCGACGGCGTCGTCCTCGAACATGCTCAGCGCTTCGGGGCTGGGCAGCAGGCTGGCGCAGGCGCCCTCGTAGAGGCTCCAGGCGCGCGCGGCGGGCGCATGGACGGCCGGATCGGGGTCGACCAGCCGCCGATGATAGGCGCCCAGCACGTCGCCGCGCTCCTCGAGCGGCAAGCGCTCCGCCAGCGCCCGCGCCGCCTCCGGAAAGAAAATCCCCATCCCGTTCATGAACCAGTCGATCTCGCAGGGCCTGGCCAGGAAGATGCCACGCAGGATCAGGCCCAGGCACCGCTCCGGATGGGCCTCGGCGTAGGCCAGGCTGAGGGTTGAGCCCCACGAGCCGCCGAGCAACAGCCATCGCTCGATCCCCAGGCGCTCCCGCAGGCGCTCCATGTCCTCGATGAGGAGGGCGGTGGTGTTGCGGCGGGTCTCGCCCAGCGGGGTCGAGCGTCCCGCGCCGCGCTGGTCGAAGAGCACGATCCGGTAGGCCTCGGCGTCAAACTGCCGACGGTGGTTCGGGCTGGTTCCCGCTCCGGGGCCGCCATGGACAAATAGCACCGGCAGGCCGTCCGGTCGGCCGGATTGCTCCCAGTACATCGTATGCAGGTCGTCCAGCGCCATGTGGCCCGAGTCGAACGGCTCAATGGCGGGAAAGAGGCCGTCGGCCTCCAGGATTGGCGCAATGTCGGTTTGCTGGGTCATCGCCGCGCTCGATGATCGCCCGCAAGGCGATCGTCAATGGGGCGCCTGCGCCGCGCCTAGGCCTTCGCGGCTTCGGCCTTGGAAAACAGCCCGATCAGGGCGCTCCGCAAGCCGCCTTGATCGAAGGGTTTGCCGATGGTCGGCGCTTCAGCAAATCCGGTCGCGGCGTCTGCGCCCAAGCCGGTCATGAAGCAGAATGGGATGCCCGCAGCGGACAAGGCGTTGGCCACTGGCGTGACCAGTTCTCCGCAAAGGTTCATGTCCAGCAGCGCGGCGTCGAACGGCTGGGCCTGTTCGACAAGGCCGAGCGCCCCGGCGACGGTGGTGGCGTGGCCGGCGACCTCGCAGCCCAGGTCCATCAGATAGTCTTCGAGAAGCATTGCGATCATCTCCTCGTCCTCAACCACGAGAATCCGACGACCCTCAAGCACGCCCGCTTTCATATGCCTTCCAATTCCCAAAGCTACCTTAGTTACTGCAACGCTCAGGAGGCCGAATTGATCCCTGCGGCCGACCGGCCCCGTGTCTCGGCCGTCCAAATGAACTCGGCCATTGCGCGGCACAACGTCGCCGAAGCCGAGGGTGAAGAAGGTCACGCCGCTCTTATAGGTCTGCTCGCCGAGGCTCGACGGTCGCATCGCCGGCGGTTGCAAAGCCCATTGGATCAGGCCGAAGGCCATGATCAGCAACCCCGCCCAGAGGATAAAGAGGATCATCATCGACAGGGCGCCGTAGATGCTCAGGAACCGCTCGCGCCTGTCGCCCGGCGGCCAGACCCGCGCGGCGGTGGTCCAGAGCGACCATGTGGTGCGGAAAAAGACGCGCACCATTCGCGCCCGACGCTGGACGCGCGTCGGCAGCAGCATCACCTCGAAGGCGTCCTGCGGGACGAACACGACGATCAGTCCGCCGAAGATCAACGCCGCCCAGGTGGCCATAGCCGCGGACCTCCGGTTCCGCCTGCAGGGCCAACGCACGGAGGGGGGATTGGCGCCCAAGCCCCGGCCTCAGGAGAGGCGCACCGCCAGGTAGATCGCCGCCATGCCGAGGACCGTGGCCAGGGTGGTGGTCAGCTGCGGGCGCCGTTCTCGGGCGCGCGGCAAGAGCTCGCTGGCGCCGATGTAGCAAAAGAAGCCGGCGAAGACCGCGAGGAACAGGCCGAGGGTCGCCGGCGGCGCGGTGACGAGTCGGGATAGGCCGATGCCAAGAAGCGGCGCGGCGGCGTCCGCCGCCAGCCAACCAGCGGCCGTCCGTCGCGCCGCGCCGCCCGACAGGCTGACGGTGACGGTATTGGCGCCGTCGACCAGATCATGCGCCAGCACCGCCGCCGCGACGATCCAGCCGGTGGTCGCGGATACCTGGAACGCGAGCCCGATCCCAAGGCCGTCCATCAGGCTATGAAGGGTCAGGGTCGCCGGCCCGATATGACGCCGAAGCCTCCCGGAGCGCGACGTCGTCGTGATGGTCTGGTCCGCGAGCAGATAGGCGGCGAAGCCCGCGGCCAGGGCCGTTGTCAGGGCGAAGGGCGTGTGCGCCTTGCCGGAGAGGTTGAACGCCTCCGGCAGCAGGTCCAGTAGCGCCACGCCAATGACCGCGCCGCCGCCGAACCCCTGCAAGAGGCCGATCGAGCCTTTCAGGCGCAGCGCCAGCGCCCCGCCCAGCAGCGTGGCCAAGCCGGTCAACAGACCGATCGCAATCAGCATCCATCCTCTCCGAGCGGACCGCCGAAGCGGCCGCCCCGGCGCATCATCAGATCAATTTGTCCAGGCGTCCCCGGATGATGTCCGTCGCTTCCTGCATGATCCGATCGACGAGTTCCTGGCAGCTGGGGATGTCGTGGATCAGCCCGACGACCATGCCGCACGACCAGGCGCCGGCGCCGACATCGCCGTCCTGCATCACCTTGGGATAAACCCCCGCGACCTCGCCGATGATGTCCTCGAACTTCAGGTTGGCGCCGAGTTCACGCTCCTTCGCCAGCAACCGCTCCACCGCCGGATTGTCGAGCACCCGTTCGGTGTTGCGCAGGGAGCGCATGATCAGGCGAGTGTCGAGTTCGGTGGCGTCGACGATCGCCTGCTTCACATGCGGATGCACCGGGGCTTCCTTGGTGGCGATGAAGCGGGTGCCCATGTTCATCCCGTCGGCGCCCATGGCTAGGGCCGCGACCAGGGAGCGGCCGTCCGCCATGCCGCCTGAAGCCACGAAGGGAATCTTCAGCTCTTCGCCAGCTCGCGGAAGCAGGATGAAGTTGGGGACGTCGTCCTCCCCCGGGTGGCCGCCGCACTCGAAGCCGTCGACGCTGACGGCGTCGCAGCCGATGGCTTCCGCCTTGAGGGAGTGGCGGACGGAGGTGCATTTGTGGATCACCTTGACGCCATTTTCCTTCAGCACCGGCAGCCACTTCTGCGGATTATTTCCGGCGGTTTCGACGATCTTCACCCCGCCCTCGATGATCGCCTGGATGTAGCCGGGATAGTCGGGCGGGGTGACGGCGGGCAGGAAGGTCAGGTTCACGCCGAACGGCTTGTCGGTCATCTCCCGGCAGCGGGCGATCTCCTTGCCGAGGGCCTCGGGGGTGCGCTGGGTCAGGCCGGTGATCAGGCCGAGGGCGCCGGCGTTGGACACCGCCGCGGCCATTTCGGCCAGGCCGACGAAGTGCATGCCCCCCTGGATGATCGGATGTTCGATGCCGAACAGGTCAGTGATGCGGGTTTTCATGGGTTCCGTTTCCTAAGGTTGGGGCCGTGCTTGCCGCCGCGGTTCACGGCGACCGTGGCAGTCCGCCGCGTTGTGATCAACCGTATTCAAACGCTTGTTCCACACGCCTAGCCGCGAGGCCTGAACCGGCGTTATGGTCGCGGCCCATTCAGGAGACGGCGCAATGAGCTTCGACACCCCCTTGATCCTCACCGGTCCCTTGCGGGCGCCGCGGCAGATGCTCGCCGATCAGGAATATGGGGGCCACAGCTCCATCCACGACGACGCCATGGCCGAGAAGCTCGGTTTCCGCGCCGGCCCCATCGAAGGCCCCACCCATTTCAGCCTGTTTCCGCCCCTGTTGGCGCAGATCTGGGGCCAGGCCTGGTTCGAGCGCGGCTGCCTGTCAGCCCATTATCAGAACATGGTGGTCGAGGGCGAAGAGGTGCGCGCCTTCGCTGAGATCCCCGCACCGGGAGCGACACGCACCCGCGTCTGGGCGGAGAAGGCCGACGGCACACCGGTCCTGGAAGCCAGCGCCAGTCTGGGGCCCGACCACGGCCAGACCCTGCTTGAGGCCCGCATGGCTCAGCTTCGCCCGCCCGAGCGGCTGCTGATCCTGGAAGACCTGAGCGTCGGGATGAAGGGCGCCGAGGATGAGGTCGTGCGCATGGACCCGGACCAGCACATGGGCGCGCTCTATCCTTTCAGCCTGAACGACAAGCTGAAGGTTATCACCGAAAACTCGCCCTGGTATTCCGGCGCCGACAATCCGTGGGGCCGCGCGATTATTCCCCTGGAGATGGTCAGCGTGCTGGCGGAATATTCCAGCCGGCAGGCGGCGTTCCCGGTGAAGGGGCCGGCCGTCGGCCTCTTCGCCGACCAGGAGATCCGTATGATCGACGGCCCGCTGTTCGTCGGCGAGACCTACCTGATCCGGCGGGAAATCGCCGTCCTGGCGGAGAGCCGGCGCACCGAATCCTATTGGGTCCGCTCGCGCATCTTCGACGCCGACGGCAAGCATCAGGTCGCCGAAATGCTGCTCAACCACGCGACCTTGAAGGATAGCTACGCCGGGTACGCCACTGAAAAGGCATAGAGATTATGGGGATCTCTGAGGCCTTGATCGAGGGTCAGGCGCAGGGCGTATTGGTCGCGGCGGAGCGCCCGAACGGCCTGGGCGTGATCGTCCTGACCGGCTCCAGCGGCCGTGTCGACGTCGCCCGGGCCCGCCTGTTCGCCGAGCTCGGCGCCGCCGCTTTTGCGCAGCGTTGGTGGGGCGGGGAAGGGCAGGCGGCGGGGGTTAACGAGATTCCCATCGAGACGGTCCTGCGCGGGGTCGACTTGTTGCTCGCCGAAGGCTGCGAGCGGATCGCTATCCTTGGGACATCCTTTGGGGCGGGGGCGGCGCTGCTGGCGGCCGTGTATGATCCTCGCGTGGATGTCTGCATCGCCATCAGTCCGACCGCGGTCGTCTGGCAGAACAGCGGACCTAGTGCTGATGGATCGGCGTGGCCGCCCAGGTCGCAGTTCACCTGGGAAGGCCGACCGCTGCCCTTCGTGGTCTTGGATCCTCGCCCGTGGCCGCCCGCCGGTACGCCCAATCCCAGCTACCGGCGGATGCACGAGCAGAGCCTGCGCACCTTCGCCGAGGATGTGCCGGCGGCGACCATACCCGTTGAACGCGCCCGCGCTGACCTGATCCTGGTCGCCGGAGGCGCGGACGCGCTGTGGCCATCCGACACCGCCGCTCGCGAGATCGCTGGGCGGCTCGCGCGCAACGGCCGGCAGGCCGTGCTCATCGAGCATCCCCACGCAGGCCACTGCCCGGTCTTCCCGGGGGAGGCATGGCGGGCGGCCCCGCCCGAACGCGCCTGGGGTGGCGGCGAGGCCGCTGACCGGGCGCTGGGGGCCTTGGCCTGGGACGCTATTGTCGAGGTCTTGGGACTGGGACGAGCCGCCTCGCTCTAGTACCGGCCCGAAATGGCCACGCCGAAGGTTCGCGGCCGCAGCGTCGCGGCCTCGAACAGCTGCGTGAACTGGTCCTGATGGTTGAGGTTCAGTTGCGGATGCTGGTCGAAGAGGTTGTTGACAAAAGCACGACCCCCAACGCCCGATGTAAGCCCAAGGGTGTAGTGGATTTTGCCCGAGATATCCAAGGCATGGCCGGCGGCGCTGATCCGCACAACGATCCGTGCCCTGAATTGCACCTGTCGGCCAATGGATTTGGCGGCGCCGCCACTCACAACCCTCGGCCCCGATCAGGCGTAGCGCGCATCCGTCCCGGCCGACCCGGCGCTGGCGCGCGCCTCGACGACGGCCCAGGCGAGGTCGGCCAGATAGGTGTCGGCAACCTCGGCATGAAACGGCGACAGCATCAGGTGCAGGCCCGCCGGCTCGGTGGTCACGCTGGTGAACCAGCCGCGCTCGTGCAGCTTCCCCCAGACCGCGAAGTTGTTCACCTCGGGATGGCTGAAGGCGACGATGCCCAACTGCGGCTCGCCCAGCACGGTGAAGCCCTGCGCCCGCACCCCGGCCTCGATCCGCCGGCGGGTGTCGGTCACCAGGCCCTGCTTGGCGCGATAGCCCGTCACTCCCAGAAAATTCATCACCGCCCAGGCCGCCGAAATCGCGCCGCCGGGCCGGGTGCCGGCCAATGTCGGGGTCACCATCCGCCCTCCCGGCCAGTCGTTCATGTCGAAGATCATGAAGGACTGCAGGTGGGCTGACCGGAAGAACACCGTCGAGGCGCCCTTGGCGCAATAGCCGTACTTGTGCAGGTCCGCCGACATGGAGCGGACCCCCGGCAGGCCAAAGTCGAACGGCGGGAGGTCGGCGCCGTTCATTCGGACGAAGGGGGCGATATAGCCCCCGACGCAGGCGTCCACGTGCAGCCAAAGGTCCCACGCGACGGCGAGGTCGGACAGGGCGCCGATGGGGTCGATCAGTCCGTAGGGGAAGCAGGGCGCGGAGCCGACGATCATGATCGTCGAGGCGTCCGCGGCGGCGCCCATGGCCGTCGGGTCGGCGAGGTAGTCGATCAGCGGGGTGCGCCGCACCTCGATCTCCATGACCGCGGCGGCCTTGTCGAAGGCGGGATGGGCCGAGCGCGGCAGGACGATGTTGAGCGGGCCGGCGACGTGCTTTTCCTTGCGGGCGTAGTCCCGGGCCGCCTTCATCGCCATGGTGATGGAGTCCGTTCCGCCGGAGGTGATCACCCCCGACGCGCCGTCCGGGGCATGCAACAACGCCAGGCCGAAATCGACGACCTCCGCCTCCATGCGCTTGAGGCTGGGGAAGGCCATGGGGCCAAGGCCGTTCTCGGACATGAAGAGGGCGTAGGCCTCCTTCTGCACCCGCTCGACCTCGGGGCCGGCGTTGAACACATAGACGGCGGTCTTACCGTCCCGCCAGCGCACGTCGCCGCCGGCGTAGTCGAGCATTCGGGCCTTGATGTCGGACCAGTCCGCGCCGGTCTCGGGCAAGGGGTGTCGCATGGGATCCTCCGCAGGTGCGCGCGGACCATAGCAGAGGCGCGCGGCCCGCGTCCGCTCACGTAAGCCAGTGGCCGCCAGGACGTCCGGGGTCCATAATGGCGGTCAAAATTCAGAGGAGACTGTCCATGTCCGCGAGCCGCCAGATCCACCTTGTCCGCCGCCCGAACGGCCTTCCGGTCCCTGAGGATTTCGCCCTGGTGACCGTCGACACGCCGGACGCCGGGGACGGCGAGGTCCAGGTGCAGAACCTGATCCTCTCGGTGGATCCCTACATGCGGCCACGCCTCAACGCCGACCAGCCCCTCGGCGCCTCCATGCTCGGCGGCGGAATCGGCCGGGTGATCCAGTCCCGTAACGTCAAGTTCCACGAGGGCGACCTTGTGCGCCATGGCGCGGGCTTCCAGGAACGGTTTGTCTCCGATGGCAAGGGCATGGCGGTGCTGCGGCCCGACCCAGACCTTCCCCTCAGCGTCTACATGCACGCCCTCGGCGGGACCGGGATCACCGCCTATGGCGGCCTTCTGGAAACCGGCGCGCTGAAGGATGGCGAGCAGGTGTTCGTCTCCACCGCCGCCGGCGCGGTGGGCTCGGTCGCCGCGCAGATCGCCAAGATCAAGGGCTGCTATGTGGTCGGCTCCACCGGGGCGGCGGACAAGGCCGCCTGGCTGAAGGACGTGGTCGGTCTGGACGCGGTGATCAACTACAAGGCCGAAGCCCTGGCCGCGGCCCTGAAGGCGGCGACGCCGAAGGGGAGCGACGTCTATTTCGAGAACGTCGGCNNCCGAACGGCATCGACGTCTATTTCGAGAACGTCGGCGGCGCGCACCTGGATGCGGCCCTGACGCGGATGAACGTGCGCGGCCGCATTCCGGTCTGCGGCATGATCTCGACCTACAACGGCGGCGGCGAGGGGGTGAAGAACCTGTTCGCGATCATCTACGGCCGGGTGCGGATGGAGGGGTTCGTGGCCAGCGATTTCGGCCACCTCAACGCCAAGTTCATGAGCGACATGACCGGCTGGCTGAAGAGCGGCCAGATCAAGTACCAGGAAACCATTCTGGAGGGCTTCGAGCGCGCGCCGGAGGGGCTGATCGGGCTGTTCAAGGGGCTGAACTCGGGCAAGATGCTGATCAAGATCGCCGACTGAGCGATCATGGAGAGACGCCCGTGAAGATCGAACGCCTGGCGCCGGTCGCCACCTCCCTGCAGCTGTCCAACCACCCCTATCTGAACGGGGCCTGGACGCCGCTGCATGAGGAGGTGAACGCCACCGACCTGGCGGTGATCGAAGGGGCAATCCCGACCGACATCGACGGGGTCTATCTGCGCAACACCGAAAACCAGGTGCACCAGCCCCTGGGCCGGTTCCACCCCTTCGACGGCGACGGGATGATCCACATGATCTCCTTCGCCGGCGGCAAGGCGGACTATCGCAACCGGTTCGTGCGCACTCGCGGCTTCGAGGCCGAGCAGGAAGCCGGCGGCTCGCTCTGGGGCGGCCTCGCCGATCCGGTGAAGCTCGCCAAGCGCCCCGGCTGGGGCGCGCATGGGTTTCTGAAGGACTCATCGTCCACGGACATCGTCGTCCACGCCGGCCGCGCCCTGTCGACCTTCTACCAATGCGGGGAGGGCTATCGCCTCGATCCCGTGACCCTGGACCAGCAGGGAATCGAAAGCTGGACCCCCATCGACGGCATCTCGGCCCACCCCAAGGTGGACGAGGCCACCGGCGAGCTGATGTTCTTCAACTACTCCAAGCACGCGCCCTACATGCACTATGGGGTCGTCGGGGCGGACAACCGGCTGAAGACCTACATCCCCATCCCACTGCCCGGACCGCGCCTGCCGCACGACATGGCCTTCACCGAGCACTATGCGATCCTCAACGACCTGCCGGTGTTCTGGGACGCCGAGCTGCTCAAGCGCGACATCCACGCCGTGCGCCTGCACGAGGGCGTGCCGTCCCGCTTCGCCATCGTCCCGCGCCACGGAACCCCAGACCAGATCCGCTGGTTCGAGGCCGCGCCGACCTATGTGCTGCATTGGCTGAACGCCTACGAGGACGGCGACGAGGTGGTGCTCGACGGCTACTTCCAGGAGGACCCGACGCCGCAGCCCAAGGCCGGGGGCCTGCCGGGCTATGAGCACATGATGGCCTACCTCGACGAGGAAAGCTTCCGGCCCAAGCTGCATCGCTGGCGGTTCAACCTGGCGGATGGGACCACGAAAGAGGAGCGGATCGATGATCGGATCCTCGAGTTCGGGATGATCAACAACCGCTTTGCGGGCCGCAAATACCGCTACGCCTATTCGACAGTCAGCGAGCCGGGCTGGTTCCTCTTCCGGGGCTTCGTGAAGACCGACCTGGAGACCCGCACCAGCACCGAATTCATGCTGCCCCCCGGCGTCTACGCCAGCGAGGCGCCGTTCGCGCCCAGGATCGGCTCGACGGAAGAGGACGACGGCTATCTGGTCAGCTTCCTTACCGACGAAAACACCGGGACCTCGGAGTGCGTCCTGATCGACGCCCGGCGGATCGAGGACGGTCCGGTCTGCCGCATAGCCCTGCCGCACAAGCTCTGCAGCGGCACCCACTCGGTGTGGGCCGACCGGGCGATGCTCGCCGGCTAGGCCATTCGACGGCTGAGGTGACTCGCCGCGCTATCTCCGTCATGGCCGGGCTTGTCCCGGCCATCCAGGATCACAGACGGTTCAAGATTCTCCCGAACGCCAGCCACGGCGAAAAATGGCCACGTGCCAGGTCGTCGATAGTCTTGCGCCGTTCGTGATCCTGGGTGGCCGGGACAAGCCCGGCCACGACGTGAAAGGGTGGATCAACTCAGCAGACGATTGCTTTAGGCGGAGGGCTGCGCGGCCGCGACCTTCCTGGGCGGCATCGGGATGAAGCCGGAGGTGCGCGCCACATAGGCCTCGTAGTGGGGCCGCTTGCGCCGCATGCGCCCTTCGACCGTGGGCACGCCGCTCCAGCGGGTCAGCAGGAAGGTGATCAGGATGGGGGCGGGGAGGGCCCATATGCCGAACCCCGTCTCGGCGCCGATCAGATAGAGTCCCCACCAGACGCAGGCGTCGCCGAAATAGTTCGGGTGGCGGGTGTAGCGCCAGAGCCCCGTATCCAGCACCTTGCCGGCGTTGGCCGGATCGGCCTTGAATCGCACGAGCTGCCAGTCTCCCAGGCTCTCGAACGCGATGCCGACAAGGGCGACGGCGGCGCCCAGCCACCCCAACAGCCCCAGATCCCCCGTGGGCGCGATCTGGCCGAGCTGCACCGGCAGGCTGACCACGAACTGCAACGGCATCTGCAGGGCGAAGACCAGCAGCAGCGAGGCCTTGGCGTAGCCCCAGCCGCGCCCCTTTTTCGCCAGTCCCATCATCGTCGAATAGCGCCGGTCGGGCCCGTGCTTGCGCCAACGCCACAGCAGGTAGCCGCCTAGCCGCAGGCCCCAGATCGCGCACAGAACCATCAGGATTCGCCGGTGCGGATCGCCGCCGCCGGTGAACAGGTAGCTGTCCACCGCAGTCACCACCATCCCCAGGGCCCACCAGCTGTCGATGAAGCTCGGGTCTCGGGTCTTCAGGTTGATCAGCCAAAGGCCGACGAAGAGCACGATGGAAATCGCGGCGTTCATGGCCAGCAGCTGCGGCACGGTGTCCATTGTCGGTTCCTGCGACCCTAGCGGCCGGTGGTGATGGCGGCGGCGGTGAGCATCTTGGCCATGCTCCGCTCCAGCGCCTTGGGATCGCGGGCGAGAGACGCGCGCACCTCGATGGCCATGCGGTCGGTGTCGAGCTCGTCTATGCCGCGGCGGATGGCGTTGAGTCCTGCCTTGGCGATGTCGCTCGGCGGCTCTTTGTAGCCGGCCACATGGGCGGCCATGCGGGTGTCCACCGAACCGACGATCAGCGCCGTCACCTGGGTCTTCTGGCCGGCGAGTTCGGCGCGGATGCAGGTGGTGGCGGCCCGGCCGGCGAACTTGGAGGGGCTATAACCGCCCATGGTCGGCACGGCGACCATCCCGCCGGACGACAGCACATTGACGATCGCCCCGCCGCCGTTCCGGGCCAGAATTGGGGCGAAGGCCCGGGCGAGGGCCAGCGGGCCGAAGTAGTTGACCTCCATCTCGTCGCGGGCGGCGTTGAGATCGGGCGCCGTCATCAGGGTCGTGTGGTGAAACGCGCCGGCGTTGTTGATGAGGATCGAGACGTCGCCCCCCAGGGCCGCCGCCGCCGCGATATGGTCGGGCACGGTGACGTCGAGCTTGATCGGGATCGCTCGCCCTGGCGCCTCGTCCGCCAGATGGGCGGCCTGGGCCGGATCGCGTGCCCCCACGAAAACCGTGGCGGCGCCGGCTTCCAGGAGGGCGCGGACAAAGGCTTCGCCAATGCCGCGGTTGCCGCCGGTGACCAGGGCGGTGGCGCCTTCGATATGCATGGGGCTAGCTCGTGTAGACGATGTCGTTGGGATGTTTGGCGCCGCGCACCAGCACCGAGGCGTCCGGCGCCAGCAGGCCGCGACCCCAGGTTTCGGCCATGGGCATCTCGTGGTTCCACTCCCACGCCAGCCGCCGCGCGGCGATGCGCCAGACCCCGTCCCGCCGCTCCATCCGGTCGACAACGCGGGCGAGGGTGAGGGTGTCGAACTTCTCCCCGTCCTTCTTCATCCGGGCAAAGGCCAGGATGTGGCTTTCGGCCTTGGCCGTGTCGCCGTCGACAGCGATCAGGATGTTGCTCGTGGTGTGGGTCATGATCCCGCCACGGGGCAGGATCGGCGCGATATTGGCGATGTAGTCGGCGGCCGAGCCCTTAAAGGCGCCGCCGTGATCCTCGGTGGCGTCGGGGTGATAGCAGGCGCGCAACAACTCAAGATCGGCCCGGTCGACGGCTCGGCAGTAGCTGTAGAGCACCTCGGTGATGGCCTGCTTGTCCAGCAGCACCTGGAGTTCGGGGTCGCGGGTCATAGGGCGGGCCTTTCGATCATTTCGGCGACCCAGGCGCTTCGCCCTTCGCCGCGCCTCTGGGCGTCCATCACGCCCACGTCTACGTAATCGCGCCAGTCGCAGATCAATTCGCCGCGGAAGGTGAGCACCCCCGCATAGGGGGCGGCGACAAGGTGGCCGGCGTTGGTGCGGAACTCGTCCACCCCTTCCACGAACAGGCGGTCGCCTCGCTCGCCGTAGTCGAACAGCCGCCAGCGCACCTCGGTGATGTCGGCCTTGAACCGATCGAGAAACTTGCGGGCCTTGTCCTTCCCCTTGATCGGCGGCGCGACGGCGGCGGCGCAGTGCCAGACGATGTCGTCGGTCATGAAGCCGAGGGCGCCGTCGATGTCGCCCGCCGTCCAGGCGGCGATGAGCGCCTTCATGATCTCGAATTTCTTGCTCATACGCCCACCAGCAGGCTGACGGTGGTGGTGGTCGAGCCGCCGATGTTCAGGGTCTGGACGTTGCGCGCACCGCCCACCTGGTAGTCGCCGGCCTTGCCGGTCACCTGCTTGAAGGCGTCGAGGGCCATGCGCACGCCGGTCGCGCCGACGGGATGGCCGCCGCCGATCAGGCCACCGGACGGGTTGATCGGCAGTCGGCCGCCGATCTCGATGGACCCGTCATCCACCGCCTTCCAGGCCTCCCCGGGCGCGGTCAGGCCCAGGTGCTCGATGGCCATGTATTCGGTGGTGGTGAAGCAGTCGTGGGTCTCCACAGCGTCGAGTTCGGCGATATCGGTGACCCCGGCCCGGGCGCGGGCGTCGTCCACGGCGCGTTTCACTTGCGGGAAGACGTAGGGCTGGCCCTCGCTGGCCCGCACCTTGCGCGCATAGCTGATCGGCGCGGAGCGGTGGCCCCAGCCCTTGATGCGCGGCAGGCTCTCCAGGGGGATGTCGCGCTCGGCGGCATATTCGGCGGCACGCTTGTCGGAGGCCAGGAAGATCACCGCGGAGCCGTCCGTGACTTGGCCGCAGTCGTTCTTGCGGATCATCCCCTCGACCACGGGATTGGCCTCATCGTCGGCGGTGAAACTCCTCTCGCCAAAGGCCCATTGCCGGGTCTGGGCGTTGGGATTGCGCTTGCCGTTGGCGAAGTTGATCTCGGCGATGCGCATCAGGTGCTCGTACTTGAGCCCCCAGCGGCGGTCGTATTCCTCGCCGAGGTCCGAGAAGGCTTTCGGCCAGAGGAAGGTCGCGTCCTGGAACTCGTGCCCGGCCCAGGCCGCCGCGCCAAGGTTCTGCGCCGCCTGTTGGCCGGAAACGTTGCGCATCATCTCCAGCCCCACGACGCAGCTGAGGTCGTAGCGTCCCGCCTCTATTTCCGCGCTGGCGGCGAGGATGGCCACGCTGCCGGAGGCGCAGGCCGCCTCATGCCGGGCGGTGGGCATGCCGTCGAAGTCGGGATGGACCAGGCCGAAGAAGCCGCCCAGCAACCCCTGGCCGGCGAAGAGGTCGCCGACGAAATTGCCTACGTGGCCGCTGTCGATGTCCTTCGGCTCCAGGTCGACGGCGGCGAGGCCCTCGCCGACGACCTCGGCGAAGGCGCCGGCGAAATCCTTCTGCTCCCGCGCCCAGTTCTTGGAGAAGTCGCTCTGCCAGCCGCCCAGGATGTAGACCATCCGCGTGCTCCCTGCCGTTTCCTCGGGGCGCGTTCCGGCCCTCATGGGTGAAGTGTCCTACAACTGACGGCGTTTGTCAGGGGCGCTTTGCGCCCGCTCAGCCGCCGGTCGCGAAACCCGGATAGAGGGTCATGCCGTCATCGATGAAGAGGGTCGCGCCGGTGACATAGTCCGCGGCGTCGGACGCGAGCCAGACCGCCCCCGGGCGATGTCCTCCGGCTCGCCGATGCGCCTGTAGGGCGCCGGGGTCATCAGATCCGCATAGGCCTTCGGCGTGCTCCAGGCTTCGGCATCCGGCGCGGTCGTGGCCTCGGTGCTCATTCAGGTTGCCTTGGCGTTTCGACGGGGGCGCTCAGCTCCGGTCCGGTGGCGCAGGAGCGTTGCGAGACACCGCTGGGATCGCCCTTCGCGACCTCCCAGCGTGTTTCCTCGCCCTCCCGCCAGAACCGCAGGTCGACCGCCTCGCCGTTGACCCGAAAATCGTTCAGCCGCATGTCCGGCAACCAGTCCGGCAGCGCCGGGTCGACATAGAGCTTGCCCATCGGCGCATCGGCCTGCAGGCCCAGCAGGGCCTGCAGCAGGGCGAAACAGGATCCGGCGGCCCAGGCCTGCGGCACGTTTGCGCCCTTGTACTGGACCGGAAACGACGTCGGCGTCCACTGCAGGCCGGCGTAGAGCTCGGGCATCCGGTGCTGGACGAAGTAGGACTGCGCGGCGCTCACGTCGCGGGCGACCCGCCCAGCCTCCTTGTCGAAGCCGTAGCGCCGGAATCCCTGGGCGATGAAGCCGTTGTCGTGGGGCCAGACGGAGCCGTTCTGATAGGAATGCGGGTTGTAGGCCGGATGGTCCGCCGACAGGGTGCGTATGCCCCAGCCGCTCCACATGTCAGGCTTCATCAGCCGCTCGACGACCCGGGCGGCGCGGTCGCGGGGGACAATGCCCGACCATAGGCAATGGCCGGGGTTGGATGCGACGCTGAGCACCTTGCGCTTTTCGCCGTCCAGACAGAAGGCGTAGAAGCCCGACTCCTCGTCCCAGAAGGCGGCGTTGAACCGCTCGAACAGGTCCTTGGCCTTGCCTCGCAACTCCGCCGCGCGGCCGGGCTGGTCCAGGGCTTCAAAGACCTCCGCCATGCGCAGCCAGGCGTCGTAGACGTAGCCCTGCAGCTCGCACAGCGCCTTCGGCCCCTTCACCAGCGATCCGTCCGGGTAGACGAGGGCCTCGCCGGAGTCCTTCCACCCCTGGTTCTCATAGCCGGCGGTGGAGCGGGTCCCGTATTCCTGGAAACCGTCGCCGTCGCGATCGCCGTAGTGGTCGATCCAGTGCAGGCAGCGCTCGGCGTTCTTGAGGTGGCGGCGGAGCAGATCCATATCGCCGGTGGTCTTCCAGGCGTTGTGCAGGACGATCAGGTAGAGGGGGGTCGCGTCGGCGGTGCCGTAATAGGGGGTGTGGGGGATCAGTTTGAAATGCGCCAGTTCGCCGAGGCGCAGCTCATGCATGATCTTGCCGGGTTCGGCGTCTCTGAAATCGTCGCGTTCCGTCGCCTGGAAGCGGGCGAGCACGTCGAGGGAGCCGCGGGCGAAATCCGGGTAGATCAGACTGTTCTGCAGCGACACGATCAGGCTGTCGCGGCCGAAGAGGCCGACGAACCAGGGCACCCCCGCGGCGGGCACGAATTCCAGGTGGTCGGTGCCATCGATAGGCAGCCGCAGCCCGGCCATGTCTTCGACGGCCTGCCGGTAGAAACGATAGAACTCCTCGTTGCTGGTGGTGATCTTCAGGGCCCGGCCGCGCCAGTCGTCGAGCTGTTTGCTGAAGCGGGAATCCAGGGCGTCCTGGATGCAGTCCTGCGGGGGATGGCGGGCCTTGTGACCATTGTCAAAGCTGTAGAGCAGGCAGGCGTGCCAAGCCTGCCCAGGCTCGAGGGTGATGTCGAAACTGATGCGGCCGTTGGCGTAGACGGGATTGGATCCGGCGTTCGCCACCTTGACGGTCACACCGCGCGCGAAGTCGGCGTTGACGTAGCGGGTGCGCAGTTCGCGTCGGCGGTCGGACCATTCGGTGGTGATCCGGCCGCGGCGAACGATTCGGCCCGACTTGACCTCGAACAGGTCGGCGAAATCGCTGCGGATCGCGATCTCGAGGTTGAAGGTGACGGTCTCGCTATGGTGGTTAACGAGGTCGAAGTCCTCATGGAGCCCGTCGCCGAGGTTGCGGCTGAGCACCAGGCCCAGCTTGCCAGCGGGAATGTCGCCGGCCTGGGTGGTGATGGGCGAATTGGCGAGGAAGACCCGGCTGGCGTAGTAGGTGATGTTACCTGAGTTCAGCAGGTCCCACGGCGCGCCGTCGGCATAGATCTGCCAGCTGGAGATCAGGCGTGTGTCGCGGTCGTAGAGGCCCTTGTCCGTGGGCCAGCCGATCTGGCCGTCCTGCTCGCTGACGTGGACGCTGAGGCCTTGGTTTATAACCAGGCGCGGAGGACCGACGGTGATTTCCAGGCTCATGACAGCGCGCCTCGTTGAGGGTCTTGAAGGCGGCCAGACTCGGTGAGCTGACGGAGAATGTTGACGACCTGATGGTCGACGGACCTCTCGATCGGGACGGTGATGGCCCGTTCGTCCGCGCTCGGCGGCTCCAGGGCGTCGAGCTGACTTGCCAACAGCGAGGACGGCATGAAGTGGCCGCGGCGGCCGGCCAGGCGGGCGGAAAGGGTTTCGGTGTCGCCTTCCAGAAAGACGAAGGTCACTTCGGGCAGGCCCTCGCCGACCGTCGACTTACCGCTACCGGTGACCCCCATCATGACCAGCACGGGGGCTGACCACGCCGTGATCAGCGCTTGAGTATCGCCCGACAGGGTCACGGGCGGCGGATCGGGATGGAAAGGCGGGCGCGCACCGCCATTGAACGGCGAAGGCTGTCGCGGGTTCCCGGCCTGAAGCCGCGCCTAGCAGCCTGTCGGAGTTGATC
>PLSW01000385.1 GCA_003165275.1 Caulobacteraceae bacterium
GGTGAATCACGACCGAGTCACCCTGAATAGTCCCCATGCCCTGCAATTTGCCCCGGTTACTCCGAGGCGGCGGCAAACCACGGAAATGCCCCACCTATTTCAGCCCAAACCTCAGTGGGCGTCGGGAAATCGCGCCGATTCCGCGCCAAATCCGGCCACCTGACCGCCGCAGTCTCCGCCGTCGTGGGATTCGGAGGGGTTTCCCTGCTGGCAGGGAAAAATGCAGGGA
Organism: Caulobacteraceae bacterium; assembly: GCA_003165275.1. Lineage (GTDB taxonomy): Bacteria > Pseudomonadota > Alphaproteobacteria > Caulobacterales > Caulobacteraceae > Poindextera. The sequence continues at coordinate 230 of PLSW01000385.1, forward strand.
TCAGAACGTGATCGTGCGACGACAGCCACACCGCTTGGCGGATGACATCGGCCGGAAACCTACGCCGCTTGAACGAGATCGGCTTCATCAAACCCTTGCTCCACAAGGCCTTCCGCGACCACAAAGTGGAGACTAGTTAGCGTTAGCCTGACAGCACCGTCGGCGACGACGCTGCGCATGAGACTCACCCCAGTCGGTCACCAGCCGGCATGCGCCCGCGGCGGGCTGAGCACGTTCCAGTGGGCGGAGCCATTGTCCTGAAATGCGGAATTTGGCAAGCGTACGCTGCTTGGACGCTGATGACACCCTAACCGCGGCGCAGCGCAGGCGGCCCTCCCCGTATTCCACTCAGGCGGCCTGGGTCGCGGCCGCCCCTTCCCGGTGATCTGGGCTCGCAGGGTGCGAGGTCCGGGTCGGTTGATCAGCCGGCACGGGACGTTGACGGTAAGGCACGGGCGGCGCTGCGGGGCGGCTCTGCGGGCAAAGCCGCCCCGCTGGACGACGGATCAGCGAAGTTCGTTTCGTCCGACCACCATATGGTGCACCTCGTCAGGACCGTCGGCGAAACGAAGATGACGGACGTCGGTGTAGAGCTCGGCCAGCGGGCTCCACTGCGAAATTCCAGTCGCCCCATGGATCTGAATAGCCTGGTCGATGATCTGGCAGGCCTTCTCGGGGACCATGGCCTTCACCATGCTCACCCAGATCCGCGCCTGCTTGTTGCCAAGCACGTCCATCGCCTTGGCGGCCTTCAGCACCATCAGGCGCATCGCTTCGATCTCGATGCGCGCGCGAGAGACCGTCTCCAGGTTCTTGCCGAGCATGATAATGGGTTTGCCGAAGGCCTCGCGGGAGAGTCCGCGCTGGACCATCAGGTCCAGGGCGCGCTCGGCCTTCCCGATCGTGCGCATGCAGTGGTGGATGCGGCCCGGGCCCAGGCGCAGTTGAGAGATCTCAAATCCGCGGCCTTCGCCGAGCAGGATGTTCTCCTGCGGCACCCGCACATTGTCGAACAGGATATGCATATGCCCGCGCGGCGCGTGGTCGTGGCCGAACACATGCATGGGCCCAAGAATCTTCACCCCGGGCGTGTCCATCGGCACCAGGATTTGCGACTGCTGCTGGTGCGGCGAGGCGTCAGGATTGGTCTTCACCATGACGATCATGATCTTGCATCGCGGATCGCCGGCGCCGGAGATGTAGTATTTCTCGCCGTTGATCACCCAGTCGCCGCCATCGAGAACCGCCGTGGTGCTGATGTTCTTCGCATCGGACGACGCCACGTTCGGCTCGGTCATCGCGTAGGCGGATCTGATTTCGCCGTTCAGCAGGGGCGTCAGCCACCGCGCCTTCTGTTCCGCCGTGCCGACCCGTTCAAGCACCTCCATATTGCCTGTGTCGGGGGCGGCGCAGTTCATGGTCTCCGAGGCCAGCGGGCTCTTGCCGAGCTCGACGGCGATGTAGGCGTAGTCGAGATTGCTGAGCCCCACGCCGGTCTCGGCGTCCGGCAGGAAGAAGTTCCAGAGCCCCTCGGCCTTCGCCTTCGACTTGGCGACCTCAAGCACCTCGAGCTGGCCGGGCGCGAACGTCCAACGCTCCGCATGACCTTCGCCAAGGCGGGTGAATTCCTCATACATCGGCTCGACCGTCTCGGCGATGAAGCGCTTGACGTGGTTGAGCAGCGGCATGGCCCTTTCGCTCATCCGCAGATCGTTCAGCTCATCGGCTGGGTTGAGCCCGAACATGGAGCCGGCTTTGACGTCCTGGACGTTCATGGTGAGTCTTCCCTTCATCTGGACCTGTGGTCGGTTCCGCGACCTTAGGCCTCCCGAGCGACGCTGGGGCGCCGCAAAATGGGCCCGCCGGCGCCGACGTCAACCCGTGATTCCTTCGTCGCAGCGATCTGCGTCAGGCGTTTGGCAGGGTCCCATGGCACATCAACGAGTGCATGGTCGGCGGGCGAGGTCGGCGATGACCTCCCAGCCCCTTAGCGCGAACTTGCAACGCCCCGAATTCCACATCGCCGATACCGCGGTGTTAACCCAGCCAATGCAGCAGATTGCGTGAGGCCACGACCGAGAACGCCATGATGGTCAGCGACGGATCGACGCTCGGCGGGCGCGGGAAGACGCTCGGGTCGGCGACGAACAGGCCGGGGACCTCGTGGGCTTGGTGGGTGGGCGAAACCACGCTGTGGGCCGGATCAGCGCCCATGCGCAGCGCCCCGGCCGGGTGCGGCCCGCCGAGCAACATGGCGCCGTGGGAGAGGTCCATGGTGTCGAACACGCCGATGTCCTTTGGCGAGCGCAGCCGCGCGCCGGCGGCGTCCGGGCTGATGACCTCTCGGGCGCCGGAAGCGAACAGCAGCTGGGCCTGTTTCTTCAGGGCGTCGCGGGTTTTCAGCATATCCACGCCGCGCAGCACGTAGTCGTAGGTCGGCAGGCCCGCGTCATTCAGGCGGATGCGGCCGGGGTTTTCGTCGTCGATCCAGGAAACGGCGCTGCCGATGTTGGGCAGGCGGTCCATCAGGGCCCGGTGCTCCGGCCCAAAGCCCGGCAGGGTGGCGGCGACGAACTCGGCCTGCAATTGGTTCGGGTGCAGCAGATAGCCGCCCTCGATGTAGCGCCCATCGGCGCCGTAGCGGGCCAGACGGAAATCGGTCACCCCGGTGGCGGTGGGCACGTTCACCCACATGACCACGGGCTCGTCATAGGCGGCGTAGAGGTAGGGGCAGGGGTTGAGGAAGAGGTTCTCACCCACCTGGCCGCTGCCGTTGGGCAGGCCCGATTTCAGCCAAATCGCCGCCGAGGAATAGCCGCCAGCGGCCAGCACCACCGCCTTGGCCTTGACCCTAAGCGTGCGCCCGCTGGCCTGGCCGGTGGCCCGGTCGATCACCGAGGCGACCAGCCCGTCGGCATGGCCACGCGCATCCAGGGTGATCTTGTCCACCCGGCAATCGGCGTAGAGCCGCGCCCCGGCCTGCAACGCCGCCGGCACGTGGGTGACCAGCTGGCTCTGCTTGGCGTCGTAGGCGCAGCCCTGGTAGCAATGGCCGCTGCGCTGGCAGTTCTTGCGCGCCTGAGGCACCCGCTCGGTCTTCCAGCCGAGCTTGGCCGCGCCCAGATCAAACAGCTGGTTCATGCGGTTGAAGTCGGACGGCTCGTCCAGGTGGATGTTCAGGTCGGTCTCGATCTGATCAAAGATCGGGGCCAAGGTGGCCGCGTCGTGGCCGGTGAGGCCGGCCTTCACATAGATGTCATTGCGATCCGCCGGCAGGCGCCAGCTGTCGGCCCAATAGTGGACGCTCGCCCCGCCAACGCAATTTCCGTACATCAGCGCGATCTCGCCGGTGATCGAGGTGTCGATCCCCCGGCCGCCGTCGATGCGGGCCAGCATGTTGTCCGAGCGCTGGTCGAAGTCGCCGCGCTGGGTGGTGTAGTAGCCGCCGCGCTCGACGATGACGACGCGCTTGCCGGCGCGGGCGATCTCCTTGGCCAGGGTCGCGCCGCCGCAACCGGAGCCGATCACCACCACATCGGCGGTCTCGGTGAGGTCGGCCTTGATCTGATCGTGCTCGATGATCGTCACGCGGCGCCTCCGGTCTTGCGCAGGGGGGGAAGGTTTTTGATGCTATTGCCGCCCTCGAAGGGCTTTTCCGGCATCTGCGGTCCGCCATAGCCGATCGACGGCCAGGTGCGGTCGTCGCAGTAATAGATGAAAAAGATCAGGAACTTGACGCCGGATAGGACTGTGCGGCGGAGGGTCAGGGGCGAGGTCAGGCTGTTTTGCAGGAAGCGCGCCTTGTCGGCCTGCGACAGGCCGGTGAAGCGCGGGCCAAGGCCGTCGAGGATGGGTGCGCGCTCTATGAACAGGAGGGCCGTCTTCACGTCCGAGACCAGCTGGCCGCCAGGGTGGAACGACAGCTCCTTGTCCAGCCGTTCGGCCACCCGCGCCTGCCGGGCGCTGGGGGCGGTCTTGCCCTGGGTTATCAAGGTCGTGGCCAGGGCGTCGAGGATGGCGAACTCCGCAATGCTGAGCACGCTTGGGCGGACGTCGCCGACGAGAGCCTGATAGACCTCATCGCGTCCGTCATAGGCCAGCCAGCCGCCGGCGCCGGCCAGGGCGGCGATCGCCGCCGCGCCTGCGCCCGCGCCTAGAAAGCCGCGGCGTCGCATCCCTTCGATCCCGCCCATCATCGCCTCCCGCAGTTGTTATCGTTCACCATCGGATCATTGGCGCTGGATTGAAGGGGTTTAGTGGAACCCAGCCGGTCAGGCGCCGGGCCATCACCCGCAGGATGTGACCGAGATAACCCGCATAGTCTGCGCCGATCCGTTCGCGCCACGGCTCCAGCAGCGTTTCAACGGCCTGGCGGCGATCAGTCTCGGTCGTCGCTGTTGAACTCATGGCCTTTGGGCCTCAGATGGGTGTTCCGCCGACGCCGCCAGCATTGTCGTACATGTACGACATGTCAAATCCCCATGAGACGCCTGCCCATGCCAACGGCTTCGCCGTCCCGCCGCGCTCAAAAGAGCGAGGAGATTCGCGCCCGCATCCTCGGCGCCGCCCAGGCGATCTTTCAGGCCGAGGGGTCGGCGGGGCTGACCATGCGGGCGGTTGCCCGGCGGGCGCAGATCCCGACGATGACCATCTACGGCTACTTCCCAAGCAAGGTCGCCTTGATCCGCAGTCTGTGGTCGCTGGCCTTCGATCCGCTGTTCGAGGCGCTGCAGGCTGTGGCCGCCGAGCCGGCCGAGCCGGCCGAACGGCTGGCCAAAGTCGCCCAGGCCTATGTGCGCTACTGGTGCGAACGCCCGGACCTTTACCGCATGGTCTTCCTCGTCGAGGACACGCGCGAGGAGGGCGACGGGGGCTGGTTCGTCGAGCAGACCGACGTGATTCAGTCCTATCTGCTCGTCGAGCGGCTGATCGCCAAGGCGCGGGGGATGCAGGAAGGCGATTGCCTGCGTCAGGGCGAGGCGCTGATCTGCGCCCTGACCGGCGTCGCCCACATGGCCGTGACGGTCAGCGAATATCCCTGGGGTCCGCCTGAGGACTACGCGGCGATATTGGCCCACGGGATGGTCTGAGGGGCGGCGCTACGATGCGCCAGCTTTTCATTTGGCGGAGATCCTTGGCAGATAGCCGATCTCCCGGGAATTCTGCAGGGTCAGGGTCCGCTTCAGCCGGGTGGGGGCGAAGCGGCGCAGCCAGGCCGAGGTCTGGGCCACCGGCCCCACGAACACCTTGTCGCGCCCCCGGCGGACCCCGTCCAGGATGCCCTGGGCGACCACGCTCGGGTGGCAGCCTTTGGTGCGGTAGTGGTGTTGCAGGGCCTGGATCTGGGCCTCGGAGATAGTGGGGGAGATGCCCTTTTCGTCGCGAACGATGGCGGTGTCGATAACCCCCGGATGGATGCTGATCACCCGCACGCCCCTGGCCTGCAGTTCCATCGCCAGCACGTCGGACAGGCCCTCGACGGCGAACTTGGTGGCGGCGTAGGCGCTCAGGTTCGGCGGCGGTCCGGCGGAGGCGGCGGAGGCGACGTTGACGATCACCCCATGGCCGGCCGCAGCCATCGCCGGGCCGAACAGCTGGCAGCCGTTGACCACGCCCATCACATTGATACGTATCAGCCGGTCCCAGACTTCCGGCGGGGTGTCGAAGAAGCCGCCGATGAAGGCGACGCCAGCGTTGTTGACCAGGATGTCGGGGTCGGCGCCCTCGGCCGACAGTCGGGCGGCCAGGGCCGCGTATGCGGCCCGGTCGGTCACATCCAGCCGCTCGGTGCGGATCACCTGGCCGGTGGCGGCGGCCGCCGCGGCCAGGTCGGCGAGGCCGGCCTGGTCCACGTCGGTGGCGATCACCTGGGCGTCGGCCCGGGCGAAGGCCAGGGCCGTCTCGTAGCCGATCCCCGCGCCGGCGCCGGTGATGAAGACCTGCTTGCCCCTGATGTCCATGGGTCGCTCCTGCCGATCGCTCCGGTCCTGGCCCGGACGCGATCGGCGATACCACGGGTGCGACCGCGCAACTTGACCTGGGGCGCCAGGGCAAAATGGCGCCCCAGGTCAGGCGCGCCGCCGTGGGCGCGCGTGAGCCCGCCCAGTCCTGGCTGCATCGCCATGGAGAGCGGCATGCCCCCCCCGACCGAACACCGCACCTTGCTACGGCATGCGCCGGAGGCGGTCGTCCGACACGCGGTGGACGTCTTCGCCGGCGCCTCAGGTTGTCCGCGCCGCCGCCCGCTCGGCGGACAGGCGGGTTCCGTGCCAGCGCCGGAAGGCCCGCGACAGGGCGCTGGTCTGCGAGAACTGCAGGATCTCGGCGACCGCGGCGGCCGAAAGGCGGCTGTCGCGCACATAGTAGCGCGCCAGGTCCGCCCGGACCCGGTCGCGGATATCCACAAAGTGGCGCCCCTCGTCCGCCAGGCGCCGCTGCAGCGTGCGGGCGGTCAGGCCGAGCGCCGCGGCGACGTCGGCCAGTTCGCAGTCGCCGAAGGGCAGCAGCGCCCGCACGGCGATCTCGGCCCGGTTGGTGACGCCGCGGGACAGCCGCGCGGGCCCTGCCGGCGCCTGGACCGCAACCGCCGGCGACGGTTCGCCCGCCCCGCTCAGGGGACGGCGAAGAGCGTCGGCGTCAACCAACAGGGCGTTGCGGTCCGCGTCGAAATCGATCCCACCGCCGAACAGGCGCTGGTGCAGGGAATTATCCAGCGGCGCGGCGTGCCGGAACGACACCGATCGCGGCCGCCAGGCCGGAATCACCCGGCGGACCTCGTTGACCACGATGCCGAAGCCCAGTTCCACCGTCTGGCGCTGCGAGGCGCCGGCGCCGGTGGCCAGGTCGTAGACGATCCACTGCCCCTCGTCGTCCGGCTCCAGGGAAACCAGGGCCCCCTGGGTGTGCTGCGGAAACACGCGCGCCAGCCGCTGCAGCAGTTCGGCGAAGGTGCCGCTGGCGTTCAGCTGCGGCCACAGGGGCCCGAACAGGGTCAGGGCCTGGCGCGACGACAGGCGCAGGCCGAAGGTCGGGCATTCGCAGCGCCTGGCCGCCAGCTCGATGAAGCCCACGAAAGCGTCGATGCGCACGGGAAAGTCGGGATCGCGGAAGGCCGCGGGGTCCACTCCAGCCTCGCGGGCCAGGGCGCGCGGATCGCCGCCCAGCTCGCCGATCAGTTCCTTAGCCCCCTGCAGGGCGCCGCTCCTCACCCATTCCGCCATGGCCGTCGCTCCGCGGGATCGAGGTGGGATTGCGCGGGGCGTGGCGCCCGAAGTCAACATCCGCTTCGCTACTGAGGCTAGGGTCCCTCCCGTCAACCCTGGGGAGGAACCGCCATGGGCTCGTCACGGCCTGGTCTCGTCACACTGTTCTGCGCCGGTCTGCTGGTCTGCGCCCTGCTCATGGCCTGGGTCGGGTCCATGGCCGCGGGCTATTTCGTCTGCGTCATCGCCCTGGTGCTCGAGGCCGTCCTCCTGTGGACCGGCCGGTGGCGGCGGACCTTCGAGATCGTGCTGCTGGTCAACCAGGTCAGCGGCCTGCTGTTGATTCTCGACCTCTGGCTCGGCGGCGGGCTGGGCGACCTCAAGCTCGATATTTCCGGCGTCTGCCTGCTGATCAACCTGGCCGTCGGCGGCCCATTGTTGGCGGTGGCGGCCATCCCCCTGATCCTGTCCATGCGTTTCGGCGCGCGCCTGCCGGCGTGGTTCGCCGCGCAAGCAGCGTAAGGGAGCCCGTCATGCTCTACCGCCTCTTCCGTCTCGCCGGCCTGATCGCCCCCGCCGCCCTGATCCTGGCCGGCGCCCCGTCCTCGGCCGCCAACTTCGTCGGCAAGGTCACCACTCCGGACGGCAAGCCCGCCTATGGCGCCATGGTCACCGTCTTCTCCGCCGACCGCCAGGTCCGCCAGACCGTCTACACCGCCGAGGACGGGTCCTACGCCATCCGCACCGACATGGCCGGGGCGCTGACGGTCCGCGCCCGCCTGTCGGGCTTCGACGACGCCAGCCTCGGGGTCACCGCCGGCGCCGACCAGACCCAGCCGGTCAGCCTGCGTCTCGCCGGCTTCGCCGACACCGAAAGCGCCAACGAGGCCCTGTCGGCCTCGGCCTTCAACGCCCGGCTACCGTGGAAGAACCTCAAGCGGGACCGGCGGGCCTTCATCAGCCAGTGCAACTACTGCCACCAGCTGGGCAACCTCACCACCCGATCCGCCCGCAGCCCGCACGACTGGATGGTCGAGATCAACAAGATGGAGGGCATCCTGGCCCTGCCCTCGGCGCGGGAAAAGCGGGTGTTCGCCGACACCCTGTCCCGCGGCTTTGACGGGGTTCCCTTCGCCGCCGTCCAGACCTACGGCGCCAGCGCCCAGCTGGCCCGGGCCAAGGTCCGCGAATGGAGCGTGGGCGACGACTACACCTTCATCCACGACGCGGACGTCGCCAAGGACGGCAAGGTCTATGGCACCGACGAGGGCCACGATGTGCTGTGGGTGCTGGATCGCCAGTCCGGCCACATCGACCGCTATCCGCTGCCCGCCAGCACCCTGCCCCGGGGCGGCAAGTTCTCGGGAATGAAGCTGCCGATCGGCGTCTTCACCGGCAAGCACGGCCCGCACAGCATGGCCCAGACATCCGACGGTCGGATCTGGATCACCAACGCCCTGTCCTCGACCTTGATGTCCTTCGATCCGCGGACCAAGGCCTTCAAGACCTACGAGGTCGGCCACGACGCCCTCTATCCCCACACCATCCGCGTCGACAGCCACGACATCGTCTGGTTCACCATCGTCGCCTCCAACCAGATCGGCCGGTTCGACCCGAAGACTGAACAGATGACCGTGATCCGCCTGCCGTCCAACGGCTTCATCCGTTGGACCTCGGACATGCTGTTTCCGACCCTGATGCGGATCGGCAGCTGGTTCCCGGACCAGGCGGTGCACCTGAACCTCTCCACCCACCGGATGTTCGGCTTCTCGATCCTGGCCTTTCCCTATGGCATCGACGTCAATCCGAAGGACGGCTCGATCTGGTACGCCAAGCTCTACGCCTCCAGGATCGGGCGGATCGATCCGAAGACCCTGAACATCCAGGAGTGGGAGACCCCCATGAAGGGGCCGCGCCGCCCGCGCTTTGACGCATCGGGCGTGCTGTGGATCCCCGCTTTCGACGACGGGGGGCTGATGCGGTTCGACCCGGCGACCCAGGCCTTCCAGGGCTTCAAGATCCCGCCGATCGGCAAGGGCGAGTATGAAACGCCGTACGCCCTTAACGTCGATCGGCGCACCGGCGATATTTGGCTGGCGGCGAACAATTCCGACCGCATCCTGCGCTTCACCCCGGCGACCCGGACCTTCTTCAGCTACCCCAGCCCGACCAGGGTGACGGTGCTGCGGGACTTCTCGTTCACCGACGACGGCCAGGTCTGCGCAAGCTCCTCGAACCTGCCCTCCTATGCCATCGAGGGCGGCCGCGGCGGCATCATCTGCCTTGAGCCAGAGGGGGGCGACAAGGACCGCCGGGCGCTAGGCGGCGCGAACTGACGGGAATGGCTGCAACTCGACCTGGTCGTCGACCCGGCCGAAAAGCCTTGGCGTTACTCAATGACGTGCCGGAAACTCACGCCTACACCCTCTACGCCTGGGAGGTCTGGCGAGGGTGCGGTCAGGTTAACCCGGCCATTTCGCAAAACCCCTGCCCTTCCGAAATCTAGGCGCGGATTTCCTGCAACCACAGCTGATGTGCCGCGGCGCGGAAGTACTTCAGCGTTCGCCGGCTGAGTGATCAGGAACCTCTGCGCCGAGGCCCTGGACTTGCATCCCCGCTGCCGCCGCGCGTGTTGTCGGGTCTTCCGTGTCCCGTTTCCGTTGCATCGCAAGGACTACCGCCTCCCCCTCACCACTGACGGACCGCCACAAATACATCCGCCGTCCGCCGACCTTGCAGACCCTCTCGTCCAGATGCCGGCGAGGCGACGGCGCCGGCCGGTGACGCCTCAAGCGGCGCGCAATTTGGCGCCCAAACTTGATCGTGCGGCAGACTTGAACCCTTGCTACTCGATCGAGCAGTGTCGGACCGATCCGGTGGGTTGTTGCCGCGCCCGCAATTTTTTCGGCGAGGCGACGTGATAGGTTGAATCGCCAGCGCGCCGCGCCCAGGCCGCGACGGGGGTGAATTGACAGTTGTTCCATCGCATCGCATCCAGCGGATCAGATCGAAGTCGGGCGGCGCCCGACAGCGCGCACGCCCGGCTTGGCGATGTCGCGGTCAGAGCCCGGCGCGATCGATATGGAGCCCGATGACTGACCGGACAGCCACTGCGCGATCGACCGGTCCCGGCTTACCGCCGCCACGTGACACAGTCGCAGGGTCGGCGAATGCCGCTTGCGTCCCGTCGTTTGTTTCGCCTCGGCGCATTGCGCCCCTAATCATCGCCCTCGCCGGGCTGGCTCTGGCCGGCTGCGCCGTAGGTCCCAATTTCAAGACCCCGGCGGCCCCGGCCATTAGCGGCGTGGCCGCCGAGCCTCTGGCGACCACCGTCTCCACCCCGGACGTCGCTCAGGGCGGGGCGCAACGTTTCGATGTCGGATCGGACCTCCCTGACGCGTGGTGGACGCTGTTTCACTCGCAGCCGCTCAACGACCTGGTCGAGCAGGCGCTGACCAACAACCACGACCTCAAGGCCGCCCAGGCGGCCCTGCGGGTGGCCCACGAGAACGTCCTGGCTCAGCGGGGCGTCTATTTTCCCAGTGTCGGGCTTGGCTTCGACGCGACCCGCCAGCGGCAGTCCGGGGCCATCGCGCCTACGCCCAGCAACAACGCCTTTGAGTACAGTCTCTATACGCCGCAGGTCAGCGTCTCCTACGCCCTCGACGTCTTCGGGCTCAATCGGCGCAATACGGAATCGATCAAGGCCCAGGAACAGGCCGTCCGGTTCCAGATGATCGCCACCCACATCACCCTGACTTCCAACGTCGCCACCGCGGCGATCCAACTCGGCGCGTTACAGTCGCAGGTCGATGCGACGCGCGAGCTTGTGGAGATCAACACCAAGGGCCTGCAGATTCTGCGCGAACAGTTCGCCAAGGGCTATGCGAGCCGCCTCGACGTCGCCGCCCAGGAGGCGCAGTTGGCGCAGGTGGCGGCCGCCCTGCCCCCGCTCGCCAAGCAGCTGGCCCAGCAGCGCGACCTGCTTGCGGCGCTGACCGGGCGCTATCCGAGCCAGATGGCCGGCGCGACCTTCGACCTCGCCAGCCTGCAGCTGCCCGCGGACCTGCCGGTGAGCCTGCCCTCGGCCCTGGTGGCCCAGCGGCCGGACGTGCGCCAGGCCGAGGCGACGCTGCACGCGGCGAGCGCCCAGATCGGCGTCGCCGTGGCCAACCGGCTGCCAAATATCGCGCTCACCGCCAATGCCGGCAGCACGGCCGTGGCCATGGGTCAGCTGTTCCAGTCGGGAACGGGTTTTTGGGCCGTCGGCGCCGCCGTGACCGCCCCGGTGTTTGAGGGCGGAACCCTGCTCCACCAGGAACGGGCGGCGCGGGCCGCCTATGTCGAGGCGGCCGAGCAGTACCGCGGCACGGTGATCAACGCGTTTCAGAATGTCGCCGACACCTTGGCCGCCCTCCAGCAGGACGCCGAGGGTCTGAAAGCCGCCGCCGCCGCCGAGCAGGCCGCCAAGCTGACGCTTGCGGCTTCACAGCGGCAGGTGCGGGACGGATACGCCAACTACCTGGCGCTGATGAGCGCCGAACAGGCCTATCAGCAGGCCCGGATCGGCCTGGCGCAGGCGCAGGCGAACCGCCTGTCCGACACCGCGGCCCTGTTCCAGGCCCTGGGCGGTGGATGGTGGCGACAAGCGGATTTGGCCAAGGACCACGATGACCATTAGGCTTCCTGATCGACCGTCAGCGCGGCGCTGGCGCCGTACGCTTGTGCGGATCACGGTGTCCGCCGGCCTGGCCCTGGCCGGCTGTTCGGCCAAGACCGACGACAAGGCGGCGTCCGGGTCCGACACCGCGCGGCTGGTCACCCTGACGACCGCCCAGCGGAGCCACATCCGCGTCTACACCGTGGCGCTCTCGACCTTTCACAAGGTGATCGAGACCACCGGCGTGGTCGACTACGACAACGACCACGCCACCAGCGTGCTGGCGCCCTTCTCGGGACCGGTCGCGCGGATGCTGGTGTCGCCCGGCCAGAGGGTGAAGGAAGGCGACGCCCTGGCGACGGTGATCTCCCCCGACTTCGCCGTGGCGGTCAGCACCTACCGCAAGGCCATCGTCACCGCGGACAACGCCCGCAAGCTGGCGGACATCGACAAGGACCTCGTGCAACACAACGGGGTCTCGCAGCGCGAGGCGCGGCAGGCGGAGACCGACGCGGCCAGCGCCGAGGCCGACCGGGAGGCCGCCCTGCAGATGCTGGTTTCGCTGAAGGTCGACCCCCAGACCATCAAGGCCGTCCAGCAGGGCCGTCCGACGGCGGCCATCGAAGGCGTGATCCGCTCGCCGGTCAGCGGCACCGTGGTGGAGAAGCTGATCACGCCGGGCGAACTCCTGCAGGCGGGAACGACCCCCAGCTTCACCGTCGCAAACCTGTCCCGCGTCTGGGTCATGGCGCAGATTTCCGAATCCGACCTGGGGTCGGTCAGCCTCGGGGATTCCGCGCAGGTGGAAACCGGCGCATCCGCCACGCCGATTCCCGGAACCGTGGCCAACATCCCGGCCCTGGTGAATCCCGACACCCGGGCGGTCGTCGCCCGGGTCGTGGTCGACAATCCGTCCGGCGTCCTGAAGAAGCAGATGTACGTGCGCGTGCGCATCCAGGCGCGGCAGGAGATCACCGGGCTGCTGATCCCGGCCTCGGCGATCCTACGCGATGATGAAAACCTGCCGTTCGTCTATGTCGCCGATCCCAGCGGCGGCTTTGCGCGGCGACATGTGATTCTCGGCTATCGCACCGGCGACCAGTTCGACATCACCGGCGGCCTGCAGACCGGCGACCGCATCGTGGTGGACGGCGGCGTCTTCGTTCAATTCATGCAGAGCCAGTGAGCGAAACGCCGCCGCCCTCCCCGTCCACGCCGACCTCCGCGTCGGTGATGAACCGGATCGTCGCCGCGTCCGTGCGCCAGCCGCTGCTGATCGCCCTGCTGACGATGGTGCTGATCGCCACCGGAATCTGGTCGCTCAGCCGCCTCTCGGTGGACGCCTATCCCGACCTGTCGCCGCCGATGGTCGAAATCATCACCCAATGGCCGGGCCATACCGCCGAGGAGGTGGAGCGGCTGATCACCGTGCCGGTCGAGTTGGGCATGAACGGCGTCCCCAAGACCGCGATCACCCGCTCGATCTCCCTCTACGGCCTGTCCGACGTCATCATCACCTACCAGGACGGCGCCGAAAAGAACGCGGCGCGGCAGGAGGTCTTCAACCGCCTCGGCGATCTGACCCTGCCGAGCGGCGTGACCCCGTCGGTGTCGCCGCTCTCCTCGCCGTCCGGACTGATCTATCGCTACGTGCTGCAGAGCCCCGACCGCTCGCCGATGGAGCTGAAGACCTTCGAGGACTGGGTCGTCGAGCCCCAGTACAAGGCCGTTCCCGGCGTCGCCGACGATTCGGGATTCGGCGGCGGGACCATGCAGTACCAGGTGCTGTTCGACCCGGCCCGCCTCGCCGCGGTGGGGCTGTCCGTCTCCCAGGTCGAGACCTCCCTCGGGGCCAACAACGCCAACGCCGGCGGCGGCTTCTATTCGCAGGGCGGCCAGTTCTACTACGTCCGCGGCCAGGGCCGGCTGACCAGCGTCGAGGACATCGGCAATGTGGTCGTGGCCGTCCACTCCGGCGCGCCGATCCTGGTCAAGGACATCGGCCGGGTCGTCATCGGCATCGCGCCGCGGCTGGGCGAGTTCGGCTACGAAAAGCAGAACGACGCCGTCGAGGGGGTCATCCTCCTGCGCACCGGCGAGAAGACCCAGGACGTGCTCAAACGGGTCGAGGCCCGCACCAAGCTGCTCAACGAGCAGATTTTACCCAAGGACATCAAGGTCGTCCCCTTCTACGATCGCACCGACCTGATCACCCTGACCACCCAGATCGTGGAGCAGAACCTGCTGCGCGGCATGCTGCTGGTGGTCGTGGTGCTGATCTTCTTCCTCTACGATTTCCGGGCCGGGCTGATCGTCGCCGTCACAATTCCCCTCGCCCTGCTGTTCGCCTTCACCTGTCTCAATGTGCAGAACGCCTCGGCCAACCTGCTTTCCATCGGCGCCGTGGACTTCGGGATTCTGGTCGATGGGGCGGTGGTGATGGTGGAGAACATCTTCCGCCAGATCGCCCTTCGCCACGGCGCGCCGCTGAATGTGCGGGAGGTCATCCGCGACGCGGCCGCCGAGGTGGACCGACCGCTGTTCTACGCCGTCGCCGTGATCGTGGTCAGCTTCCTGCCGATCTACGTCCTGTCCGGCCCGTCGGGCACCCTGTTCAAGCCGATGGCGGACACGATGATCTTCGCCCTCATCGGGGCCCTGGCCGTCACTCTGGTGCTGCTGCCGGTGCTGTGCGCCTGGTTCATGCGCCGGGGCGTGCGCGAGCGCCGCAACGCCGCCTTCGAGGCGGTCAAATCCCTCTACACCAAGGGGCTGGATTTCTGCCTCGCTCATCGCTGGGGAACGATCGGCGCATCCGGCGTCCTGCTGGCCGCCTCCCTGCTGCTGATCCCGGCCATCGGCGCTGAGTTCATGCCGCAGCTGGACGAGGGGGCGCTCTGGGTGCGGGCGACGATGCCGTACACCATCTCATTCGACGAATCCGCCAAGGTCACCCCCAAGATCCGCGACATCCTGCGCGGCTTCCCGGAGGTGACGACGGTCTCGTCGGAGCTGGGCCGTCCCGATGACGGCACCGACGCGACAGGCTTCTTCAACGTCGAATTCTTTGTGGGCCTCAAGCCCTATGCGCAGTGGCGGGGGCCCTACCACACCAAGGCGGCGCTGATCGCGGCCATCAACAGAAAGCTCAAGGGCTTTCCGGGGATCATCTTCAACTACACCCAGCCGGCGGAAGACGCCGTCGACGAGGCCGAGACCGGCCTGAAGAGCGCCCTGGCGGTCAAGGTGTTCGGCCCGGACCTGGACACCCTCCAGACCAAGGGCAAGTCCATCAAGCAGATCCTGGAGGGGGTTCGCGGCATCCATGACGTGACCCTGGTGCGCGAACTGGGCCAACCCAGCCTGACCATCGACATCGACCGGGCCAAGATCGCGCGCTACGGCCTGAACGTCGCCGACATCAACAGCCTGATCACCACCGCCATCGGCGGCGATGTCGCCACCCAGGTCGTGCAAGGCGAAAAGCAGTTCGACCTCGTCGTGCGCCTCGACCACCAATACCGGGACAACCCCGAGGAGATCGGGAACATCCTGGTCGCCACCCCCGGCGGGCAGCAGATTCCGCTCAAGGAGTTCGCCGACATCAAGGTGACCAACGGCGCGTCCTTCATCTACCGCCAGGACAACTCCCGGTACATCGGGGTGCAGTTCTCGGTGGAGGGCCGCGATCTGGCCGGGGCGGTGGAGGACGCCATGCGCCAGGTGAACGGCAAGGTGTCGCTGCCGCAGGGCTATCGCCTCGACTGGGGCGGCCAATACACCGACTACACGGCTTCCCGCGGCCAGCTGAAGCTGATCCTGCCGCTGACCGCCTTCCTGATCTTCATGCTGCTGTTCGCCCTCTACAGCAATTTCAAGTTCCCCTTCATCACCATCGTCGGGGTGGTGCTGTCCGCGCCCGTGGGCGGGATCATTGCGCTCTGGATCACCGGCACGCCGTTCTCGGTGTCCTCGGGGGTGGGATTCCTCGCCCTGTTCGGGGTCTCGGTGCAGACGGCCGTCGTCTACATCTCCTACGTCAACGAGCTGCGCAAAGCCGGGGCGCCGACCACCGACGCCATCCGTGAAGCGGCCATCCTGCGGCTGCGCCCGATCATGATGACCGCCCTGGTCGCGGCCCTCGGCCTGCTTCCGGCGGCCCTGGCGACGGGGGTCGGCACGGACTCGCAGCGGCCGTTCGCCCTGGTGATCGTCAGCGGCCTGTTCACCCGGCTTTTGATCAGCGTCTTCCTGATGCCGGTGCTCTACACCCTGGTGGCCCGTCCAGATGATCGGCTGGAGGTCTGACCTACTGAGCCGCCACCTAGCCGCCTAAGGATGCCGTGGGGTTTGAACTGGGCCTCAACGATCGCTGGCGGTCCTGACCCGACTGGGTCCGGCGGTTGATCAGCTCCCCTGCGCCGGGAGGTCCAGTCCCAGTTCGCGAGCGCAATCGACGGCGGTCTGATAACCCGCGTCGGCGTGGCGCATGACGCCCGTTGCGGGATCATTCCACAAAACGCGCCGGATGCGTCTGGCGGCCGCCTCTGTGCCGTCAGCGACGATCACCATGCCGGCGTGCTGCGAGAAGCCCATGCCGACGCCGCCACCGTGATGCAACGACACCCAGGTGGCGCCGGAGGCGGTGTTGAGCAGGGCGTTGAGCAGCGGCCAGTCCGACACGGCGTCCGATCCGTCGGCCATGGCCTCGGTCTCCCGGTTCGGCGAAGCCACTGAGCCGGAATCGAGGTGGTCGCGGCCGATGACGATCGGCGCCTTCAGCTCGCCCGAGGCCACCATCTCATTGAACGCCAGCCCCAGGCGGTCGCGGTCCCCCAGCCCCACCCAGCAGATGCGGGCCGGCAGGCCCTGGAACTTGATCCGCTTGGCGGCCATGTCGAGCCAGTTGTGCAGGTGCGGGTTGTCGGGGATCAGTTCCTTGACCTTGGCGTCGGTCCTGGCGATGTCCTCCGGGTCGCCGGACAGGGCCACCCAGCGGAACGGCCCGATCCCGCGGCAGAACAGCGGCCGGATGTAGGCGGGCACGAAGCCGGGGAAGTCGAAGGCGTTCTCGACCCCGGCCTCCAGGGCCATCTGCCGGATATTGTTGCCATAATCGACGGTCGGAACCCCGGCCGCCTGGAAGTTCAACATGGCGCGCACGTGCTCGGCCATGGAGGCCTTGGCCGCCTGCGCCACCCCGGCAGGATCCTGGTCGCGCGCCCCCAGCCAACGTTCCAGGCTCCAGCCCCGGGGCAGATAGCCGTTGACCGGATCGTGGGCCGAGGTCTGGTCGGTCAGGAGATCGGGCCGCACGCCGCGCCGGAACAGTTCGGGCAGCAGGTCCGCGGCGTTGCCCAGGAGACCGACCGAGACCGGGGTCCTGGCCACGCAGGATCGCTCGATGATCGCCAGGGCTTCGTCCAGGCTGTCGGCGCGCTGGTCCAGATAGCCGGTGCGCAGGCGCATCTCGATGCGCGAGGCCTGGCATTCGATCGCCAGGCACGACGCGCCAGCCATCACCGCCGCAAGCGGCTGGGCGCCGCCCATGCCGCCGAGGCCCGCCGTCAGCAGCCAACGACCGGCCAGGTCGCCGCCGTAATGCTGGCGGCCCATCTCGACGAAGGTTTCATAGGTGCCCTGAACGATGCCCTGGGCGCCGATGTAGATCCACGAGCCGGCGGTCATCTGGCCGTACATGGCCAGCCCCTTGCGATCGAGTTCGTTGAAATGCTCCCAGGTCGCCCAGTGGGGCACCAGGTTGGAGTTGGCGATCAGCACCCGGGGCGCGTCGGCGTGGGTGCGAAAGACGCCAACCGGCTTGCCCGATTGGACCAGCAGGGTCTCCTCGTCGCCGAGGCGGCGCAGGGTGTCGACGATCAGATCAAAGCTTTCCCAATCGCGGGCGGCGCGGCCGATGCCGCCGTAGACCACCAGCTCCTCCGGCCGCTCGGCGACGTCCGGATCGAGGTTGTTCATCAGCATGCGCAGGGGCGCCTCGGTCAGCCAGCTCCTGGCCGACCTTTCGGGGCCGCGCGGACTGCGGATGACGCGGGTGGGGTCGAAACGGGTCATCGGGCGATCACCTGGGCTGGAGGGCGAAGGCCACGCAGGCCTTGAGAACGTCGGTCAGCACCCCGCGCATCGGCGCGGCGCGGGCGGGGTCGTAGGCGGTGGGCCAGGCGGCCGGCGTGGGCGGCGCCGCTGGCTCGTCCATGTAGCCGCGGCAGGCCAGCTCCATCTGGATGGCGTGGACGCCCCGCCCCGGCGCGCCGTAGTGACGGGTGGTCCAACCGCCCTTGAACCGGCCGTCGGTCACGTGGGGAAGGCCGCTGGCCGCGCAGATCGCCGCCACCGCCGCGCTCAGCAGCGCATCGCAAGCGGCGCCGCTGTTCGTGCCGATGTTGAACTGGGGCAGTTCGCCCTCAAACAGCCGCGGAATGCGCGAGCGGATCGAGTGGGCGTCATAGAGGACGACCCGACCGTGGCGCGCGCGCAGGCGCTCGATCTGCCGGGTCAACGCATCATGGTAGGGATCGAAATAGGCCGACCGCCGCGCGGCGATCTCCCCCGCGCCCGGCGTCTCGCCCGGCCGATAGAGCGGCTCGCCGTCAAAAGTGGTGGTCGGGCAAAGCTCGGTGGTCGCCTGTCCCGGATAGAGGGATGCGCCGCTGGGATCGCGGTTGACGTCGATCACCGTGCGGCTGATCGCCGTGCGCACCGTGGTCGCGCCCAGATCGGCCGCAAAGGCGTAGAGGCGGTCCACCCACCAGTCGGCGTCGCGGCAGGCGAGCCAGGGGGAGGCGAGACCGGGGGCGATGTCGGCGGGGATTTCAGTCCCGGTGTGGGGAAAGGCGACGATCAGGGGCGCGTCCCCTTGCCTCACATCCAACCAGGACGGATCGGCGGGCGTCATTTCGCGAGGTCCACGCCAGGTAGGTCCACGCCTGCCGCGGCGATCACCGCGCCATCCCGAACCAGGGCCACGGCGGCCGCGAGATCGGGATGCATGTGCCGGTCCTCGTCGAGATGGGGCACGTCCCGGCGCAGGCGCGCGCGCACCGCCTCCAGGGGACCGCTCGAGGTCAGGGGCGCATGGAAATCGCAGCCCTGCGCCGCCGCCAGCAACTCGATCGCCACCACCGCGCAGGCGTTTTCCGCCATGCCCAGCAGCCGCCGGGCCCCGTGGGCGGCCATGGAGACGTGGTCCTCCTGGTTGGCGGAGGTGGGGATGGAATCGACGCTGGCCGGATAGGCCTTCTGCTTGTTCTCCGACACCAGGGCCGCGGCGGTCACCTGGGGGATCATGAAGCCGGAATTCAGCCCCGGCCTGGGGGTCAGGAAGGCCGGCAAGCCGGACAGGGCCGGATCGACCAGCATGGCGATGCGCCGCTCGGCCAGGGAGCCGATCTCGCAGATGGCCAGGGCGATCATGTCGGCGGCGAAGGCCACCGGCTCGGCGTGGAAGTTGCCGCCGGACAGCGCCTCGGCCTGGCCGTCATCGCACTGGAAGATCAAGGGGTTGTCTGTGACGCCGTTGGCCTCGTCCTCCAAGGTCCGCGCCGCCTGGCGCAGCACGCCCAGGGCCGCGCCCATGACCTGCGGCTGACAGCGCAGGCAGTAGGGATCCTGCACCCGCTCATCATCCTGCCGGTGCGAGGCGCGGATGGCCGAGCCCGCCATCAGGACCCGCAGGGTCTCGGCGGCCTCGATCTGGCCCGCGTGGCGGCGCAGGGCGTGGATACGCGGGTCGAACGGGGTGTCGGATCCCTTTGCCGCCTCGGTGGCCATGGCGCCCGTGACAAGGGCCGACTGGAACAGGCGCTCGGCCTCGAACAGGCCGGCAAGGGCGTTGGCGGTGGAGAACTGGGTGCCGTTCAGCAGCGCCAGGCCCTCTTTCGGCCCGGGCTCAAGCGGCCGGAGCCCCGCCTGTGCGAGGGCCGCCTCGGCGGGAAGGACCGCGCCGCCGACGATGATGTCGCCGACGCCGATCATCGCCGCGGCCATATGGGCCAGGGGCGCGAGGTCGCCCGAGGCGCCCACTGAACCCTGGCAGGGGATCACCGGGACAAGGTCCTGGACCAGCATGGCCTCAAGCAGCGCCACGGTGGCCGGCGCGACCCCGGAGGCGCCCTGCGCCAGGCTAGCCAGCTTCAGCGCCAGCATCAGCCGGGCGATGGGCTTGGGCATGGCCTCGCCGACGCCGGCGGCGTGGGACAGGACGATGTTGCGCTGGAGCCGGGCGAGATCCCCGTCGGCGATACGGACGTTGGCCAGCTTCCCGAAACCGGTGTTGACCCCATAGACCGGCTCGCCGCGCGCCAGGATCACCGCCACGGCGGCGGCGCTTCGGGCGAT
This sequence comes from Caulobacteraceae bacterium, assembly GCA_003165275.1. Classification (GTDB taxonomy): domain Bacteria; phylum Pseudomonadota; class Alphaproteobacteria; order Caulobacterales; family Caulobacteraceae; genus Poindextera. Next base: position 20,450 of record PLSW01000385.1, read on the forward strand.
TGCCGGCGCGGCCAGGGGCGACAGGCGCACCGCCGCGCCGCGATAAATCGCCCGCCACTGATCGAGGCGAACGTCACCCGGTATGAGAACCAAGGCGCTCATGGCGCTTCGCCGTTCCAGACGCGGGCGTGAAGGGGATTGTAGCCCATCCGGTAGACCAGCTCCGCCGGCCGCTCGATGTCCCAGATCGCCAGGTCGCAACGCTTGCCGGCCTCCAACGTGCCGATATCCGCCGAGCGGCCCAGGGCGCGGGCGGCTTCGCGCGTGACGCCGGCGAGGCACTCATCCACCGTCAGGCGGAACAGGGTCGCGGCCATGTTCATGGTCAAGAGCAGCGAGGTCAGCGGCGAGGTGCCGGGGTTGCAGTCCGTTGCCAGCGCCATCGTCACGCCCCGCGCTCGGAGCGCCTCGATGGGCGGAAGGCGGGTCTCCCGCACGAAATAGAAGGCGCCCGGCAGCAGGGTCGCCACCACCCCCGCCCGCGCCATGGCGGCCGCGCCGGTCTCATCCAAATGTTCCAGATGATCCGCCGACAGGGCGCCGAAAGCCGCCGCCAGGGACGCACCTTGGCTGTTGGAGAGCTGCTCGGCGTGCAGCTTGACCGGCAGGCCGTTCGCCTTGGCCGCCTCAAACACCCGGCGGACCTGGGTCGGGGTGAAGGCGATGGTCTCGCAAAAGGCGTCGACCGCGTCGGCGAGGCCCTGCGCCGCCGCGGCCGGGATGATCTCGCGGCAGACGAGGTCGATGTAGCCGTCCGCGTCCCCTGCGAATTCCGGCGGCAGGGCGTGGGCGGCCAGCAGCGTCGTGGTGATGGTCACATCGCGCGCGTCCCCCAGGGCGCGGGCGGCGCGCAGGGATTTCAACTCGTCCGCGAGGGTCAGCCCGTAGCCCGATTTGACCTCGACTGTGGTCGCGCCCTCGGCGATTAGGGCGTCCAGGCGCGGCAGGGCCGCGGCGACCAACTGGCCCTGGCTCGCCGCCCGGGTCGCCCGCATGGTGGAGACAATGCCGCCGCCGGCGCGGGCGATCTCCTGGTACGATGCGCCCGCGAGCCGTTGTTCGAACTCACCGGCGCGGTCGCCGCCGAAGACCAGGTGGGTGTGCGGATCGATCAGGCCGGGGGTGATCCAGCGCCCTTCGCAGGCCGTGATCCGCGGGGCGTCCAGGGCCGGCGCCTCGGCGGCCGGCCCGGCGTAGACGATGCGGCCGGCCCGCGCGGCGACCAGTCCGTCTTCGACAACACCGAGGCCCGGCAGGCCCGGCGCCAGGGTCGCAAGGCGGGCGCCGCGCCAGATATGGTCGCAAAGCTCAGCCATACGCCGCGCTGCCTCCCTTGAGCGTCCAACCGCTTTAGACTTGGCCAACCGGCGGATAATGTCTAGACATTTAATCGACAGTCGCTAGGGGATTGCCATGCGATCGCTGTGGTTCGAGACGGCCCTGCTGACCGACGGATGGGCCAAGGCCGTGCGGCTGACCCTAGACGGTGGCGTGATCGCGCGGGTCGAGCGAGACGCCGCGCCGGCGCCGGCCGACGAGCGCCACAGCGTCGCCGTCCCAGGTCTTTGCAACGTCCACAGCCACGCATTCCAGCGCGGCATGGCGGGGTTGACCGAATATCGCGGCCCAACCGCCGACAACTTCTGGACCTGGCGGGAGCTGATGTACCAGTTCCTCGATCGCATCGCGCCGGAGGATGTCGAAGCCATCGCCGCCCAGGCCTATGTGGAGATGCTGGAGACCGGCTTCACCCGTGTGGGCGAGTTCCACTACCTGCATCACGACGCGAACGGCGCGCCCTACGCCGACATCGCCGAGATGGCGCACCGGATCGTGGCCGCGGCCGGGGAAACCGGGATCGGCCTGACACTGCTGCCGGTGTTCTACGCCCACGGCGATTTCGGCGGCGCGGCGCCGAGCCCCGGCCAGCGGCGCTTCCTCAACGATCCGGACCGTTTCGCCCGCCTGTTCGACGCCAGCCGCGCCGCGCTGGCTCCCCTGCCGGACGCCAACCTGGGTGTCGCGCCCCACAGCCTGCGCGCGGTGACGCCGGAGGAATTGGCGCAAATCCGCGCCCTCGCTCCCAACGGCCCGGTGCACGCCCACGCCGCCGAACAGACCCGCGAGGTCGACGATTGCGTGGCCTGGAGCGGGCGGCGGCCGGTGGAATGGTTGCTGGAAAACGCCGCCGTCGACCGGTCCTGGTGCCTGATCCACGCCACCCACCTGACGCCCGCGGAGACTCAAGGCTTGGCGGCGAGCGGCGCGGTCGCCGGGCTGTGCCCGATCACCGAGGCCAACCTCGGCGACGGATTCTTTCCCACGCGGGACTTTCTCGCCGCGGGCGGCCAGTTCGGTGTCGGCACCGACTCCAATATCCTGATCGATCCGGCCCAGGAGCTGCGTGGCCTGGAGTATGCGCAGCGGCTCTCCCTTCGCGCCCGCAACGTGCTGGGCTCACCAGACCGGCCCTCCACCGGGGCGAGCCTTTTCGTCGGCGCGCTCGAAGGCGGAGCCAAGGCGCTGGGGCAGTCGACCTCCGGACTGTCGATCGGCGCGAGCGCGGACATCGTCAGCCTGGATCCGGAGCATCTGGCCCTCTACGGCCGTACCGGCGACGCCCTACTGGACGGCTGGCTGTTCGCCGCCAGCACGCCCGGGGTCGTAAAGACCGTCTGGCGCGGCGGAGACCGCGTCGTCGCGGACGGGCGGCACCGTGACGCCGAGCGCATCGGTCGGCGCTATCGCCAAACCCTGGACCGGCTGCTGCAGGCGTGAGCGTCACCGCCCCCCCCGTCCAGACCCTCGACCGGCGCATTCGTTTTGACCTGGAGCAGCGCATCCGCTCCGGCGACTGGGCGCCAGGACGGCGGATTCCCACCGAGCTCGATCTGATGGCGGACTACGGCTGTTCGCGGATGACCGTCAGCAAGGCGATCACCGCCCTTGTTCAGTCGGGGCTGATTGAGCGGCGCAAGAAGGCGGGGTCGTACGTGGCGCGGCCGCGCGTGCAGACTGCGGTCCTTGAAATCCCCGACATTCCGGCGCTGATCGCAAGCTCCGGCGAAACTTATCGGTTTCAAAGGCTTAGCCGTACGGTGCGCGCCCTGAACCTGGGCGACCCGGGCGAGGCGGGCCTATCCGCATCCGGGCCCGTGCTTGAAGTTTCAGGTCTCCATTTCGCTGGCGACGCGCCATTCGCCCTGGAGCGGCGGATTTTGAACCTCGCCGCAGTCCCGGAGGCTGAGGGCCTGTCCTTCGAGAACGAAGCCCCGGGATCCTGGCTGCTCCACCACGTGCCCTGGACCGAGGCGCGTCACCGCATCGCTGCGATCAATGTGGATGGAGCGAGCGCCAACCATTTGCAGATTTCGCGCGAGCAGGCCTGCCTGCAGGTGGAGCGCCACACGTTTCGCCTGGGCGAATGGATCACCTTTGCCCGACTGATCTATCCGGGCGATCGGTACGATCTGACCGCGGCGTTCCGGCCGTGACGGCAAGCGCCACCGTGCGGCCGGCGCCCTCAATCCCTTGGTCCACGGGGAACTCTAGCGCAGCTTAGCTGGAGACGGCTAAGCGTTGGACTGTCGGCGCCCCACTCAGTCAGCCGGCGACATAGGGGACTTTTGCGCCTCCCAGAGACAACTGCGCCCACGACAGCGTGGGTCGCGCAAACCTGTCTCATACCGCCCAATGGACCGTCGCTCTATCGTCACGAAAACGATGCCGCTTGCTGATCTGAGCTCGCGAAGTGTCCGCCTGCTCGTCAGATGGCGTTGCGTGTAGAAGGTGTTGTGGACGGCCGCGTGGGTGCTGAGGAACCTCTGCGCGGGCCGCGGACTTGAAGCCCTGCGGCCTTCGCTCCCGTCGTCGGATGGGTAGGTGGCTGTTCCCCTGCCGCGCCTTCTGCGTCTAACGGCCTGAATCGGAAACCCTGCGGGCTTTCGAAGCTCTATCGCACCGATCCGGTGGCCGCCGCCGATGTTGATTGGGGATCATTGAGGGCGTAGACGTTACAAGTCCGGTTCAAAACCGGTAAACTGATAGCTGAAACATGATAACTGCGGCTCAGATTCGCGCGGCCCGCGCCTTGGTCAGTCTTGATCAGCGCGAACTTGCGGCCCTGTCAGGCCTGTCTCTGCCGACCATTCAGCGCATGGAAGCAAGCGACGGCGTTATCCGCGGCAACGTGGACTCGTTGATGAAACTCATCGGCGCCCTGAACGCAGTGGGGGTGGAATTGATCAGCGACGGCGCCGCGAGCCCCGGCGGGGGACGGGGCGTTCGCCTGAAGCCATGACCCTGCTCAGCCAGACGACCGTGGAGTTGGTGTTGGAATGCGTGGCGGCCCTTATCGGCCTGTCCATCCTTTCCATTGCGGCGGGACGGCGGCTGGCGACGTCCGTGGTCTACGCGGGATGTTTGGTTGTCTGCCTCCTGGGACTGACGGTGGCGCTCGCCCATCTGCTGGGCGCGGGCGACGCCTCAAGCACGGCGGTGCTGCCCCTCGGCCTGCCCTGGATTGGCGCGCGGTTTCGCCTGGACGCGTTGAGCGCGGTGTTCCTGGTCGTCGTCAACCTCGGCGGAGCGGCGGCCAGCCTCTTTGCCATTGGCTATGGCCGGCACGAGGACGAGCCGCAGCGCGTTCTGCCCTTCTATCCGGCCTTTCTGGCCGGCATGAATCTGGTGGTGCTGGCGGACGACGCGTTCAGCTTCCTGGTCGCCTGGGAGTTCATGTCGCTGAGTTCCTGGGCCCTGGTGATGGCGCGCCACCGCGATCCCGAAAATCGCCGCGCCGGCTACATCTATCTGTTGATGGCCTCGTTTGGCGCGCTTTGCCTGTTGCTGGCCTTCGGCCTGCTGGCGGGTCCTGGCGGCGGCTACAGTTTCGACGCGGTGCGCGCCCATACGCCGACGGCGGTGATCGCCGCGCTCGTCCTTTGCTTGGCGGTCCTTGGCGCAGGCTCCAAGGCCGGGCTCGTCCCCCTGCATGTGTGGTTGCCCCTGGCCCATCCGGCGGCGCCCAGCCATGTCTCGGCGCTTATGAGCGGGGTTATGACCAAGGTCGCGATCTACGCCTTCGTCCGCATCGTATTCGACCTTCTCGGCCCCCCCGCCCCGTGGTGGAGCCTGCTGATCCTGTTTCTGGGCGGCGTCACAGCGGTGCTGGGCATCCTCTATGCGCTCATGCAGACCGACATGAAGCGCATGCTAGCCTACAGCACGGTGGAGAACGTCGGCATCATCTTCATCGGCCTGGGTCTGGGGCTGGCCTTCAAGGCCCAACACCTGACCTGGGCGGCGGCCTTGGCGGTGACGGCGGCCCTCTTCCACGTATTCAATCACTCGCTGTTCAAGAGCCTGCTGTTCTTTGGCGCCGGCGCCGTCCAGGGCGCGACCGGCGAACGGGATCTGGAGCGCCTTGGCGGCCTGATCCATCGCATGCCTCAGACCGCCTTCGCGATCCTGATCGGCTGCATCGCCATTTCGGCGCTGCCGCCGTTGAACGGCTTCGCCTCCGAGTGGCTGGCGTTTCAGGCGATCCTGCTGAGCCCTCAGCTTGACGCCCCGGCGCTGAAGATCCTGGTTCCGGCGATCGGCGGGCTGCTGGCGCTCGCCGCCGCGCTAACGGCGGCCGCGTTCGTACGGGCCTACGGCGTCGGCTTCCTCGGACGGCCGCGCTCGTCCGCCGCGCAGACCGCGCAGGAGACCGATCGGTGGTCCCTCGCGGCGATGTTCATCCTGGCGGCGCTGTGTGTGATCGTCGGCGTCCTGCCGGGCCTGGTGATCGACGCCATCGCGCCGGCGGTGCGCGCCATGGTCGGCGCGCCTATGCCGTCCCAGCTCGCCCAGCCCTGGCTTTCGATCGTGCCCGTCGCGGAAAGCCGCAGCTCTTACAACGGGCTCCTGGTGCTGCTGTTCATCGCCACATCGGCGAGCCTCGCCGCGGTCACCATCCACCGGCTGGCCTCCCGCGCCCTGCGGCGGGCGCCGGCGTGGGACGGCGGTTATCCCGAGCCGAGTCCCGCCACCCAGTACACCGCCGGCAGTTTCGCCCAGCCAATCCGCCGGGTGTTCGCGTCCATCATATTCCGGGCGCGTGAGCAGGTGACGATGCCGCCGCCAGGCGACATGGCGCCCGCGCGGTTCAGGCTGGAGCTGCACGACCCGATCTGGGAGACCGTCTATGCGCCGATCGCCGGGGTCATCGGCTTCGTCGCGGATCGGCTGAACCACCTGCAGTTCCTGACCATCCGCGTCTACCTGTCGCTGGTCTTCCTGGCCCTGGTCGGCCTGTTGCTGGTGCTGGCCGTATGGATCTGATCGGCGATCTGGCCATTCAGGGCGCGGAGATGCTGCTGGTGCTGGCTTTGGCGCCGCTGCTGACCGGCTTCGTGCGCAAGATCAAGGCTCGGCTGTCGCGGCGGCGGGGCCCGCCCCTCATCCAGCCCTATCGCGACCTTCTGCGCCTGACCCGCAAGGAGGTCGTGCTCGCGGACAACGCCTCGTGGCTGTTCCGCGTGGCGCCCTACCTGATCTTCGCCGCCACCTGGGTGGCCGCCGCGCTGGTGCCCACCTTCGCCACGGGCCTGATGTTCAGCTGGTCGGCCGATCTGATCGCGATCATCGCCCTCCTCGGCAGCGCGCGCTTCTTTCTGGCGCTGGCCGGAATGGACATCGGCACCAGCTTCGGCGGCATCGGCGCCAGCCGGGAAGTCATGATAGCCTCCCTCGCCGAACCGGCGATGATCATGATCGTCTTCTCGCTCGCGCTCCTGGCCGGTTCGACCCAGCTGTCGAGCATCGCCGGCTATATGCTCAGCTCCAATGTCGGCCTGAGGGTCACCCTGGCGCTGGCGCTGGTGGCGCTGATCATGGTGGCGATCGCCGAGAACAGCCGCATCCCGATCGACAATCCGTCGACGCACCTGGAGCTGACCATGGTCCACGAGGCCATGGTGCTCGAATACTCGGGGCGGCATCTCGCGGTGCTGGAGCTGGCCGCCTCGCTGAAACTCCTCCTTTACGTCTCACTGATCGCCTGCGTTTTCGTGCCCTGGGGACTTGCGCCGGTAGGGGCTGGCGTTGAGGCGCACCTGATCGGTCTGGCGGCGTTCGCCGGCAAGCTGGCTGTCGCCGGCTTCCTGCTGGCCGTGTTCGAGACTGCCGTCGCCAAGATGCGCGTGTTCCGGGTTCCTGACTTTCTGGGCGCGGCCCTGATGCTGGGGCTGCTCGGCACACTGCTTCTGTTCGTCTCGCGGGGGGGGTTGCGATGACCGGCCTGTCCTTCGATGTCGCGCACCTGCTGGCCGGCGGTCTGGTGCTGGCCAGCTTTATGCTGCTCTACCAGGATCGGCTCAGCGCCCTGGTCAACACCTTCGCCCTTCATGCCGTCGTGCTGTCTCTGTCGGTCGCCTGGCAGGCGCTGATCCAGGATGCGCCGCACCTCTATGTGACGGCGGCCATCGCACTGGCGTTCAAGGCCGTGGTCATCCCGACGGCCCTGCATCGGATCATCAAACGGCTGGGCATCCACCGCGAGATTGAAACCGTCGTCGGCGTCGGACCGACCATGCTGGCCGGAATCGGACTGGTGGCGCTGGCGATGGTGGTGATGCTCCGCGTCGCCCCGGGCGCGGACCGACTGGCGGGCGAGGACCTCGCCTTCGCCCTCTCCGTCGTGCTGCTCGGCATGCTGATCATGGTCACCCGCCGCAATGCGGTCAGCCTGGTGATCGGCTTCATGTCGCTGGAGAACGGCCTGGTGCTGGCCGCCACCGGCGCCAAGGGCATGCCGTTGGTGGTGGAGATCAGCGTCGCCTTCTCTGTGTTGATCGCCTTCATTGTCATCGGCGTCTTCCTGTTCCGAATCCGCGAACGGTTCGACACCGTCGACGTCAGCGCGCTCGACCGGTTCCGGGAAGAACGCAGATGAGTCTCACCGGCTTCAATGCGATCCACGCCATTCTGGTCATCCCGGTGCTGGCCGCGGCGGGGCTGGCCCTGTCGTCAAACTATCGCGTCAGCGCACGGATCAATGTGCTGGCGACCGCACTGACCTTTGGCGTCGCCGCCTCGCTGCTATTCGTGCGTCCGCCGGTCGGCCTCTACCTGCAGGTCGACGACCTCAGCGTGGTCTTCATCGTGCTGAACACCTTCGTTGGCTTCACCGCCAGCCTGTTCAGCGCCAGCTATATCGCCCACGAAATCGAGATCGGCCGGCTGACCCAGACGCGGCTGCGCTTCTATCACGCCATGTACCAGGTGCTGATGTTCGGCATGAATCTGGCGCTTGTCTCCAACAACCTCGGCCTGATGTGGGTGGCGATCGAACTGGCGACCCTCACGACCGTCGCGATGGTGGGCATCTATCGCACGCATGAGGCCATCGAGGCGGCGTGGAAGTATTTCATCCTCGGCAGCGTCGGCATCGCCCTGGCCCTGTTCGGCACCATACTGGTCTATGTGGCGGCCCGGCCGGTTGTCGGCGAAGGCCTGCAAGGCATGGTCTGGACGGTGCTGATGGGCAAGGTGGCGCACTTCGATCCCGCCCTGCTCAATGTCGCCTTCGTCTTCCTGCTGCTGGGCTACGGCACCAAGGTCGGTCTGGCCCCGCTCCACGCCTGGCTGCCCGACGCCCACGCCGAGGGCCCCACGCCGATCTCGGCGGTGCTGTCAGGCCTGCTGCTCAACGTGGCCCTCTATGCGGTGCTGCGCTTCAAGATGCTGCTGGCCGCCAATCCGGCCGCCCTGGCGCCGGGCCCCTTGATGGTCACCATGGGACTGGTCTCCGTGGTCTTCGCCGCCTTCATGCTCTACCGGCGCCGCGACATAAAACGCATGTTCGCCTATTCCTCCATCGAGCACATGGGGATCATCGTCTTCGCCTTCGGGATGGGTGGTCCCCTGGCCAACTTCGCGGGCCTGCTGCACATGACCATGCACAGCCTGACCAAGTCGGCGATCTTCTTCAACGTCGGCCACATCGCCCAGGTCAAGGGCAGTCAACGGATCGCCGATATCCGCGGCCTTACGGTCACCCATCCCGTGCTCGGCTGGAGCCTCGTGGTCGGGGTGATGGCCATCGCCGGCCTGCCGCCGTTCGGCATCTTCACCAGCGAGTTCCTGGTGGTCAGCTCGACCTTTGCACGCCAGCCGCTGCTGGCGATTCCGCTGGTGTTCGGGATCATCGTCGCCTTCGGCGCCTTGCTTCAGAAGCTGCAGGGCCTCGCCTTCGGCGACCCGTCGCCGGGAACCGCGCCCGCCCACGCCTCCTACCTGCCGATGTTCGCCCATTTTGCCCTGGTGCTGGCGGTCGGCCTCTACTTCCCGCCGCTTCTCACCACCTGGTTCCAGCATGTGGCGAGACTGCTGGGATGAGCGCTCAACCATGACCGCGCTCAGCGAAATAGCCGCCAGGGGCGGCGAAGTTGCCGGTCATCGGCCCTGGCGACGGCTGGTCGTCGACGCCGAAGCCTGGGTTGCGGCCAGCGAGGCCCTCGCGACCGGCGACCTGTCGCTGCTCAGCTTGTGGGGCGAGCCGGGCTGGGCGCACATGGCCGTCATGGGCGCGGACGCCGCCGATCTCGCTGTGCTCAGCCTCGAATGTCCCGACCAGCGCTATCCGTCGGTGGGCGCGCGCCATGCGCCGGCGATCCGGCTGGAACGCCGTCTGTTCGACCTCTACGGGCTTGAGGCCGTCGGCGCCCTCGACGATCGGCCCTGGCTCGATCATGGCCGCTGGGACGCACGCCATCCCCTGGGCCAGGCCTTGGCGCCGAGCCCCGTCGAGCCCTATCGCTTCCTGCCCGCCGAGGGCGAGAGCCTGCACCAGATCGCCGTCGGCCCTGTCCACGCCGGCATCATCGAGCCCGGCCATTTCCGCTTCACGGCCAACGGCGAGGCCGTGGTGCGGCTGGAGGCGCGTCTCGGCTATCTGCATCGTGGCCTTGAGGCGCGCATGGTGGGCGAAACCCCCGACGCGGCCGCGCGGCTCGCCGCCCGCGCCTGCGGCGACAGCACCGTCGCCTATTCCATCGCCTTCGCCCGCGCGGCGGAGGCGGCGGCCGGCGTGGCGGCGCCGGAGCGCTCCCTCTGGCTGCGCGCGCTGATGGCCGAGCTGGAACGCCTCGCCAACCACCTGGGCGATATTGGCGCGATCTGCAACGACGCCTCGTTCGGCCTGATGCACGCCCATTGCGGCGTTCTGCGCGAGCAAGTGCTGCGCGCCTGCGCCGCCGCGTTCGGCCATCGGCTGATGATGGACGCGGTGTCGCCGGGCGGCGTTTCGGCGGACCTGGGGCCGGATGGGCGGCAGCGCCTCTCGGCCCTCGTCACAACCATTCGCGACCGGTTCCCGCTGCTGGTGGCGGTCTATGACGACACCGCTTCGCTGCAGGATCGGACGGTCGGAACCGGCGTCCTGACGCCGGCGCTGGCCCGCCGTTTCGCGGCCGGCGGCTATGTGGGCCGCGCGTCCGGCCGCGCCTTCGACGCCCGTCGAAGCCTGGTCTACTCGCCCTACGATCAGCTCGCATTCGAGACGCCGACCCGCGAGGCGGGCGACGTGAACGCGCGGGTGTGGGTCCGCATCGACGAGGTGACGCAGAGCCTCAATCTGATCGAACAGATCCTCGATCGCCTGCCCGGCGGCCGTATCCACAGCGAGATTCCCGCGGTGTCCGGCGAAGGGATGGCGCTGGTCGAGGGGTTCCGGGGAGATGTCCTGGCATGGCTGCGACTAGCCGAGGGCCGCGTTGAGCGCTGTCACCTGCGCGACCCGTCCTGGTTCCAGTGGCCGCTATTGGAGGTCTGCATTGAGGGGAACATCGTCGCCGACTTCCCGCTCTGCAACAAGTCGTTCAACTGCGCCTATGCGGGGGTCGATCTCTGATGTCCATGCCCAGGCTCCTGGCCGAAGGCCTGCTCAAGTCAGCGCTGACCGAGGCCTCGCCGAGCCCCGACGACGAGGCCCTGACGCAGCTTGCCGCGCGGGTGGACACCGCTGCCCATCGGCGGCTGGGCCGCAGCCTCGCCATCCGGCAGGTCGACGCCGGTTCCTGCAACGGCTGCGAGCTGGAGATTCACGCCCTGGCCAATGCGTTCTACGATCTTGAGCGGTTTGGGCTGCGGTTTGTCGCCTCGCCGCGGCACGCCGATGTCCTGCTCGTCACCGGCCCCGTCACCCGCAACATGCGCGAGGCCCTCGAGCGCACGAACAATGCGACGCCAGGGCCCAAGTGGATCGTGGCGTGCGGCGACTGTGCGGCGGGAACAGGTCTGTTCAACGGTGGATATGCCTGCCATGGCGGTGTCGCCGACGTCCTGCAGGTGGATGTTGTCATTCGAGGCTGTCCACCGAGCCCGACGGCGTTGTTGATGGGGCTATTGGCCGTGTTGGACGGCGGGGCGACAAAGCCGACCCATCCCGCCATGTAGGCCGCGACAGCTTGTCGGGGCGTCTGACGCGACGATGGACACCCGGCTCGCCCGACTTTCCTCAGGGAGCAACGTCGCGCGAGGCGCCGCGCTTAAGCTGTATGTCCACGCCGCTGGATTGGTGCGACACGAACAGACTGTTGCTCCAACGGCTGAAGCCAAGCACCGTCTTGCCATCCGCGCCGACCAGCCGCATGCCGTCCGCCGTCGGCTGCCAAGCGACCGGATCGCCAGGCACGGCGCCGGCGCAACCCGGGGCCGCTTTGGCCGAATATCCGGGGCCGACGCGGTTTTTGCCAAGCGTCACGACGCAGATGTCGCGTCCGCCGGATTGCAGCGTCCAGGCGCCGCTCGCCTCGCTCGGGCTCAGAGGCACGCCCGCCTCGTGATCGGCGGAAAGTGCTGAGGCCACGTGCGGCAGCAATGCGAAGGCTGCAATTCCAGCGAAGACGACCCAGCGCTTCATGACGTTTCTCCAGCAATCGCAGCGTTAAACGTCTATCGGTCAGGACAGTTGCGCATCCGGCGCTGCAACTGCTCCTTTTGGAGCTGAATGTCCCTGTCGAGTCTAACCCCCGCCGCTCGATGCGCCGGAGCTCGCTGTTGGCCGGGCTAGGGGCGATGGGGGCTGTCAGGTTAACCCTGCCCGCTCGGAATAGCTCCTGCCCTTCCGAAATCTAGACGCAGGCCTCCTGCAACCACACCTGATAGGCCGCGGCGCGGAAGCCGTTTCAGCGTTCGCCGGCTGATCAAATGGCGAGCCGTGTAGAATTTATTAGTATAGATCGAGGCCTGGGTGGTCAGGAACCTCTCGGCGGATGCCCTCGATTTGAATCCCCGCTACCGCCGCTCGTGTTTCCTATCGGCAGGTGGATCCCTCGACGCCGCGTCAACTGGCTTGGCCTTTGTGGCGCGACTTGAGCTCGGCCCGCGGCGAATGCCCATACAGCGCCTTGTAGGCCCGGCTGAACGCGGCCTCCGACTCGTAGCCGATACTCAGGCCGATTTCGCCGACCCGCGCGTCGTGCTTGGCCAGTAGATCCCGCGCCAAGGCCAAGCGCCATTCATTATGGTAGCGCAGCGGTGAGCGGCCGACGAGGGTCGTGAACCGGTCGCTGAAGCTCGACCGCGACATGCCGGCGATCCCTGCCAGGGCTTCGATGCTCCAGCGTTGATTGGGTTTTTCATGGATCGCCTTCACTGTGCGGGCGATGCGGGAGTCGATCAGTCCGCCGATCCAACCCGACGTGTGGCCTTGGTGGACCCAACTGCGCAAGGTCCGGATCACCACCAGGTCGATGAGCCGGGAAATCATCAAGGCCGCCCCGGGCTGGATGTCGCCGGCTTCGATCATCAGGAAGTGGATGATGCCCTCAATCCACCCGGCGCCCTGCGCCTTGCCGATGTGGATCCATCGCGGCAAGGCGGAGACCATGACCCGAAGGCTGTCGGGATCGAACCAGAAACGGCAGATGACGAAGGCCGCCGGCGCGTCCGTCGCCGCCAGCCGCATGTCCCCCGGTCCACGGGGCAATAGAAGCAGGTCGCCGGAGGCGATCACCACCGGCGTCTGGTGGTCGCCGGCGAGCGTAAGAGCGCCCTCCGTGACGACGAGGACATGGGCCGTTTCCGGGTCCAACTCGGCGGCCTGGCCCGCCTGAAGGACGCGGGAATAGATCTTGTCCCCCGTGAGGCGGATCTGGGCGAGCACGTGGGACAGAAGGTCCGCTGAAAGGGCGCTGCGCACGTCTGATTCCGGATGAACGATCAAGTTTTCCAGATGGTCCGTCATGGCTCGCTCTGTCGTCTGGCGCTACATCCATGCGCCATGGAGATGCGTATATCTCTGAATATACGCAGCTTCCTTAACGAAAGTGAACCATCCCTGCGGACCGCTGGCGCAAACGGCAATCTTGCTAATTATCCGACGGCGTCGCACTCATCAAAGAGGACCTTCCGATGAAAATCCTGAACGCGACTGCGGCCCTGGCCGCCATCCTGGCCATCGCCAGCCCGATCGCCGCCAACGCGGCGACCGCCCGCAACGTGGTGCTCGTCCACGGCGCTTTCGCCGGCCCCTCGAGCTGGAACAAGGTCGCCCGCATCCTGCGCAACAAAGGCTACAAGGTGACCGAGGTCGCGATCCCGCTGACCTCGCTGGAGGCCGACGTCGCCGCGACCCGCAAGGTGCTGGCGGCGCAGAAAGGGCCGACGGTTCTGGTCGGTCACTCCTGGGGCGGCGTGGTGATCGGTGAAGCCGGAGACAGCCCCAAGGTCAAGGCGCTGGTCTATGTCGCGGCATTCGCGCCTGACAAGGGCGAGAGCGTCCAGGCGCTCTCGAGCAACGGGCCGCCCACCGAAGGCCTCAAGGCGGTTCACCCGGACGCCCAGGGTTTTCTGTCGATCGACCCTGAAGCGTTCCCCCGCGTGTTCGTCGGCGACGTGCCGGCCGACGAAGGCGCCGCGCTGGCGAAGCAGCAGATGCCGATCAGCGGCGCGGCCTTCGGCGCTCAAGCCACCGTCGCCGCCTGGCACGACAAGCCCACTTACTACGCGATCTCGGGCAATGACATGATGGTGCCACCGCAGGCCGAGGGCTTTTTCGCTCAGCGCATGAAGGCCAAGACCGTGACCATCCAGTCGAGCCACGCCTCGCCGGTTTCGCATCCGGGCGAGGTTGCCGCGCTAATTGAAGAGGCCGCCAAGGGGCGGTAATCCCCAGCCGATCCGGCGACCGTGGGCCGAAAGCACATCGCGCGCTTTCGGCCCATTGGCCGTTGGCGCGCCGAGCCGGCGGCAGGCCGCGATCGTTCCTGTGACACGGCAGGTCTGGCCGATTGCCCCCGACCTTGCAGACCATTTCATCGAGATNNAACCAGCAGATCCTCGACGTCGCGAAAACTGAGCGTGAAGCGCAAATGCGGCCACACCGCCCGGCGGATGACGTCGGCCGGAAACGCCGCCGCCCGAACGAGACCGGACAGGAGTACGACGCGGGCCAGCGCAGACAGGGCGTCGTCGGCGAACCGGTCCAGCAGTCAGGCGCCCTCATTCCAAACAAGCGCCAGCTCGGTTCGTTGCGGGCGCAACTCAGCCATCGAAGAGGTTGGTTATCCGATCGTCGCCGTCGAGCGGCTGCTGGCCTTGTTCATTCAAAAGGGCCTCGCCGCTCGGTGTGATGCGCCAGCCTCCCGGCTTTCTCGCAGCAAGGCCCCGCTCGGTGAGCGCCAATGCATCCGCAATCTTGATCCAATCGACCTCCTTACCAGCCTCTTTCCTCGCCAGGTTGCGGAGCGCCAACATCTGTCCAGCGGTCAGGGCCATCGGTCGTCAGACTGCCCGCGCGCCCTTTAGGGCCAGGATGTCGTTCGGACGGTAACTCGGCTTGCCGCCCGTCGATCGCGGGTCGTTGAGGTTGGCGGTTTGGCGCGGTGGTGCTTGAATCCGGCTGGTCATGATCTTCTTTCAGGCCGCTATGGCGGAGAGGGCCTTGGCGGACGCTGCGCGCATGCAGCGTCTCTGGCAAGGTCAGAGCCACCGGTTTGCCGCCCTACCCTTCCCGGCTTTCGCGCCTAAACGCCCTTCTCGGACGTCATCTGCCGCCGACAGAAGATTGCGCGCCATGGGTCGCCTAGAGCGTAAGCCTGAAAGCACCGACCAGCCCCTCTCGAAGGTTCGAAT
>PLSW01000054.1 GCA_003165275.1 Caulobacteraceae bacterium
TCAGTCTTTAGATGGGTTGGTATTAATGCGACGCGCCTCCGACGGCGAACGCTCATCCGCAACCGCCCCGCAACCCTCTGTTAAGCACGCCGGTCTAGACAAGGCGTAGCTGTCCCGCTGCTCCCGAGTCGCCGCCATGTTCGCGCGCCTGCGCTCCTACCTGCCGACCGCCATCCTCGCGACGTTGATCTTCTATTTCGGCTTCCAGGCGCTCACCGGCCCCCGCGGCTTCCTGTCGGTCCGCCAGCGCAGCTACATCCTTGAGCAGAAGACCGCCGAGCTGGCCAAGCTGCACGCCGTGCGCCAGGACCTGGAAACCCGCGCCCGCCTGCTGCGCGACCAGAGCCTTTCCGCCGACCTTTTGGAGGAACGCGCCCGTTCCCTGCTAGGCTTAGCCGATCCCAGGGATTATGTGATCCGCACCAAGTCCTGACTCGGGCGAACCCTGCCGCGTTTGGCGGGTTTGACAGCCTGAACATCCCAAGGACTGTCACGGAGACGCGGATGGCCAGCGCGGCGAAGACCACCAAGGCTTCCAAGGCCGTCGGGGCGCCCAAGCCAGCCGCCGCGCCGATCGCTGACGAGCGCGCCGCCCTGCTGGAATACTACCGCCAGATGCTGCTGATCCGCCGCTTCGAGGAGCGGGCGGGACAGCTCTACGGCATGGGGCTGATCGGCGGCTTCTGCCACCTCTACATCGGCCAGGAAGCCATCGCCGTCGGCATGCAGGCGATCAAGCAGGACGGAGACCAGGTGATCACCGCCTATCGCGCCCACGGCCACATGCTGGTCTGCGGCGTCGATCCCAAGGCGGTGATGGCCGAGCTCACCGGTAGAGCCGCTGGGGTCGCCAAGGGCAAGGGCGGCTCGATGCACATGTTCCAGACCAGCGCCGACTTCTATGGCGGCCACGGCATCGTCGGGGCGCAGGTCTCCTTGGGCACCGGCCTGGCCCTGGCAAATTCCTACCGCGCCAACGGCAACGTCGCCTTCGTCTATTTCGGCGACGGCGCCGCCAACCAGGGCCAGGTCTACGAGAGCTTCAACATGGCCGAACTCTGGAGCCTGCCGGTCGTCTACGTCATTGAGAACAACCAATACGCCATGGGCACCAGCGTCGAGCGCTCGTCCTCCGAGACCCACCTATACAAGCGCGGGGTCAGCTTCAACATTCCCGGCGAAGAGGTCGACGGCATGGACGTCACCGCCGTGCGCGAGGCCGGCGCCCGCGCCGCGGCCCACGCCCGCGACGGCAAGGGGCCCTACATTCTCGAGATGAAGACCTACCGCTACCGCGGCCACTCNNATGTCCGATCCGGCCAAGTACCGGACCCGCGAAGAGGTCGACGCCGTGCGCAAGACCCGCGATCCCATCGACCACCTGCGCGAGCGGCTGGAAGAAAAGGGCTGGGCCGACGAGGCGGCGATCAAGCTGATCGACGCAGAGGTCAAGCGCATCGTCGCCGACGCCGCGGAATTCGCCCGCACCGCCCCCGAGCCCGATCCTTCCGAGCTCTACACCGACGTTTATCTGGAGACGGCCGAGTGAAAACCCCGCCCCTGTTGCTGACCCTCGCCGCCGCCCTGACCCTGTCCGCGACCGCGCCGGCTGGCGCCCAGCCCGCCGACCGGCCGAAGGTGGCGATCACCATCCTGCTCAAGCCCGACGCCAGCATCTTCGTCGACGGCCAGCGCGCCACCGTCAACCAACTGGACGCGGCCCTCGCGGTGGGGGCGACCCGCCACGCCGTGGTGATGTACTTCCGCGACTCGACCCTCCAGCACCCGTCCGCCGCAGTCGAGAACGCGGCCAACGCCATCATCGACAAGGTGATCAATCACCACATGCCGATGTGCTTCTCCGCCGACGCGGCGTTCAAGGCCTGTAAGAAGGTCGGAAAATGACGGACATACTGATGCCGGCGCTCTCACCCACGATGGAGGAGGGGACCCTCGCCAAGTGGCACGTGAAGGCCGGCGACACCGTCCGTTCCGGCGACGTGATCGCTGAGATCGAGACCGACAAGGCGACCATGGAGGTCGAGGCCGTCGACGAGGGCGTGGTCGACGCCATCCTTGTGGCCGAGGGCACGGAAGGCGTGAAGGTCAACGCGCCGATCGCGCGGCTCAAGGGGGAGGGGGCCAGTGCGGCGCCCAACTCGCCCCCCCTGGCGGCTGCGCCGCCTGTCCCCCCCGCACGCGGGGCGGANNTCCGCCCCGCGTGCGGGGGGGACAGACGGCGAAGCCGTCCGGGGGGGCAAGTCCGCCGACCCCGAAACCCCCGAGGGAACCAAGCTCATCAAGACCACGGTCCGCGACGCCCTGCGCGACGCCATGGCCGAGGAGATGCGCCGCGACCCCACCGTCTTCCTGATGGGTGAGGAGGTCGCCCAGTACCAGGGCGCCTACAAGGTCAGCCGCGACCTCTTGCAGGAGTTCGGCGACAAGCGGATCATTGACACCCCGATCACCGAGCACGGCTTCACCGGCCTGGGCGTCGGCGCGGCCATGGCCGGGCTCAAGCCCATCGTCGAGTTCATGACCTTCAACTTCGCCATGCAGGCGATCGACCAGATCATCAACTCCGCCGCCAAGACCCACTACATGTCCGGCGGCCAGATCCGCTGCTCCATCGTCTTCCGCGGCCCCAATGGCGCCGCCGCCCGGGTCGCCGCCCAGCATAGCCAGGACTATTCCAGCTGGTACGCCCACGTCCCCGGCCTGATCGTCATCGCCCCCTATGACGCCGCTGACGCCAAGGGCCTGCTCAAGGCCGCCATCCGCAACCCCAACCCCGTGGTCTTCCTCGAACACGAGATGCTCTACGGCCACGAGTTCGACGTGCCGGAGGGCGACTACGTCATCCCCATCGGCAAGGCCAAGGTCCGCCGCGAGGGCGCGGACGTGACCCTCACGGCCCATTCACGCATGGTCGGTTACGCCCTGGAGGCGGCCGAGATTCTGGCCAAGGACGGTATCGAGGCCGAGGTCATCGACCTGCGCACCCTGCGCCCCCTCGACCACGAGACCATCCTGACCAGCGTGCGCAAGACCAACCGCATCGTCTCCTGCGAGGAGGGCTGGGGGCCCATGGGCGTCGGTGCCGAGATCGTGGCCCGGGTGGTGGAACACTGCTTCGACGACCTCGACGCGCCGCCGCTACGCGTCCACCAGGAGGACGTGCCGCTGCCCTACGCCGCCAATCTGGAGGCCCTGTCGCTGCCCGGCGTCGACAAGATCGTCAAGGCGGCCAAGGCGGCCTGCTACCGATGAGCGGCGAGGCCTTCGCCTGGCGAACCGGCGGCTGCCATTGCGGGGCCGTGCGGTTCGAGGCCGCCCTGCCAGCCGTCGTCGAGGCGCAGAGTTGCAACTGTTCGATCTGCGAGAAGACCGGCTTCGTGCACATCATCGTGCCGGAGAGCCGCTTCCGGCTGGCGCGGGGCGAGGACAGCCTGACGACCTACACCTTCAACACCGGCGTCGCGAAACACCTGTTCTGCAAGGTCTGCGGCATCAAGAGTTTCTACCGCCCCCGCTCCAACCCGGACGGCTGGTCGGTGAACGCCCGCTGCCTGGACGACGTCGAGGGCCTGGACATCCAGATCGAGGCCTTCGACGGCCGCAACTGGGAAGCGGGCGCCGCGGCGCTGGCCCATCTCAGCCACGATCGGGCATAGGGGCTTTGCCGATGACCAAGCTCGCCAGCCCATCTATTCCGCTCATCCCGGCGAATGCCGGGACCCAGATCATATGTCTCGTCGCCGGCCGATTGGCGCTGAATCGACGTATCCAAGGGCCTCGCCACCACGTGCGGAGCCCTATGATCTGGGTCCCGGCATTCGCCGGGATGAGCGGATTTGGCGTTGATGGCTCGGCCTGTCATCGGCGGCGCCGCGTAACGGCCGATCTTCACCTCAGCGGGAAAGCCGCATGACCGATATCCTGATGCCCGCCCTGTCTCCGACCATGGAGGAGGGCACCCTGGCCAAATGGCACGTCAAGGTGGGCGACGCCATCCACGCTGGCGACGTCATCGCCGAGATCGAGACCGACAAGGCGACCATGGAGGTTGAGGCGGTCGACGAGGGGGTGGTCGAGAGCATCCTGATCGCCGAGGGGACCGAAGGGGTGAAGGTCAACGCCCCCATTGCGACGCTTAGAGGTGAAGGGGAGGCGCCCGCCAAAGACTCACCCCCCCTGGCGGCTGCGCGGCCTGTCCCCGCCCCACGCGGGGGGGAACTAGAAACCAAGGCCCCCCCGCCGCCCGCCCAACCCGAGTCCCCCCCGCGTGCGGGGGGGACCGGCGGCGAAGCCGCCAGGGGGGGCAAGTCGGACATGGCCCGCATCCCCGCGTCCCCCCTCGCCCGCCGCCTCGCCACCCAGCGCGGCCTCAACCTCGCGGAGATCGCCGGCTCCGGCCCCCATGGCCGCATCATCCGCCGCGATGTCGAGGCCGCCGTCGGTGGCGCGCCCTCCGCCAAGGCCCCTTCAGCCGCCCCGCAATCCGCCGTCGCCCCCCGCCAGGTCCAGTCCCTGGAGCAGATGGGCATAGCCCCCGGCTCCTACGACCTCGTCCCCCTCGACGGCATGAAGAAGACCGTCGCCCGGCGGATGACCGACAGCTTCCGCGACGTGCCGCACTTCCCCCTGACCATCGACATCGAGATCGACCGGCTGCTGGAGGCGCGGACCCGCATCAACGCCATGCTGGAGAAGGACGGGGTCAAGGTCAGCGTCAACGACCTGGTGATCAAGGCCGCCGCCACCGCCCTGCGCCGGGTGCCGGAGGCCAACGCCTCCTACACTCCCGACGGCATCGCCATGCACCACCACGCCGACATCGCGATGGCCGTCGCCCTCGAGCACGGCCTGATCACCCCGATCATCCGCGCCGCCGAGACCAAGGGCCTGGCCCAGATCGCCGCCGAGGCCAAGGACCTGGCCGCGAGGGCCCGCGCCAAAAAGCTGAAGCCCGAAGAGTTCCAGGGCGGCACCTTCACCGTCTCCAACCTCGGCATGTTCGGCATCCGGTCCTTCGCCTCGATCATCAACGAGCCCCAGGGGGCGATCCTCAGCGTCGGCGCCGGCGAAAAGCGCCCCGTGGTCCGCGGTGACCAGCTGGCGGTGGCCACGGTGATGACCGTCACCCTGACCTGCGATCACCGGGTGCTGGACGGCTCCATCGGCTCCGCCTTCCTCACCGCCTTCCGCGCGATGATCGAAGACCCGGCGACCATGCTGGTCTGACCGGCCCATCGGCCCCCCAATCCAGAAGGAGCGGCCCTGTGAGCATCCCAAAGACGGTTTATGGGTTCGAGGCCCAGACCCTGACCGGCGAGCCGGTTTCCCTGGAGGCCTACCGCGGCCAGGTGCTGCTGATCGTCAACACTGCCAGCAAATGCGGCTTCACCCCGCAGTACGAGGGCCTGGAAAAGATCCATCGGCGGCACAAGGACTTCGGCTTCTCGGTTCTGGGCTTTCCCTGCAACCAGTTCGGCGCCCAGGAGCCCGGCGATCCCGCCGAGATCGCCAGCTTCTGCTCCCTGACCTACGACGTGACCTTCCCGATGTTCGCCAAGATCGAAGTCAACGGCGCCAAGGCCCATCCCCTCTACGTCCACCTGACCCGCCAGAAGCGCGGGCTCCTGGGCTCCAAGGGGATCAAATGGAACTTCACCAAGTTCCTCATCGACCGCGAGGGCCGCGTCGTCGGCCGCTACGGACCCACCACCAAGCCCGAGGCGATCGCCTCGGCCATTGAGGCCCTGCTCTGATGGCGCTCGACTTCGACCTGATCGTCATCGGCGCCGGACCCGGCGGCTATGTGGCCGCCATCCGCGCCAGCCAGTTGGGGCTGAAGACCGCCATCGTCGAGCGCGAGGCCCTCGGCGGCATCTGCCTCAACTGGGGCTGCATCCCAACCAAGGCCCTGCTGAAGTCCGGCGAGGTCTACGAACAGCTGGGCCATCTTTCCGACTACGGCCTGAAGGTCGAGGGCCGGTCCTTCGACTTCGACGCCGTCATCCAGCGCTCGCGCAAGGTGTCCAAACAGCTCTGCGCCGGCGTCGCCTTCCTGATGAAGAAGCACAAGATCGAGGTGATCGAGGGCACGGCCAAGCTGGAGAAGGGCTCGCCGGCGCCGAAGGTGACCATCGCCCTGAAAGCGGGCGGCGCGCGCAGCGTCCAGGCCAAGTCGGTGATCCTGGCCACCGGCGCCCGCGCCCGCACCATCCCCGCCGCCGGACTGGAGCCGGACGGGGAGTTCATCTGGACCTATCGCGAGGCCATGGTCCCCAAGGCCTGCCCGAAGAGCCTGATCGTCATCGGCTCCGGCGCCATCGGCATCGAGTTCGCCAGCTTCTACCGCGCCCTGGGCGCCGAGGTGACGGTGATCGAGGCCCTGCCGCGCATCCTTCCGGTGGAGGACGAGGAGATCTCCGCCGCCGCCCAGAAGGCCTTCGAGCGGCGGGGGCTGAAGTTCCTCGTCGGCGCCAAGGTCGGCAAGCTCTCCAAGACCAAGACCGGCGTCACGGTCGACCTGGAGGTCGACGGCAAGGCGCAGACCCTCGAGGCCGAGCGCGCCATCGTCGCCGTCGGCATCAGCGGCAATGTCGAGAATCTGGGGCTGGAAGCCCTCGGCGTGAAGCTCGACCGCGGCCACGTCACGATCGACGCCCACGGCGGCACGGGGGTCGCCGGCCTCTACGCCATCGGCGACGTCGCCGGCGCGCCGTGGCTGGCCCACAAGGCCATGCACGAGGGCGTCCACTGCGTGGAGCACATCGCCGGCCTCGCGCCTGCGAACCTCACCGCCCCGATCCCCGGCTGCACCTACGCCAATCCCCAGGTGGCCTCCGTGGGTCTCACCGAGGCCCAGGCCAAGGCGGGCGGCCGCGAGGTCAAGGTCGGCCGCTTCCCCTTCCGGGTGAACGGCAAGGCCATCGCCGCCGGCGAGACCGAAGGCTTCGTCAAGACGGTGTTCGACGCGGCGACCGGCGCCCTTCTCGGCGCCCATCTGATCGGCGGCGAGGTCACCGAGATGATCCAGGGTTTCTGCATCGCGATGACCCTGGAAGCCACCGAAGCCGAGCTGATGGCCACCGTCTTCCCGCACCCGACCATGAGCGAGGCCATGCACGAGAGCGTCCTGGACGCGTATGGGCGGGCCTTGCACATGTGAGCGCCCATGCGAGCGGATGGACACCCGCGCCGTGCTACATCCGCATGCCGGGCATGGCCTCCGGCGCCTACGCGCCGTCTCCGACGACGAAATCCACCCGCACGTCCCCGGCCCGCTGAAACCGCAGCACGACCGGGATGTGGTCGCCGGGGCGGAAGGGCCGGTGCGGGCGGACGAACATCAGGTGATAGCCGGCCCGCTGCAGGTCGACCGATCCTCCAGGCGGAATGGCGACCCCGCCCGGGACCGGAAGCATCGCCATGACGCCACGATCCATCGACATGCGATGCAATTCGAGCCGGTCCGAAGCGGAGCTATAGCCGTCCAGCAGCGTGTCGCCCCGACGGTCCGTGCTGGTGATCAGGGCGTAGCCGGCGGCCGTGGGCGCGCGGGGCGGCGTCGGCCGGATCCAGGCGCGGTCGATCCGCACCTCACCCACCTGCGGGCGCGCCATCGCCGCCATCGGCGCCGCGGTTAGTCCAATGAAGCAGGCGGCCAGGCCGGCCGCCAGCAGGGCTCTTCTCATCGTCGGTTTCCTTTGATGACGTCACACGCCGACCGGTCGGGCGCCGGCTGACCGGAACCCCGACCGACGCGGCAAACATGTTATACCAACCCATCTAAAGA
>PLSW01000166.1 GCA_003165275.1 Caulobacteraceae bacterium
GATCGCGCTCGCCGGCGCGACCACGGGGCGCACTTCCTCGAACACGTGCGCGGCGCACAGGCCGAGGGCGATCGCGGCCGGCGGCACGGCGTCCGCCATCCCTAGGGTCGGCGCCAGACAGGCGAGGACGGCGATGCTGGTGATCGCGCGGAAAGTCATCATCGTTCTGCCCTCTGGGCGAGGCCCCCTCGTCACCCAATGTCAGGTGAAGGGTCCGACAAGGAACCGCCGGTGGCGAGTCTTTTCATCGCCGGCGCGGCGGGCCACTCTCAGCCGGGCGAGTCCCCGCCCTCCACCCAGGATCCACCATGACCGCGCCGCCGCCCAGCGACCTTGATCCGATCCGCCGACTGCGGGCGATCACGGCCAGGCTGCGCGATCCCGCCGAGGGCTGCGCCTGGGACCTGGAACAGACCTTCGCCACCATCTCCCCCTATACGGTGGAGGAAGCCTACGAGGTGGCCGACGCCATCGAGCGGGGCGAGATGGGCGAGCTTCGCGACGAGCTGGGCGACCTGCTGTTCCAGGTGGTGTTCCACGCCCGGATGGCCGAGGAGGCCGGGTCCTTTGACTTCGACGATGTGGCGAAAGCCATCTGCGACAAGATGATCCGCCGACATCCGCATGTGTTCGGCGAGGCCGGGGCCCGCACGTCGGCCGAGCAGACCGTGGCCTGGGAGGTGATCAAGGCCCAGGAGCGCGCCGCGAAACCGGCGGTCGCCGCCGGGGTTCTGGACGGGGTGCCCCTGGGCCTGCCGGGGATGACCCGGGCCGCCAAGCTCACCGCCCGCGCCGCCCGGGTCGGCTTCGACTGGCCCGACGTGGGCCAGGTGATCGACAAGCTGCGCGAGGAATTGGCAGAACTCGAAGTCGAGATCGACGCCGGGGACCGGGCCAAGGCAAGCGAAGAACTGGGTGATTTGCTGTTTGTTTGCGCGAATTTGGCGCGGAAACTGGAGGTCGAGCCGGAAGATGCGATCCGCACCGCCAACGCAAAGTTCGAGCGACGGTTTCGCTTCATCGAGGCGGAGCTGGCGCGAGATGGGCGGGTTCCGGCGCAGTCGGACCTGGCGGAAATGGACGCGCTCTGGGACGCGGCGAAGACGGCGGAGCGGGCGGATTAGCGGTTTGGCCGCGCACTCAACTTTCCGTCAGGGCCGGGCTTGCGAGCGGAGAAGATTGAGTTACTCCGCCGCGTGCCGCACCAGCGCATCCGGAAATAGCCGCTCGAAGCGGCCTAGGGCCTGGGGATCGAGGCGGACGGACAGGCGCATGGCGCCGTCGTCCTCGTCGTCCCGCTCAACGATGCGGCCATGGCGGTAGAGCCAAGCTAGCGCCGCCCCGTCGCCGGCGGTCAAATGGGCCTCCACCGCCTCGTCCTGGTCGATGAGTTCGGCGAGGAAGTCCAGCAGGCGTTCGATCCCTTCCCCGGTCACGGCGGAGACGGCAATGGCGCGCTCGCCGGCGCCCTCCAGGCTGCGAAGGGCGCGTGAGAGGATGGACACGCGATCCTCGTCGTCGAGGCGGTCGATCTTGTTCCAGACCTCGAAAATGGTGCGGCCGCTGTCGGCGCCGGCGCCGATCTGCTCCAACACCGCCTTGACGTCGGCGGCCTGGGCGACGGCGTCGGGGCCGGCGATGTCGCGCACGTGGACGATCACGTCGGCGGCGGCGACCTCCTCGAGGGTGGCCTTGAACGCCTCGACCAGTTCGTGCGGCAGGTCGGAGATGAAGCCGACGGTATCGGACAGCATGGCCGGGCGGCCGCGGGGCAGCTTCACCGTGCGCACGGTGGGATCGAGGGTGGCGAACAGCATGTCCTTGGCCTCGACCTGGGCCTCGGTCAGGCGGTTGAACAGGGTCGACTTGCCGGCGTTCGTGTAGCCGACGAGCGCGATGGTCGGGAACGGCGTGCGCTGGCGCGCGCCCCGGTGCAGGGCGCGGGTGCGACGCACCTCTTCCAGCTCGGCCTTCAGCTTGCCGATCTTGCCGGCGATCAGCCGCCGGTCGGTCTCGATCTGGGTCTCGCCCGGACCGCCCATGACCCCGAAACCGCCGCGCTGGCGCTCCAGGTGGGTCCAGGTGCGCACCAGTCGCGAGCGCTCATAGGCCAGGCGCGCCAGTTCGACCTGCAGACGGCCCTCGCGGGTGCGGGCCCGGCGGGCGAAGATCTCCAGGATCAGGCCGGCGCGGTCGATGACCTTCACGCCCCAGGCCTTCTCCAGATTGCGCTGCTGCACCGGCGACAGTGCGTCGTCCACGACCACGACATTCACGTCGCGCGCCTCGCAGATTTCACCCAGCTCCGTCACCTTACCCTGGCCCAACAATGTGGCCGGGTTGGTCGTGCGCAGGGTCACGATCACCCCCTCCGCCACCACCAGATCCAGGGCCTCGGCGAGGCCGACGGCCTCGTCAAGGCGCGCCTGCGGATCGCGCAGGTTCGCCGATCGCCCGGTGATGGGGTGGACGACAAGCGCCGACTGGACGGGCGGGGTGTGGTCGATGGCGCGGTCGGTCAATCGTCTTCCTGATCGGGCCCGGGCTCATAGAGCTGGACCGGTTGCGAAGGCATGATGGTGGAGATGGCATGCTTATAGACCAGTTGCGACTGGCCGTCCCGGCGCAGAAGCACACAGAAGTTGTCGAACCAGCTGACCACCCCCTGCAGCTTTACGCCATTGACCAGGAAGATGGTCAGCGGGGTCTTGGTCTTGCGAACCGAGTTCAGGAAGGTGTCCTGCAGGTTCTGCTTCTTTTCAGCCGTCATGATCCGCGGCGCTCCTTTTTATTGTCTCGGAAGCCCAACGCTCCCACACACAAGTCGGTTCTATTCCAGCGAGCATGAACCCCGCAACGCCGCGGCGCGGTTAAACCGCGTCCGCCTTGGCGTTCTCAAGATATAGGGCGCGCAGCCTGCGACTGACAGGGCCTGGTGCGCCATCGGCGACCACCGCGCCATCAATCTTCACGACAGGGAGAACAAAGGTTGACGCCGCGGTGATAAAGGCTTCGCGGGCTGATTTGGCCTCTTCGATGGTGAACGGACGCTGGGAGACCGGCACCCCGGCCTCCTGCGCGATATCGATCAGGTTCCGGCGGGTGACCCCGCGCAGGATGTTGGCGTTGGTGTCCCGGGTGCGCAGGACCCCCTCGGCGTCGACGATCCAGGCGTTGGTGGACGAGCCCTCGGTGACGAATCCCAACTCGTCGACCAGCCAGGCCTCATAGGCGCCGGCCTCGCGGGCGGCCTGTTTGGCCAGGGCGTTGGGCAGCAGGCCGACGGTCTTGATGTCGCAGCGGCCCCAGCGATTGTCGGGACGGCTGAGCACCGCGACGCCTTTCTCGGCCTTGGCGTGCTCGGCGGCGTAGTTCACCGGCTTGGCGGTGATCACCACGGTGGGATGCGGCGCCGGATTGGGAAACGGATGGTCCCGCTTGGCCACGCCCCGGGAGATTTGCAGATAGACGGCCCCGTCCCTCACCTTGTTGAGGCGCACGGTCTGGGCGATCACCGCCTTCAGGGCGGTCTCGCTCATCGGCGGATCGATGCGCAGTTCGGACAGGCTGCGCCAAAGCCGCTCGAAATGGCCGGCGGCGTCGGCCAGCTTGCCGCCGAAGACGGCGAAATACTCGTAAACCGCGTCGGCGAACTGGAATCCCCGATCGTCGATGCTCACCGCTGCCTGGCGGTGGGGCACATAGCGGCCGTTCACATAGGCGATGCGGCTCACGTGAATTCCTCTTCCTCCCCGAGTCGCGCCGGGGCGACGCCGAGGGATTTCAGTTTGCGGTGCAGGGCCGAGCGCTCCATGCCGATGAAGTTGGCGGTGCGCGAGATGTTGCCGCCGAAGCGAACGATCTGGGCGTTGAGGTATTCGCGCTCGAACACCTCGCGCGCCTCGCGCAGCGGCAGGGCGATGATCCGCTCCGAGCCGATCGAGGCCACGGCCCCGGCGGCGGCGACTTCCGCGGGGAGCATTTCGCTTGTGATCGGCTCGTTGGGATCGCCGGTCGCCAGGATCATCAGCCGCTCGACGTTGTTGCGCAGCTGGCGCACGTTGCCGGGCCAGTCGTGGATCTGCAGGGTGGCCACGGCGTCGTCGGTGAGCCGGCGGCGCGGCAGGCCGCTGGTTTCGCTGATCCGGTCGATGAAATACTCGACCAGTTCGGCGATGTCCTCGCGGCGCTCGGCTAGGCCCGGCACGTGCACCGGGACCACGTTCAGACGGTGGAACAGATCCTCGCGGAAGCGCCCGGCGGCGATATCCTCGCGCAGGTCCTTGGAGGTGGAGGAAATCACCCGCACGTCCACCTGCACATCCTGGGAGCCGCCAAGGCGGCGGAAGCGCTGTTCAACCAGGACCCGCAGGATGCGGCCCTGCGTCTCTCGCGGCATGTCGCCGACCTTGTCCAGGTAGAGGGTGCCGCCATGGGCGCGTTCGAAGACGCCGATGCGGCTGGGACGGCCCCCCTCGCCCTCCTCGCCGAAGAGCTCCAGGTCCATGCGGTCGGGGGTCATTTCCGCCGCACCGATGGCGACGAACTCGCCCTTGGCCCTGGGGCTGGCGGCGTGGATCATCCGCGCCACCAGTTCCTTACCGGACCCCGGCGGGCCGGAGATCAGCAGGCGGCTGTTGGCCGGGGCGATCTTGGCGATGAGCTGACGCAGCTGCTGGGCGGCGCTGGAGCGGCCGAGGAAGCCGTCGGGGGCCAGGGTCTGCTGGCGCAGGCGGCGGTTCTCCCGGCGCAGGGACGCCTGCTCCAGGGCTCGGTCGGCCACCAGCAGCAACCGGTCGGACTTGAACGGCTTTTCCAGGAAGTCGTAGGCGCCGCGCTTGATGGCGCTGACGGCGGTTTCGATATTGCCGTGGCCGGAGATCATCACCACCGGCAGGTCAGGATCGAAGCTCTTGACCAGGTCGAGCAGCTCCAGCCCGTCCATGCCGCCGCCCTGCATCCAGATGTCGAGGATCAGCAGCGAGGGGCGGCGGGCGCGCAGGCTGGCCAGGGCGCTTTCCGAATCCGCCGCCGTCCGCACGGAATACCCCTCGTCGGCGAGGATCCCCGCCACCAGGTCGCGGATATCCGCCTCGTCGTCGACCACCAGCACATCAGCCGCCATCGGTGTCCTCATGCCATCGCGGCCGCGGGGGCGGCCTCATGTTCCACGGCCCTGAGCCGCGGTATCTTCAGCACAGTGCGCGCGCCAGGGAGCGTGGCGGCGTCGAGCAGAGTCAGCTCGCCGCCGTGGTCCTCCAGGATGCGTTTGACGATCGCCAGACCCAGCCCTGTCCCCTTCTCCCGCGTCGTCACATAGGGCTCGGTGAGCCGGTCGCGATCCTTGGCCGGCAGGCCGATCCCATTATCCTCGATCTCGAAGGCGAGATCGTCATCGCCCAGCAAGAGTCGGGCCGTGATGCGGCCGCGCAGCTTGGGGTCGGCGAGGCGCCGGCCGGCGATGGCTTCACCGGCGTTCTTGAGCACGTTGGTCAGCGCCTGACCGACCATCCGGGCGTCGCATAGGGCCTGGGCCTCGGGGAGCGGATCCTCCAGCACATAATCGATGTCCGGATTGGCCACGCGCTGGGCGAACACGGCCTCGCGCAGCAGTTCCGCAGCGTCGGTGCGCACGAAGACCGGCGCCGGCATGCGGGCGAAGGCGGAGAACTCGTCGACCATCCGGCCGATGTCGCCCACCTGGCGGATGATGGTCTCGGTGCAGCGGTCGAAGGTCTCCACGTCAACCTTGATGTCCTTGCGGTACTTGCGCCGCAGTCGCTCGGCCGACAGCTGGATCGGCGTGAGCGGGTTCTTGATCTCGTGGGCGATGCGGCGGGCGACGTCCTTCCAGGCGGCGTTGCGCTGGGCGGCGACGAGGCGGGTGATGTCGTCGAAGGTAAGCACTAGGCCGTCGTCGGTGGCGCCACTGGCGCGGATGCGCAGGCGCCGGGTGTCGGCGCCCCGGGTAATGTCGATCTCGGCCTCGGCCCCGGAGGCGGACTTGCTGGACTGGTCGACGAGTTCGGCGAACTCGGGCGCGAGTTCGCTCAAGCGGCGGCCGTGGGCGCCGACGTCCGGCAGGTCCAGCAGCGACACCGCCTGTCGGTTGGCGGCGGAGATGCGGCCCTCCCGATCCAGGCCGATGACCCCGGCGCTGACCCCGGAGAGCACGGTCTCGATAAATTGGCGGCGGGACTCGGCCTCGTCGCCGGCGGCCTTCAGGGCTGATTGCTGGGTCTGAAGATCCGCAGTCATCCGGTTGAAAGACTTGGCCAGATCGGTGAGCTCCTGCGGTCCCTTCTCAACGGCGACCCGGGCGGCCAGGTCGCCGCCTGCAACCCGGTCGGCGGCCTGGACGAGGCGGGCGACGGGGCCGGAAATGCTGTTGGCGGCGGTCAGCCCCAGCCAGACGGCGCCGACCAGCACCAGAAGCACCGCTTCCAGATAGCTGAGTTCGAAGGAGAGCTTGATCCGGCTGCGGTTGGCGGCCACGTCGCGGTAGGCGGCGACGGACTCGTTGGCTTCCCTCAGGTTGGCCAGGATGCCCTTGTCGATGGACCGGGCGACATAAAGATAGGCGTCGTCGTAGGCGCGAAGCTTGTAGAGGACCCGGATGACGTCGGTGGCGGCGAACTCCCGCCGCGCCATGTTCTCCTTGCCGGTCTTGTCCGCCACGGCCATGTCCGACGGCGGCGGCATCAGCAGTTGAGGGGACGATTCCACCTCCCACCGCGCCAGAATCCGTCCATCGCGATCGAGGATGTAGGCCGCGGGAAAGGCGCGGTAGTTGGCCTGCAATCCAAGAAACTGACTGAAATAGACTGGCGAGACCTTGAACACGGGCGCGGCGCGGTTGAGGTCGTCGGCCATGGCCTCGACGTCGTCGTGGATCGAGTTGGTCTGGAAGCGATGGTAGGAATTGGCGACACCCGCCGAATTCTCCACCACCCGGTCGACCCGGTTGGTGAACCAGGCGTCGACGGCCTGGTTGATCAGCACGCCGAACACCAGGGCGACGATGACCGCCGGCGCAACCGCCGCCGTCGCGAAAAGGGCCACGAAGCGAAGGTGAAGCCGCGCGCCGACGTCGCGCCGCTGGACCACGAAGAGGTTCCAGACCCTCGCCCCCACTGCGACGGCGAGGGTGACGATCAGCACGACATTGATGGCCAGGACCACGAGGATCGCCTCGGCGGGCGGCCCCACGGGTCCGCTGACCGGCGCCGACGAGGCCAGCCACACCGCCAGGGCCGTCAGGGCCGCGGCGAGGGCGTAGCCGGCACCGAGGGTGTAACGGGAGGTCAGCCGCTCACGCCAACCCATCGGCCCGCCAGCGGGGGTCTCTGATCCGTTCTGCAGGCCCGCATCCGCCATTGGCCTAGGTTACGAAAAACTGCGCCCCTCTTGCAACAGCTATGTTGCCTTTGAGTGTCACCGCTTAGCGCGGGTCGTCTCCACGCCGAGGTCCTGGATCTTCTTCCGCAGGGTGTTGCGGTTAAGGCCGAGGATCTCGGCGGCGCGCACCTGGTTCCCGCGGGTCGCCGTCAGGGTGAGGCGGATCAGCGGGTGCTCCAGTTCATGCAGCATGCGGTCGTAGAGGCCGGGGGGCGGCACGCCGTCGGGCTGGTCGGCGAAGTAGCCGGCCAGATGGCGCTCGATGAGCGTGGCCAGGGTCACCGGACCGCCGGATTCCACCGGGATTGGGTTCTGGTCCTGCAGTTCGCGCTCGATGATGCGGGCGGTGATCAGGTCCTCGCCGTAGAGGGCGCAGACCCGGCGGATCAGGTTCTCCAGCTCGCGGACGTTCCCAGGCCATTCGTAGGCCTTGAGGCGGTCCAGGGCGCCGGCGTCGATGGCTTTGGCGGGCAGGCCCTCGCGGTGGGCGCGCAGCAGGAAGGAGCGGGCGAGGTCCGGGATGTCCTCGGTGCGATCGCGCAGCGGTGGGAGCCGGATGCGCGCCACATTGAGCCGGAAGAAGAGGTCTTCTCGGAACAGGCCGTGCTGGATGAGGGCGCGCAGGTCGCGGTTGGTGGCGGCGATGATCCGGGCGTTGGGCCGCCGGCCGGTGCGCGGGTTGATATTGCTTTCCGAGCCGTCGATGACGCGGAGCAGCCGGGTCTGGGCGTCCAGCGGCATGTCGCCGATCTCGTCCAGGAACAGGGTGCCGCCGTCGGCCTCGATCAGCTTACCGACGTCGCCCTCGCCCTTTCCGAAGAGTTCGGTCTCCACCCGCTCGCGGGGGACGGCGGCGAGGTTGATCACCGCAAACCGGCCGTCCCGTCGGGGGCCGAGGTCGTGCAGGGCCCGGGCCACCAACTCCTTGCCGGTGCCGGATTCGCCCAGGATCAGCACTGTCAGGTCGGCGCCGACCAGGCGGGCGATGGTGCGGTAGACGTCCTGCATGGGTGCCGAGCGGCCGATCAGGGGCAATCGTTCGTCACGCGCCGCCCGGGCCTGCGCCTTGGTCGCCTCGGCGTCCACGGGCCGGCTAAGCGCGCGCTTGGCGGCGGCGGTCATGTCGTCGAGGTCGAAGGGCTTGGGGATGTATTCGAACGCCCCCATCTCGGCGGCGTTGACCGCGGTCAGCAGGGTGTTCTGCGCGCTCATCACGATGACCGGCAGCTTGGGCCGCTGCTTGCGAATGCGCGGCAGGACGTCGAAGACGTTCTCGTCGGGCATCACCACGTCGGTGATGACGAGATCGCCCTCCCCCTCCGACACCCACTTCAGCAGGGTCGTCGCATTGCCCGTTGCGCGCACTTGGTACCCGAGGCGGCCAAAGGCCTGGCTGAGCACCAACCTGATCGACGCATCATCATCCGCGATCAGGATTTTATGTTGAACCGTCATAGGCTTGGCTTAATCCTTCGCCCCGTCGGTAGCGATTGGCAGCAGGACCCGGAAGACGGTTCGTCCCGGTTCTGACTCGAAATCAATCAATCCCCCATGCGCCGTGACCAATTTGGCGACAAGCGCCAGGCCCAGGCCCGCGCCGAAGCTTTTCGACGTGACAAACGGCTCGAAGAGGTGGTCGCGCAGGTGCGCGGGCACGCCGGGGCCGTTGTCCTGGATGCGCACCTCCAGCGGCGCGCCGCGCAAGGGTTGTCCGCTGGCCGAGCGCACGCGAAAGCCGTGGCGATAGGCGGTGGAAATACTGACCTCGCCACGGCCGTCGCCGCGGGAATGGGCGGCCTCGGCGGCGTTCTTCACCAGGTTCAGGAATATCTGTATCAGCATGTCCTCCTCCGCCAGCGCCGGCGGCAGGGAGGGATCGTAGTGTTCCGACAGACCCAGGCCGTCGGCGAAGCCGTTGGCCGCCAGGGCGCGCACGCGGTCCAGCACCTTGTGGATATTGACCGGCTCGACGTGGGGCGTGGTCTCCTCGGAGAAGGCCTCCATCCGGTCGACCAACCGGCGGATCCGCTCGGTCTCGTCGACGATGAGCTGGGCGAGGGCCGCATCCTCCGGGCGGAGGCCGGACTTGAGCAGCTGCGCCGCGCCGCGGATGCCCGCGAGGGGGTTCTTGATCTCATGGGCCAGCATGCGGCCAAGGCCGACCACGGAGCGAAGGCCCGCCCCGTCGGCGCCCGCGCCGCGCTCGACCCCGAGGGCGCCGCCGCGCACCTGCAGGGTCAGCAGCACCGAGCCGTCACGCAGGGGGGCGGCCGCGCCGTCCGCCTCGAAGGGCGGGTGGCCGAAGAGGCTGATCTCCAGGCCGCGCTCGCGCACCTGCAGGCCCGCGGCCACGGCCCGGTCGATGAGAGCGGTGAGGGCCGAGCCCACGGGAAGGGCGTCGCGCAGCCGGCCGCGGCTGAGCAGGGACAGGCCGCGGCCGAACAGGGCCTCGGCGGCCTCGTTGACGGCGACCAGGGCGCCTTCGGCGGAGATGATCAGCGCCGGGTCCGGCGCCAGGTCGAAGGCGGAGGCGCGCAGGTGATCGGCGTCGCTGGAATTGGGCTGGATGCGCAGGCGGCTGGTCATGCGGCGAGCCTTTCTTGGGAATCCGACCACAGTTCGGTCAGACCGGCTGCAACATCGGCGCCGGTCTCCAGGCGGCAAAGGCGCGCCTTGGCGGCGCGTCGGACGACGGGATCGGCGGGCCAGGGCGCGCGCTCGACGTACCAGCCCAGGTGCTTGCGGAAGATGCGCAGGCCTAGGCGCTCGCCGTAGAAGTCCAGGGTCTCGGCCATGTGGCCAAGGACGATGTCGAGGCGGGCCTCGGCGTCCGGCTCGTCGGCGGCCTCGCCGGCCAGGGCCGCCTCGATCTGCGCCGCGATCCAGGGGCGGCCACAAACGCCTCGGCCGATCATCACCCCGTCCGCGCCGGAAAGGGCCAGGGCCGAGCGGGCGGAGTCGAGGTCGACGATGTCGCCGTTGACGATCACCGGGACCGAAACGGCCTCGCGCACGGCGCGCACGGCCGCCCAGTCGGCGGCGCCGGCGTAGAACTGGTTGCGGGTTCGCCCGTGGACGGTGACGCCGGCGACGCCGAGGCGCTCGGCCAGCGCGGCGAGGTCCGGGGCGTTCTTCGAGGCGTCGTCCCAGCCCAGGCGCATCTTCACCGTCACCGGGGCGCCGGCCTCGAGGGCGGCGGTGATCAGTCGCTCGGCGAGGTCCAGATCGCGCATCAGGGCCGAGCCGCAGGCGGCGCCGGTGACTTCGCGGGCGGGGCAACCCATGTTGAAATCGATGATCTCCGCGCCGGCGGCGACGGCCAGGCGCGCGCCCCTCGCTATCCAGTTTGGGTCGCGGCCGACCAGCTGCACCGCCATCAACGGCAGGCCCCCGCCCACCGCGGCCCGGCGGACCACGTCGGGGCGTCCCCGCGCCAGTTCGGCGCAGGCGACCATTTCGGTCGCCACATAGGCCGCGCCCAGACGGGCGGCCGTGCGGCGGAACGGCAGGTCGCTGACCCCGGTCATGGGGGCGACCCAGACGCGGCCGCTCACGCGGACCACGCCTATCGAGACGCTGTTGCTCATTTTATGACCATCCCCTGGGTGCAAACTTTAGGCAATTTTGCGAGCCACGTCCAGTCTGGACATTGCGCGCTTGCACGCCGAAACAAATCACATGGGGTTTTCCGCGATCATCGTAGCGGCGGGCGCGGGCTCGCGCGCCGGCGCCGGCCAGGCCAAACAGTGGCGCGGCCTCGCTGGCCGGCCGGTGCTGGCCTGGTCGGTCCGGGCCTTGCTGGAGGCCGGCGCGGCCCGGGTGGTGGTGGTGATTCCCGCTGGCGACGAGGCTGTCGCGGCCAAGGCCCTTGCTGGTCTACTTGGCTGGACAGCGACGCCGGGCGGCGCGACCCGGGCCAAATCCGTAGTCGCTGGCCTCGCGGCCCTCGCCGACCAGCCGGCGAACTCCATTGTCCTGGTGCATGACGCGGCCCGCCCCTTCGTGGACGCCGCTCACGTCGCGGCTCTCACCCAGGCCCTGGAGGGCGCCGATGGGGCCATCCCCGCCCTCCCCGTCGCCGACACCCTCAAGCGCGGCCAGGACGGGGTGGTAAGCGCCACCGTTTCCCGGGACGGGCTTTGGCGGGCCCAAACCCCGCAGGCCTTCCGGCTGGCGGCCTTGAGCGAAGCCTACGCCGCCTGGCCCGCGGGGGGGGGCGAGCCCACCGACGACGCGGCGGTGATGGAGGCCGCGGGTGGGCGGATCGCCCTCGCGCCCGGTGATCCGCGGCTGATGAAACTCACCTATCCGGAGGACTTCGCCATGGCCGAGCGCCTCGCCGCCCCCGCCGCGCAGACCACGCGGATCGGCCAGGGCTTCGACGCCCACCGATTCGGTCCGGGGGACCATCTGTGGCTGTGCGGGGTGCGCATCGACCACGACCGCACCCTGATCGGCCATTCCGACGCCGACGCCGGCCTGCACGCCCTCACTGACGCCTTGCTTGGGGCGATCGGCGAAGGCGACATCGGCGATCACTTTCCCCCGTCCGATCCCCAATGGAAGGGCGCCGATTCCGGCGTCTTCCTGCGCCACGCGGCCGACCTAGTGCGGGCGCGCGGCGGGCGGATCGCCAATGTGGACGTGACCCTGATCTGTGAGCGACCCAAGGTGAAGCCGCACCGGGCGGCCATGCGGGCGCGGCTGGCCGAGCTTCTTGACCTTCCCCTGGACCGGGTGAGCGTCAAGGCGACCACCACCGAGGCCATGGGATTCACCGGCCGTGAGGAAGGCCTGGCCGCGCAGGCGGTGGCGGCGGTGGAGATCGGGGAATGAGGGCAAAACCCTTCCTGATTACGCATCTTCCTCAGCCGCCCCGACGATGGTACAAAGCGGGAACATTCGAGCGATTTGGAGGGGTTGAGCGATGGCGCGCAACAAGGTGC